>NZ_NOZC01000040.1:0-913 GCF_002258545.1 Rhodococcus sp. 05-2255-3B1 | reverse complement strand
GTTGGGCCGGATTGCGAAGGGCAGGTCGAGGGCAGAGCTGTGCCGTGTGCCCCTGCCGACGGGAGTGTGGGTACAGAACAGCGCTGCGGCGGAGGTCAGCGATTGCGTCCGCCGTTGCCTGTCCGCGCCTGCCCCGATCTCGGTCTCGGTCTCGGAAGGAGCTGGATCGGCCGCTGAGCGGGCAGGGGTGTCCCCCGCGGGATCCTCCGTCTGATGATTCTCCGTCTGGTCGTGCATCGAAGTCGGTGATGTCGCCGTCCCCGGTTCCGGCGGGAGAATTGTTCCTCGCGTGGGGCTTGTTGTCGGTGGTGGTACTGGTGTCGGTGGTGGTACTGGTGTCGGCGGGACCGTCCCGGGTCGCTCTGGAGCGGACCCTGTTTCGGTTCGGTCGGGTGCAGTGCCGGACTCCGGTGAGAGCATGGGCCCAGGCGCTTGCGCGGGGATCGGTGCTGCATCGGTGTCGACATCGACGGAAGTGCCTGTGGACGTGCAAGTCTCGGGTTCCGACTCGATCTCGGTCTGGGGCTCCGGGTTGCTGTCGGTGCGGCTGTGGGTCTCGGTAGCGCGTGTTCCCGACGCAGCGTTCGTTCCTGAGTCCGCGTCCGTGTTCACTGTTGCAGTGTCCGTGTCCGTGTCCGTGTCCGCTGTCGCTGCCGCCCCTGAGTCCGACTCCTGCGTCTGCATTTTCGGTGTTCGTTCCCATTCCCCGGTTGCCGGGTTCTGCACAGCCAGTCCGAGTTTTCCAGCGAGGGTAACTGCGTCGGTGAGCAGGATCTGCCACTGACTGTTGCGCGCCAACTCCCGAGCGAGGTCAGGATCGATGGAACCGTGCCCGGCCAGATACGCCGGGTTCGCAAGCAACCCGATCAGGGTGGCTATATCGACGGTGACCATCGTCAACGGCACCCGCCGA
>NZ_NOZC01000035.1:0-342972 GCF_002258545.1 Rhodococcus sp. 05-2255-3B1 | reverse complement strand
CGCTCACCCCCGGACCCCGCAAACGCGCGCGCGTTAGCCATACGCGCGCGGAATTGCCACCGCACGGGTCACCAATCTGCGCGCACCTGACGAATGCGCGCGCGGTTGCGACTGGCCGACCGAGAAACGGGGAACGCCGAACGATGTCGCGCCGCGGTATTCAGCTTCCGCCCACACCCGCCGCCCCCCGACCCCCGCAAACGCGCGCGCGTTTGCCGAACGCGCGCGGAATTGCCACCGCACGGGTCACAAATCCGCGCGCACCCGACGAATGCGCGCGCGTGTGCGCCGCCGATCGAGCTCAGGCAGGAGCCAAGAATGCCGCCAACGCGTCGGCGTATGCCTTCACGTCGGCAGCTCCCATCAATTCTCGTGACGAGTGCATGGCGAGCTGAGCGGCTCCTACGTCCACTGTCGACAGGCCGGTGCGCGATGCGGTGATGGGTCCGATGGTCGATCCGCACGGCAGATCGGCGCGATGTACGTAGCGCTGCATGGGAACTCCGGCCTGGTCGCAGGCGAGCGCGAAGGCACCCGCTCCCGCGGAATCCGTTGCGTAGCGCAGATTCTGGTTGACCTTGAGCACCGGTCCCCCACCGAGTTCGATGCGATGCGCGGGCTCGTGCCGGTCCGGGTAGTTGGGATGCGTCGCGTGCGCCATATCGCCCGAGGCACAGATGGATCCGGCCATCGTGCGCAGGAATTCCTCACGCCCACCGCCGCGTCCGAGCACGATGCGCTCGAGCACTGTGTTCAGCAGGTCCGAGAACGCGCCGCGGTCGGACATACTGCCGACTTCCTCGTGGTCGAACAGTGCCAGCACCGGCGTGGCTGCGGTCGGATTGTCCACTGCGGCAAGCAAAGCCTGAGTTCCGGCGTAGCAGGTTCCTTGATTGTCCAGACGCGGCGCACTGACCAGTTCGGACTCGACGCCCACGACGGCACTGGGTGCGAGGTCGTGTGTCATCAACTCCCAACCCAGTACCGAATGCGGGTCGACGCCTTCTCGCTCGGCGACGTAGGCGATGAACGACTGAGGTGAATTGCCCACGCCCCAAATGGCATTGACGTGTCGCTGCGGATCGAGGGTGACGCCCTTGCGATCCTCGGACAGGTGGATTGCCAGCTGCGGAACTCGCAGAATGGGCTCGTCGACCTTCACCAGTACCTCGCGGGCGGTGTTGCCGTCGCGCACACTCAACCGGCCGGAGATACCCAGATCGCGATCGAGCCAGGAGTTGAGCCAGGCACCGCCGTACGGTTCGAGGCCCACCATCTGCCAGCCCGCGGATTGCAGATCGGGATGCTGCTTCACGCGAAGGTTGGGGCTGTCGGTGTGCCCGCCGACGATTCGGAACGGGCCGTCAGGAGTGGAGCCTGCGGAACGACCCGAATTACTGTGCTCGGTACTCCACGCGACGAGTGATCCGCCGCGAACGAGGTAGTAGCGGCCCGGGTCCGTCGACCAGGCGTCGGTCTCCTCGAGGCGTACGAAACCGGCGTCCTCGAGCTGCACCGACACCGTGTTGCAGACGTGGAACGGTGACGGCGACACGTCGACGAAGTTGCAGAGACCGGTTGCGGAGGCGTGAGTCGACATGGGAACCATTGTGGCAGCCGCCGCGTCGAACACCTCGAGAGCACACACCGACCGGGGGGACGACGTCATGAAATTTCATTCTTTGCCCGACTACGGCGCAGTTCACGCGACCACATTCGCCATCGTGCGAATGAAGACGATCGAAGCATTTCGCAAGCGCGGGGTGGTGGTTCACCGCGAGGACGCGACGACTTTGGCGGTGGGCTCGGGCGTTCGCATGTCACTGAACAATGTGTTCGCCCGATGCTCCGGGGTGAGTCGATCGGCGTGGGACGGCATCATCGCCGGCCATGTCGACCTCATGATCGAGACGATGCGCGAGGCAGATCCCACGTTCTTCACCGGATTGTCGGACGACGAATTCCACTCGAGGCTGCGCGAGCGCGTCATCGCTCCGTCAGCCCTGGCGGCTATGGGTGAGTGCGAGTACGAGTATTCCGTCCCACTACTCGACGTGCCGGGCGCACCGCGACGGGTGCTGAACCTGTCTTCTCCGAATCGCGCTGTGACACTGGCAGATCGGCATCTCGTCGGCCGAGACCTGAACGCCGCCTGGGCAGCCGGACGAAGGAACACCGCGGCGCTGAAGTTCGAGGACGGCCGAATTCTCAGCAGAAACAGCATCGACATCGAGGTCCTCAGCGGTGATTCGATCTACCTCGCGTCGAAGGTTGCCGATATGACCACGCTGATCTCCGCGCACCTCGGCGAATGTCTGTACGGCGTATTGTTCGTGGTTCCCAATGCCTACGAGTTCGTTTTTCACCGGCCGCGCAACGCCGACGTGGCGCTCATGGCAGCAGCCGAGCTCGCCGATCTGGCGGATATGTTCAGTCGTGATACACCGAGCCCACTGTCTCGCTCGGTGTTCTTCTGGCGGGACGGCGAGTACTGCCAGGTGTTCGACGGGATCTCGATCGAACCCACCGGCATCTTCGCCTCGACTGTGACCGAGCTGCGAGAGTGTGCGGCATGACTGTGTTCGACGGTCCGAACGCCTGGCATTCACGACGAACGCACCGCATTCCAGAGACGAAATGCTGGGCGCTCGTGTCCTGATAGGACGCGTGCTATTCGGGCGGCGGGACGGTGGGTCGTCCCGCTGCGGCGTCGCGAATCCACTGAGGTACCTCACGCCCGTTGCGTTCACGGATTGCGATCGATGCGCGAGCCGCGGCCGCGGCGACTTCCGGACGCCCAGCTTTGATCTTGCGTTCCTCGGCGGTGGTCATCGCGGTTCCTCCAGTTCATCGACTCGATTGTCAGTGTCCTCGCATTCAGAGGGTTCCGCCAGTGCGTGTCGGAGGGCGCGATCGGCAACGGCAACGAGAACGTCCTGTTCTGTTCTGGTTATGAGTGGCGAATCTGTGACCGCCCCGTAGATATCCCACCCCAGGGCAGCTTCGGCGTCGTCCGTGCTGACTGTGTGGTCGAGGCACCAGGTGATCCGCTGCCATGCCTGCGCTCGTTTGTCGGCGACGGTGCGCTGACGAATGGTGAGAGCGACTCCGACGACGGCGAGGACGCCTACCACCAGAGTCACCCATGCCTGGGCCGGCATTCACTGCTCAGTGCGACCCGGACACGCAGAACACGTTGCCGTCGGGGTCGCTCAGCGTCACCCAGCGAAAGTCGCCCATGGTGTGCTGCGCAACTTCGCGTGCACCCGCCTCGACCAGCCGCGCGACCTCGCCGTCGAGGTCAAGGGTGGTCATGTCGAGGTGGACGCGATTCTTGCCCGGCGTCGGGTCCTCGATCTTCTGGAAGGCCATTCGGTACGGTGCCGCAGCGAGTTCGACGACGTAGAACCAGCCGTCGTTCTCTTCCACGATCGTTCCGTCCACCTGTGCCGCCCACCAGTGTGCGAGCGGTTCCGGATCGGTTGTGTCGAACGTGATCATGCCCAAGGTCAGTGTCATGGCGGCACAATAACCGCGACCACCGACACGAAACTCAGGCGTTGACGATCGTGTCCAGTGCCGAGTAGAAGATCCCCAGGCCGTCGTCGCTCGGTCCGGTCAACGGCTCGGTGGCGTGCTCGGGGTGCGGCATCAAACCGACGACCCGACCGTTGGCCGAGGATATTCCTGCGATCCCCCGCTGCGATCCGTTCGGGTTGGTGCCGCTGTAGCGGAACACGACGCGACCCTCGCCCTCGAGCTCGTCGAGCACGTTCTGCGGTGCCTGGAACCGGCCCTCGGCATTCTTGACCGGGATCAGGATCTCGGCACCGGGCTCGTAGCGCGACGACCATGCGGTGTCGGTGTTCTCCACCTTCAGCCACTGATCGCGGCAGACGAAGTGCAGACCCTCGTTACGGGTCAGCGCGCCGGGGAGCAGGCCCACCTCGCAGAGCACCTGAAAGCCGTTGCAAATGCCGAGGATCGGCATGCCACCCTCGGCGGCCTTCACGACGGACTCCATCACGGGGGCGAAGCGAGCGATTGCACCGGCCCGGAGGTAGTCGCCGTACGAGAATCCGCCGGGGACGACGATGGCGTCGACGTTCTTCAGATCCGCATCGGCATGCCACAGACTGACGGCCTCGCCACCGGCGAGGGTGACGGCGCGCGAGGCGTCGACGTCGTCGAGGGTCCCGGGAAACGTGATGACCCCTACGCGGGCGCTCATGCGGCGGGCTCCACCGAGACGCGAGTGACCGTCCAGTCCTCGATCACGGTGTTGGCAAGCAGTGATTCTGCGATCTTCTCGAGTTCAGCGTCGTCGACGGTGTCGTCGACCTCGAGCTCGAAGCGCTTGCCCTGGCGGACGTCGGACACGCCGGAGATCCCCAGACGGCCGAGCGCTCCTGCGATCGCCTGACCCTGCGGATCGAGAATCTCGGCCTTGGGCATGACATCGACAACGACTCGGGCCACGAAAGCGCTCCTTGAAATACGTACAGCAAGACAGTTACCGGCAGGTGGGAGTCTACGCAGCCCTGGCGGGAGGCGCGAAACCGCGCTTACTGTGGAGTCCATGCGGCTGACACACTTCGGACATTCCTGCGTTCTCGTCGAACTCAACGGCACCACCGTGTTGTTCGATCCCGGCACGTTCTCTCACGGGTTCGAGGGCATCACCGGACTCGACGCGATCCTCGTCACCCATCAGCATCCGGATCACGTTGATCTGCAACGGCTTCCCGCGCTCGTCGAGGCGAATCCGCGAGCGGCACTGCACGCCGATCCGATGACCGCGGGCCAGCTCGGCGGCCAGTGGACTCCGGCTCCCGCGGGTCAGGCCTTCACGGTCGGCGGCATCACGGTCACCGGCGTCGGCGGCACCCATGCCGTCATCCATCCCGAACTGCCGGAGATCGACAACACCGGTTACCTGCTCGGCACTCCGGAGAATCCGGGCCAGCTGTTCCACCCGGGTGACTCGCTGTTCGTCCCCGAGCAGCAGGTCGAGGTGCTCGCGCTTCCCGCAGCCGCGCCGTGGTCGAAACTCTCCGAGACCGTCGAGTTCCTGCGCGCGGTGGCTCCGAGGATGGCCTTCCCCATTCACCAGGCCGTGGTTGCGGAGCAGGCAAGGGGCATCTATTACGGCCGCTTCAAGGAGATGTCCGACGCCGAAATCCGCGAGCTTCCCGAGGAATCGTCCGTCTCGATCTAGCCGATGACCTCGGGCGGGAGGGTACCGATCATGGTCACTTGCGTCCCATCCCATCGATAGTCGATCGTCACCGGGCCGCCGGTCGGATTCGCGTTGGCGTCGTTCGCGAGAGGCCAGCGGTAGTTCACGGTGACGGTGTCGGCGGTCTGGCCCACCACCGAGGTGAACGCGGTGGGCTCGAGCGTCGCTGTGCCCAGGTAGTCGTAGTTGTGACCTGCGAAGAAGAGAAGGTGCGTCGGAGACGACACGGTCCCGCCGGTGTCGGCTCGCACCCAGGTGAACGGCGCGCAGGCGTCACCGATTTTCGTTGCGATCCACGGCTCGCCCGGGAAGTACTCCGGCAACGACGCGACCGCGTCGACCACCCTCGTGGAGTCCAGCCCCAGGCAGATGGGGTACTCCGAGCCCGGTGCATGCTGTTCGCCGTCGGGCAGGGAGTTGTTCTCCGGTAGTTCCTCGGTGTTCGAGTCGACCGGACCGTTCGGCTCTGCGCCCCCGGCGTCGACGATCGGCCGGCCCTCGTCCTGCTGGGCCTGTGGCTGGGTGGCCGGGGCCTGAGCGCTCGAGGTGAACGCCGTGGTGGGGGCAGCAGTGACCGGCGCTGCGCTCGGTTCGTCCGAGTTTCCGCACGCGACAAGGCTGAGAGCAGTGAGGGTGACGAGGAGAATTCGCTTCATGAGACCACCTGGTTCGATTTGCCCGACGCCAGGTATGTCCGCCCGCAAACATGTTCCGTTACATCACGTTTCGGTCAAGAGGGCGTTACCTTCGCAGCGATCTGCATTTTTCGCACCACTACGCGCACATTTCGCGACATTCCCGCGGATACTGCGGCACAGTGGAGCGCCAGGTGCACACTGGAGCGCGCGTCATTCAGGCCAGCCGATGTCGAGCCGAACCAATTCACGAATTGCCGACTCGTCGACAGTGTCGAGTCCGTCGAGGAACGCGGCTGCGAAGGATCCCGGCCGCGACGTCGACCGGGCCGCGATCTCCGACGCCACCGCGACATGCGCGTGCGCCGCGACGGCACCGATCAGCGCATTCGGTGACACCGAGCAGTAGGCAGCCGTCAGTGCACCGAGCGCACACCCGGTAGCCGTAACTCGCTGCAGCAGTGCACTTCCGCCGCCCACCTTCACCAGGCCGCCGGGGCCGAGGATGTGATCGATCTCCCCTGATGCAGCCACCACGTCCACTCGATCGAGCAGCGACCGGGCCGCTTCGACCGAATCTGCCACGGCTGCAGACGAATCCACGCCGCGCGATCCGCCGTCAGCGCCCGCCAGTCCCATGACTTCCGATGCATTTGCGCGAATGACGCTGGGCCGGTTGGCAAGCAGCTCCACGGCCACCTGGGTTCGCCACGGCAGACCGCCCGCTCCCACCGGATCGAGTACCCACGGCTTCCCCGCTGCCCTCGCCGCGGCCGACGCCAGCCGAGAACTTTCCACCTGGGCAGCCGTCGGAGTTCCGAGGTTGACCAGCACTGCATCGGCGATCTCGGCGAATCCGGCCGCTTCCTCTGGGTTGTCCACCATCGCCGGAGCGGCACCCGCGGCCAGGAGTGCATTCGCGACGAACTGCACCGACACGGTGTTGGTCAGACACTGCACCAGCGGATTGCGATCGCGCAGAATACGATGCGCGGCGACGATGTCGTCCAGGGTCACAGTCGAGACACTCATTGTTGCGAGTCTACGACCGCGCCCACCCCGTTCGCGTCAATGGACCATCGCATACGTCTGGGCGCTGCACTGGCACATTCACGCCACAACCCCGTGCGCGTGAATGTCGCATTGCATACGTCTGGGGAGTGCAATGGTCCATTGACGCGAGAGCGCGCGAGCGAACGAAACGGTCCGCTAGGCCACGCGGGATTTGGTGCGTGGGGTCCATTCGTAGACCCCGGCCTCGGCTCCGTGGTGCAGGGAGAGGTCGATGGCGTCCAGGATTGCCTGGCGCGGTCCGGGCCGTCCGAGTTGCTTGGCGCTGATGGCCAGGCGTACCACTCCGTCGCGGCGGGCGGTGCGGCCTGCGCCGAGTACCAGTGCTTTGAACCACCAGGGTTCGGCTTTGAAGCCTTCGCCGATTCCCCAGACTCGGGCGCGGACGACACCGTCCCGGTCGAGGTCGTGAATACCGTTGAGCGCAGCCAACGTTCGAAATCCCGCGTCGGGCAGTGCTTCCACGGCGCCGGGTGAAGCGATCCAGCGGGGAGCGGCGAACACCCGGGTGCGCAGGCCGGTCTGTTCCATGACGCGGTCGGCGGCCATCAGTCGAAGTCGGGCTTCGTGACGCGGCAGTGCGGAGAACTCGGAGCGTCGACGCTTCGTCGCGGCCTGGTCGTAGCCGTGCAGAACGATCGCGTCGCCGCCGTCGCGTCGCGCCCGCAACCATTCCTGGGTGGGCGCGTCCGCTGCGAGACGGTATCTGTCCTTCAACCGAGGCGCGACGAGCAGTGAGAGCGGAACGCCTCGTCCGTCGAGGATCCGCGCGAACTCGGCGGCGTGCTCGTAGGTGTCGTTCTTGATACCGCTCACCGACACGATCAGACGTCCAGACATGACTCGAGCCTCGCACACCAGCGTGAACGAGACTCGAAGTCGATGCAGACAGAAGCTAAACGGTCATCGTTTCCTTCGGCAGGATCTTGTCGATCGCTGCGAGCACCTCGGGGGCGTCCGGCTCGGTGCGCGGACGGAAACGGTTGGTGACGACGCCGTCGGGCGAGATCAGGAACTTCTCGAAGTTCCACTGGACGTCTCCGGCCTTGCCTTCGGCGTCTTCGGTCTTGGTCAGTTCGGCGTACAACGGGTGCTGATTGTCACCGTTGACGTCGATCTTCTCGGTCATCGCGAACGTGATGCCGTAGGTGGTGGAGCAGAAGGTTTCGATCTCTTCTGCCGTGCCGGGCTCCTGGCCACCGAACTGGTTGCAGGGCACTCCGACGACCGACAGGCCACGAGAGGAGTAATCGTTGGCGAGCTTCTCGAGCTTTTCGTACTGCGGGGTCAGTCCACACTTGGACGCGACATTGACCACGAGCACGGCCCGTCCGGCGTACTCGTCGAGCGAGGTGGGCGCACCGCCCAGCGTGTTGATGCCGATGTTCTGAACTTCAGTCATCATCCGAACTTACCTGTGAGTACGCCGAGAACGGGAACCGACGTGGAAAACAAGAACGACCCCGCTGGTGGCGGGGTCGTTCTCGGTTTTCCGAACCGGGCGACGGGGGGATGCGCGGCGCCCGGCAGGCACTACGCCTTGGCGGCGTGCTTTTCGATGATGACCTGCTTGTCTGCAGGCCGGTCGTCCTCGGGGAGGTGATCGTCGACCATGGTCTCCTCGTCGAACGGAAGGTTGCCGTCGAGGACGGTATTGACTCGATCCTTGTCGATGGTCTTGGTCCAGGTGCCGACCAGCAGGGTGGCGACGGCGTTACCCGAGAAGTTCGTCAGCGCACGGGCCTCGGACATGAAGCGGTCGATTCCGACGATCAGGCCGACTCCGTCGAGCAGTTCGGGGCGATGGCTCTGCAAGCCACCGGCCAAGGTGGCCAGACCGGCTCCGGAGACGCCGGCTGCGCCCTTGGAGGCGATGATCATGAAGAGCAGCAGCGAGAACTGCTCGCCGATCGAGAGCGGCATGTTCATGGCGTCGGCGATGAAGATCGAGGCCATCGTCAGGTAGATCGCGGTGCCGTCGAGGTTGAACGAGTATCCGGTGGGGACGACGATGCCGACGGTGGTGCGCTCGACTCCGACGTGCTCCATCTTGGCGATCAGACGCGGCAGGGCCGATTCGGAGGACGACGTGGCGACGATGAGCAGGTACTCACGGGCCAGGTACTTGACCAGCTTGAAGATGGAGAAGCCGGAGACGAAGCGCAGGATCAGTCCGAGGAAGAAGAAGACGAAGATGAAGCAGGTGATGTAGAAGGCGAGCATCAGGGTGCCGAGCTGGATGACGGCGTCGAACCCGGTCTTGCCGACAACACCGGCAATGGCACCGAAGGCACCGATCGGGGCGAGCCACAGGATCATGGTCAGGATGCGGAAGACGAGCTTCTGCACCGAACCGATGCCCTTGAGGATGCCCTCGCCGCTCTTGCCCATGGCCTGCAGCGCGAAGCCGACGAGGATGGCGACGAACAGCGTCTGCAGGACGGATCCGGCGGTCAGCGACGACAGCAAGCTCTCCGGGATGATGCCGGCGATGAAGTCCATGGTTCCGCCTGCACCCTCTGCGGTTTTGGCGTACTCATCGCCACCGCCGGGCACGATATTGAGTCCCTCGCCGGGCTGAATCAGGTTGCCGACGACCATGCCGATACCGAGGGCGATGGTCGACATCGTGATGAAGTAGGCCAGGGCAAGGCCGCCGACCCGTCCGACGCTGGCTGCCGCTCGAACCGATCCGATACCGAGGACGATGGTGCAGAAGATGACCGGGCTGATCATCATCTTGATCAGGCTGACGAAGAGCGTGCCGAGGACCGCGAGCTCGACGGCGAAGTCCTTGGCGGTCAGTCCTACGATGACGCCGGCGACGACGGCGATGATCACGGCGATGTAGAGCCAGTGAGTCTTGTCGCGCTTCTTCTTGGGCTCGGTGGGCGGATTGTCGAACCGCTCCGCATCGATGGTTGTCATGAATGTTCCTTCTGGTTCCGGTGAAGCGCGAGTCGAACTGCTGGCTTCGTGACTACTGGGAGTGGAGTGAGGTGGATCACCCCTGCTGAGAGATGATGTTGCTGCACCGGGTGACAGGAGTCACCTATACGTTCATTTCGTTCACGTTCGATGTATTGCACGAAAGGATTGCGTTGTCCTCGAAGCGCCCACTGAGCGTCGCCGGCCAGGTGTTGGTGCTCCAGCTCGTCGTCATGGCGGTCGTCGTGTTCGCCGGCGGCATCCTGACGGTGCTCAACGAGCGGTCCAACAGCGACGACGCGACCCGACGCGAAGTCACGGCGATCGCGGTCAGTATCGCCAACGAACCGTCGACGCCCATTGCTATCGAGTCCGACGATCCGACGTCTCGGCTGCAGCCGGAAACCGAGAAGATCCGTCAGGTCACGGGTGTCGATTTCATCGTGGTCATGGCCCCGGATCGGACCCGTTTCACCCACACGACCGTCGACCTGATCGGTAAGCCATTCAGCGGCAACATCGATCGCGCGTTGCAGGGTGAGACGTTCACCGAGACGTACGTGGGTTCTCTCGGCCCGTCGATCCGTTCGGTCACTCCGGTCACCGATTCCTCCGGCGAGATCGTCGGCCTCGTCTCGGCGGGCGTGACCAGGGCCAAGATCAGCGACCAGTTCTTCCAGGGTCTACCCCTCATCGTCGGGGTCGTTCTCGCCGCCTTCGTCGTCGCCGCCGCCGGATCGACGCTGCTCAGCCGCCGGCTCCGGCGTCAGACACTGGGGATGGCTCCTGCGGAGCTGCGCACGATGTACGAGCATCACGACGCCGTTCTGCATTCCATCGGTGAAGGCTTGCTGGTGTTCGGCCGGGGTGACGAGGCGGAGCTGGTCAACGACGAGGCCCGACGCCTCCTCGATCTGCCCGAGGGCCCTGTCTCCTTCGGCTCGTTGCCGGAGTCCATGCAGCAGATGGACACCGGCATCGTGCGCGGTGAACTGCATCTGACGAAGGATCGCGTGCTCGTGGTCAATCAGGATCCGGTGATGTGGGAGGGCCGACGCCTGGGCAACGTACTCACAATTCGCGATCAGACCGAATTGCGTTCGTTGATGGGTGAATTGGACTCGGTGCGCAGTTTCGCGGAGTCGCTGCGTTCGCAGGCTCACGAGTCGGCGAACAGGCTGCACACCGTCATCACCATGGTCGAGCTCGGCCGACCCGAGGAGGCAGTCGAATTCGCGACGGCCGATCTGGAGCTGTCGCAGGCTCTCATCGATCGCCTGATGAACGCGGTCAGCGAACCTGCACTCGCTGCACTGCTGCTGGGCAAGGTCAGTCAGGCCGCCGAGCAGGGCGTGGAGCTGACGATCACCGACGACACGGCCATGGAGCACGAGGGTGTGCTCACTGCACGTGAATTGGTCACGCTGGTAGGCAATCTGATAGACAATGCCATCGATGCCTCGAAAGAATCCGACCAGCCGTGGGTCGAAGTGACGGTCCGTGACGCCGATGGTGAACTCGTCGTCCGAGTCGCCGACAGCGGTCCCGGAATGCCGCCGGAAACGCTCAAAGCTGCTCTGCGGCGAGGCTACTCGACCAAGTCCGGCTCACGCGGTCTCGGCCTCGCCCTGGTGACTCAGGTGATCGGTCGCCATCGCGGCACCTTGACCTCGGAAGTGACGTACGGATCGGTCATGGTCGCCACCATCCCGGGATCGCTCTCGTGATCCGCGTCCTGATCGTCGACGACGAACCGCTGATCGCCGAAGCGCACAAGACGTACGTCGAGCGAACCCCGGGCTTCGAGGTGGCCGGGGTGGCGCACACCGGAGCGTCGGCCATGCGCTTCGCCAGCACCGAGGCCGTCGATCTGGTGTTGCTCGACATCGGTCTGCCCGACGCGAGCGGCATCGACGTGGCGGCGGCGCTCGGCGGTCTACGCCCGAGTCCCGACGTCATCGCCATCACCTCCGAACGGGATCTGTCGGTGGTGCGCTCCGCCGTGGCACACGGCATCGTGCTGTATCTGCTCAAGCCGTTCACGTTCGCCGCGTTCCGCGACAAGCTCGAGCGCTATCGCGAATTCCATGCCGCGTTGCCTGCCGGAGAGAACGCGTCGAGTCAACGCGACATCGACCGCGCGATGGCGCATCTGCGGACGGCCGACGAACGCGTCTCGACACCCAAGGGCATCGCCCCGCAGACGATGGACGGCATCACCGCGAGCATCAAGGAAGCGGCCGACGGACTCAATGCATCCGAGGCTGCCAAGGTCGTCGGAGTGTCCCGAGTGACGGCGTGGCGATATCTCGAGCGCCTCGCCGACGACGGACTGGTCACCCGGCACACCGAATACGGCAAGGCCGGGCGACCGCAGGTCCGCTACGTGTGGCGTTAGAGCGGCTGCGCCGCATGTGAGCGGAAATTCGTAGCAGGCTACGAATTTCTATGCACGTGCGCCGGAGGCGCTCACGATCCACGCATACTCGAAAGCCGCTTCCTTCCATTTCTCGTAGCGTCCGCTGACGCCGCCGTGTCCGGCGCTCATTTCGGTCTTGAGCAGAAGGTCCGAGTCACCGGTCTTCGTCGCACGCAGAGCCGCAACCCATTTGGCGGGTTCGACGTAGAGGACGCGAGTGTCGTTGATGGACGTGATCGCCAGGATCGACGGGTAGTCCTTGGCCTCGACGTTCTCGTAGGGGCTGTACGACTTCATGTACTCGTACACCTCCTTGTCGGCCAACGGGTTTCCCCACTCGTCCCATTCGATGACCGTCAGCGGGAGCGACGGGTCGAGGATGGAGGTGAGCGGATCGACGAACGGAACGTTGGCGAGGATGCCGTTGAACAACTCCGGTGCCATGTTCGCCACCGCTCCCATGAGCAGTCCGCCTGCGCTGCCGCCGTCGGCGACCAGATGCTTCGGTGAGGTGCGCCCGGTGTCGATGAGATGCTGTGCGGCAGCGATGAAGTCGGTGAAGGTGTTCTTCTTCTTCAACGTCTTGCCGTTGTCGTACCAGTGCCGACCCATCTCGCCGCCGCCGCGTACGTGTGCGACGACGAACACGATGCCGCGGTCGAGCAACGACAACCGGGCGACCGAGAAGGACGGGTCCATCGACGCCTCGTACGATCCGTAGCCGTAGAGCAACGTGGGAGCCGGCCCCTCGGGGACATCCTTGCGCGCGATGACCGACAGCGGAACCTGAGTTCCGTCCGGCGCAGTGGCCCACTCACGATGCTGCACGTAGTCACCGGCGTCGAACTCGCCCAGGACCGGCTGTGATTTGCGGAGCAGCAGTTCGCCACTGGCGATGTCGAGGTCGTAGACCTGGCCGGGGGTGATGAACGAGGTGTACACCATCCGCAGCAGCGGCTGATCCCATTCCGGGTTCGAACCTGCGCCGACGGAGTAGAGCTCCTCGTCGAATTCGAGCTCGCGGTACTCGCCGTACCCCTCGTCGGTCAGCGGCCAGATCGCCATGCGCGTCAGGGCTTCTCGTCGGTACGTGAAGATCAGGTGGCCGGCGAACGCATCGATGTCCTCGACGCGGACGTCGTCGCGATGCGGAACCAGCGTGCGCTGATCGAGTGGGTCCGAGACCGGAGCCTCGGCGAGCAGGAAGTTCTCGGCCTTCTCCCCCTCGGTGCCCCAACCGTTCACCGAGCCGTTGTGGGTGATCAGGAATCGATCCTCACCGGCCACGACGGCGTGCTCGATGCTGTATTCGACGCCGTCCGTGCGGGGCAGTACGACGCGGAACTCGCCCTCGGGATCGGTGGATTCCAGCACCAGGCACTCGGAGGTGATCTTCGAGCCGACCCAGATCATCAGGTACTTCTCGCTGCGGGTGGAACCGAAACCGACCCAGTAACTTTCGTCGGGCTCGTGGAAGACCTTGACGTCCCCCGACGTGCCGAGGGTGTGCCGCCAGACGGTATCGGGACGCCAGGATTCGTCGACCGTCAGGTAGAACACGTGGGTCGCGTCGGCCGTCCAGGTGGCCCCGGGCGCGACGTTCTCGATGGTGTCGGCGAGCAGCTCGCCGGTCTCGAGGTTCTTGAAACGCAGTGTGTAGCGCTCGTCGCCCTCGGTGTCGGTGGAATAGGCCAGCAGGTTGCCGTCGAGGCTGATCGAGAACGCGCCGAGGGAGAAGAAGTCGTGTCCCTTCGCCTCTTCGTTGGCATCGAGCAGGATCTGCTCACCGGGGACGTCCACGTCGGACGACAGGGTGGGCGGGGTCCAGTCGTCGGGAGAGTCGACGGGACAACGGCATTGGAGTCCGTAGGACTGTCCCTCGACGGTGCGCGAGTAGTACCACCACTGCCCCATGCGCGTGGGCACGGACAGGTCGGTCTCCTGGGTTCGCGACTTGATCTCGTCGAAGATCTTTCCCCGCAGTGACTCGAGGCCGGCCGTCTGCTGCTCGGTGTAGGCGTTCTCGGCTTCGAGGTGGGCGATCACCTCGGGATCGTCCTTGGCGCGCAACCACTCGTAGTTGTCGATGAACGTGTCCCCGTGATGGGTGCGCTCGTGCGGCACCTTCTTGGCAACGGGAGGGGTGATCGTCATGGCGTGACCCAATCGTCGAAGTTCAGACCCGAGATGCGCTCGTAGGCCTCGATGTAGCGGCTGCGGGTTGCGGCGACGATGTCGTCCGGCAACGGTGGCGGTGGAGTGTCGGAGCTGCGATCCCAGCCGGATTCGCCCGTCAACCAGTCGCGGACGAACTGCTTGTCGAAGCTGGGCTGGACGCGGCCTTCCTGGTACGAATCGGCAGGCCAGTAGCGTGAGGAATCAGGGGTGAGAACCTCGTCGGCGAGGACCAGGTTGCCGTCGGCGTCGGTACCGAACTCGAACTTGGTGTCGGCCAGAATGATTCCGCGTTCCAGAGCGAAGTTGGCTGCGCGCGTGTAGATCTCGATGGTGTCCTCACGCAGCTTGAACGCGAGTTCGGCACCGACCTGCTCGACGGCCTGGTCGAAGGTGATGTTCTCGTCGTGGTCGCCGATCTCGGCCTTCGACGCGGGCGTGAAGATCGCCTGGTCGAGTTTGCTGGATTCCACGAGCCCGGGGGGAAGCTGCACGCCGCACACGGCTCCGGTCGCGTTGTAGTCCGCCAACCCGGATCCGGTGAGGTACCCACGCGCGACGCATTCGATCGGCACCATGTTCAGCTTCTTCACCACCAGGGCACGGCCGAGCAGTTCGGCGGGAATGCGTTCGTCGAGCGGATCGCCGGCCAGGTGGTTGACGCCGCCGAGCTCCTCGAAGAAGAACACGCTCATCGCCGTCAGCACGCGTCCCTTGTCCGGGATCGGGGTGTCGAGGATGTGGTCGTAGGCCGAGATTCGGTCGCTCGCGACGAGCAACAGATGCGCGTCGTCGATCGTGTACAGATCGCGGACCTTGCCGCCGGCCAGATGCTCGTAGCTACTCAGTGATGGTCGCACGGTGTTCAACACTATCTGGGCCGGTGGCCGCGGGGGTGCCGGCAGGCATCAGACTGGTAGCTGTGGCAACGAACAACACGACATCGGATGTCGGATTCCGCTCCGAACGAGGACCGATACTGGTTGCGCTGATGCTCAGCACGTCTCTGGTCGCTCTCGACTCGACCATCATCGCCACGGCGGTGCTGTCCATCGTCGACGACCTGGGCGGGTTCACTCAGTTTCCGTGGCTGTTCTCCATCTATCTTCTGGCGCAGGCGGTATCGGTGCCGCTGTACGGCAAACTGGCCGACCTGTTCGGCCGCAAGAAGATCATGCTGTTCGGCATCGCGGTGTTCCTGCTCGGCTCCGTCCTGTGTGGCCTGGCCTGGAGCATGCCCGCCCTGATCGCCTTCCGTGCCGTCCAGGGTCTCGGTGCGGGTGCCGTGCAGCCGATGGCCATCACCATCGCCGGCGACATCTACACCCTGGCCGAGCGCGCCAAGGTGCAGGGCTACCTCGCCAGCGTATGGGCGATGTCCTCGGTACTCGGCCCGGCGCTCGGCGGTATCTTCTCCGAGTTCCTGACGTGGCGTTGGATCTTCTTCGTCAACATTCCGCTGTGCGCGCTGGCCGCGGTAATGCTGTGGCGCAAATTCGACGAGGGAGCCGTGGAACGCACCAAGCCCAAGATCGACTACCTCGGTGCAGGCCTGCTGACGGTGGGCGCAGCGATGGTGCTGCTCGGGCTGCTCGAGGGCGGACAGTCCTGGGCCTGGAACTCCCCCGTCAGCATCGCCATCTTCGTCGCCGGATTCTCCTTGCTGGCCGCGTTCGCAGTGGTGCAGACCAAAGTCGAGGAGCCGATCCTGCCGCTGTGGGTGTTCACCCGTCGGGTGCTGGTGGTCAGCAGTTCCATCTCGCTGCTCGTCGGGGCATTGATTCTCGGCCTGACGTCCTACGTTCCGACGTTCGTGCAGGGCGTGCTCGGCACCGGCGCGATCGTCGCCGGATTCGCCCTGTCCACCCTCACACTCGGCTGGCCCATCGCGGCATCGCTCTCCGGGCGGGTGTACCTGCGGTTCGGCTTCCGCACCACGGCGCTCATCGGTGCCTCCATCGCGGTCGTCGGAGCGGCATTCGCCACCGGCCTCGGTGCCGGTTCACAGGTGTGGCAGGTGGGCGCGGTGTGCTTCGTCATCGGCCTCGGTATGGGTCTGATCGCCAGCCCCACTCTCATCGCCGCTCAGTCGAGCGTCGAATGGTCCGAGCGCGGCGTCGCCACCTCGACCAACATGTTCGCCCGCTCCATCGGCAGCGCAGTCGGAGTCGCGGTGTTCGGTGCCATCGTCAACTCACGGATCTCCGCCGACCCGAGCCCCGAACAACTGTCCGACGCCATCCATCCGGTCTTTCTCGGTGTCCTGGCGGCGGCAGCGGTGATGGCCGTCGCGGCACTGTTCATGCCCAAGCGTGGAGCGGAACCGAGCCGATAGCGTTCCTTTCGGTTGCTTGTCGGCATGGCCCTCGTTTCGTCGGTCCGGCGCGTGATCGTGCCGGGCACGGCCGGTCGTGCCGGTGCGTCTGCGAAAACTAGTCCGCCGAACCCTCGAACCAGTGCACCGGCGATGTCACCGTGACGTCGACGGCGGTGCCGGGGGCGAGTCGGTCGCCGGTCCGGGCGATGGCTCGAAGCCGCAGCCCGGTGGCGCTGTGCCGCAGGGTGACCGAGGATTCGGGGCCGGTGAAGAGCTCGTGTTCGACGACGAACGCGCCGTCGTCGAACTCCGAGACCAGCAGCTGCTCGGGCCGAAGCAACGCCTGTCCGTTTCCCGTCTCTCGGGTCGTGGATTCGAGACGCCCCAGGACGGTGTCGACGTGGCCGCCGTGGGACGCAGCGTCGACGAAGTAGGCGTCGCCCACGAAGCGCGCGATCGCGGGTGTGGCGGGTCGCTCGTACACCTCACGCGGGGTGTCGATCTGGGCGCAGCGACCACCCAGCAGCACGGCGACCCGATCGGCAGTCCCGAGTGCCTCGGCGCGGTCGTGGGTGACCAGGATCGACGCGGTCTTGCTGGACTGCAACAACTCTCGCACGTCCTGCCTGATCGAGGTACGTAGCCCCGCGTCGAGGGCGGCGAACGGCTCGTCCATCAGCACCACCGACGGAGCAGGCGCGAGCGCCCGCGCCAACGCGATGCGCTGCTGTTGGCCGCCCGAGAGCTCGCTGGGTCTGACCCCACCGGCGTCGGGCAGTCCGACGAGCTCGAGCATCTCGTCGACCCGCCGCGTGCGCTCTGCGCGACCGGACAGATGGGGTCGCAGAAACCCTGCACGCAAACCGAATTCGATGTTTCTTCGTACCGTCAGGTGTGGGAAGAGTCCACCTTCCTGCGGCATCAGGCCTATTCCCCGCTTCTCCGGTGGCACCTGAATCTGCCCCGCCACCGAGATGTCCCGCCCGTCCGAGGTGATCCGGCCCGCGTCGATGCGGTGCAGTCCCGCAATGGATCGCAACAGCGTCGTCTTGCCGCAGCCGGAGGGGCCGAGAACGGCAAGCATCTCGCCGTCGCCGAGGTCGAGGTCGATCCCGTGCAGCACGGCCGTACTGCCGTACGAGGCAACGAGTCCGGAAATCACCATGCTCATGGCAGTGCTACTCGCTTCCGCGTCGTGCGCCCCAGCGCCCGTGTCAGTACGACGGTCGGGACCACCGAGATCAGGATCAGGGCCAGGGCGTAGGGAGCCGCCTCGCCGTATCGGAACGCCTCGGTGGTGGACCACAGCGTGGTCGCGAGCGTGTCGACTCCCCGAGGACGCAGCATCAGCGTCGCCGGTAGCTCCTTGGCGACGGTCAGGAACACCAGAGCGGCCCCGGCGGCGATGCCGGGAGCCGCGATCGGAATCGTCACCCGAAGGTCGGTGTGCAGCCGGCCCGCGCCCAGGGTCCGTGAGACATCCTCGAGGACAACGGGAGTGGCGACGACGACCGCTCTCGTACTGCCGACGGCCAACGGCAGGAACAACACCACGTATGCCAGCACCAGCAGCACCGCCGTCTGGTAGAACGACGGCAGGAACCTGATTCCGAGAAAGACCGTGGCGAGCCCGACGGTGATACCCGGTAGTCCGTGCGCGATGTAGGTGGACAATTCGGCACCGCGGGCGGCCCTCGACGTGGATCGGGCCGCGAACAGCGCGACCGGCAACGCGAGCACGGCCACCACCACCGCGGCGGTCGCGGAGTACTGGACGGTCTTGGCCGTGACGGCCAGCACGTCCACCCAGTCGACGGTGAAGCGCAACGATCGACTCAGCCACCGGGCCAGGGCCAGAATCGGTACCAGCACCGAAACACCGAGGGCTGCAACGACAACGGCCAGAGCAGGCACGCGCCACCGGCCCAGAACCACAGGCTCGGCCATCCGGTCCGTTCCAGATCCCACCCTCGCCGTGGCACCGCGTCGGGCACGCCGTTCGAGGAGGGTGAGCACCAACGCGCCCACCACGAGGACCAGTCCGAGAACCGCGGCCGCGGTGCGATCGAGTCCCCCGCGGTACGCACTGTAGATGCCGAGCGTGAAGGCGTCGTATCGCATCAGAGCCACCGCCCCGAAGTCACTGATGGTGTAGAGCGCGACCAGCAGCGCACCCGCCGCCGCGGCCGGAACGACGCGACGGCACTCGACGGTCAGCGCCGTGCGCACAGCGCCTCGACCGAGGGTGCGCGAGACCTCGGCCAACGACGGGTCCGCAGTGGCGAAGGCCGCGGACACCGGCAGCATCACCAGCGGGAAACAGGACAGCGTGAGGACCAGGGCTGCACCGGAAAAGCCTGCCAACGAGGGGAACTCGGCGATCCACAGATATCCGGACACGTACGACGGGATGGCCAGCGGGGCGGCGAGCACCATCGCGAAGAAGCGTCGCCCCGGTAGATCGGTCCGTACGGTCAACCACGCCAGCAGCGTCCCGACCACGACCGACGCAACGAGCACGGTGAGCGTCAGTGTTGCCGTGCGGATGGCGAGGTCGAGTGTGCGTTGCCGCAACAGCAGCCCCAGGACCTTCTCGGTGCCGCCGTCGAACGCTCGGACGAACAGATACACCAGCGGTGTCAGCGTCAGCGCTCCCACGCACAACGCGGCCGTCCCGAGAACGGGACGACCGCCGAAGTGGTGCCGCCGAAGCGGCTGGAGTGCAGACACGAGCCCGGAACCGAGGATTGCCTAGATGATTCCGACGTCGGTCAGCAGGGTCTGGGTGGCCTCGAGAGACGAGAGGCGACCCAGATCGAGATCGGTCGAGCCCAGCTCCGACAGCGGCGGCAGGTCGTAGTCGGAGGTGACTCCGTCGATGACGGGATATTCGGCGGTCTCGTTCGCGAAGTAGGTCTGCGATTCGGTCGAGAGCAACTCGCGCACGAAATCGAAGGCCGCTTCCTGGTTGTCCGAAGCAGCCAGCACACCCGCACCGGCGACGTTGATCAGTGCGCCGGGGTCGCCGGGCTCGAAGTAGTGCAGCTCGACCGGGGCGTCGTCGCCGTTCTCGTCCTTGAAGGGGTACCAGTAGTAGTGGTTGAGCAGGCCGGTGGCCACCTGTCCGTCGTTGACGGCGGTCAACAGCGGGCCGTTGCCCTCGAAGGCGACGGGCTCGTTGGCGACGAATCCCTCGAGCCAGGTGCGGGCACCGTCCTCGCCGCGCTGCACGCGCAGGGCGGTGACGAAGGCCTGGAACGAGGCGTTGGTCGGTGCGTAGCCGATTTGTCCGCGCCAGCGTGGGTCGAGCAGTCCGTCGATGCCGGTGGGCAGGTCGGCTGCCTGCACCGAATCGGAGTTGTAGGCCAGCACACGAGCCCGCGCGGAGGTGGCGACCCAGGTGCCGTCGGCACCGCGGTACTGCTCGGGGACCAGGGAGAGGATGTCCTCAGGCAGCGGTGCGAGAGCGCCCGCCTCGTCGAGGGCACCGAGTGCTCCTGCGTCCTGTCCGTAGAAGACGTCCGCCGGGGTCGCGTCGCCCTCTTCGAGGATCTTTGCGGCCTGGGCGTTGGTGTTGCCGGAGTAATCGACCTCGATACCGCCGCCGATGCGCTCGATCAGGGGGTCGACGAGCTCTTCACCGCGGCCGGAGTAGACCACGAGGGCAGACTCAGCGGAGGCGGACTCGGAGGTGGACGTGCCGTCGTCGGACGAGCCGTCCGAGCTGCATGCGATGAGACCGAGGGCGAGGGTTGCGCTGATCGAGAGCAGCGCCAGACGGCGAACGGTGAACACGGTTCTCCTGACGAAAACGGGACATTGAAGACAATTCGATGAAAGTACACCACAAAGGTGAGGCTCAGCTACTTTCCCTCCGGGATTGAACGACCGGCCGCCCGGGCATGCGCGCCCCATGACTTCTCGTGTTCTCGTCACCGGTGCCAGCATCGCCGGTCCCACCGTGGCGTTCTGGCTGGACCGAGCCGGCTTCGAGGTCACCGTCCTCGAACGCTCACCGCAACTGCGACTCGGCGGCCAGAACATCGACGTTCGCGGCTCCGGCCGCAAGGTGCTGCAGCGCATGGGCCTGGACGCGACCCTCCTCGCGAACGGCACCACCGAGAAGGGCACCCGATTCGTCGACGACGCCGACGCCACCATCGCGGCCTTCCCGGCCGGCGACGGAACCCATGACGGGCCGACGGCGGAGTTGGAGATTCTGCGCGGCGAGTTCGCACGGATCCTCGTCGAGTCCGCCGGACCACGGACCGAGTATCGCTACGGCGATCGCGTCGTCGGCGTGGTCCAGGATGCCGACGGAGTCGATGTGACATTCGCAACGGGCGCAGCGGAAAGGTTCGACCTCGTTCTCTTCGCCGACGGAATACGTTCCAGCAGCAGGGAACTGGTGTTCTCCGGGGAGGCCGAGACCACACCCGTCGGCCTGTACACCGCCTACGGCGTACTGCCGAAGGGACCGAGCGACGACGGCTGGTGGCGCTGGTACAACGCCCCCGGATCTCGCGTGGCGAATCTACGACCGGACAACCTCGGCACGACGCGATTCAGCCTGTCCTGGGTGTCCGACGACAGCGGCTACGAGGGCGCGTCCACCGAACGCGTCATCGCCGCCCTGCGTTCGACATTCGCCGATGTCGGTTGGGAAGTGCCCCGGATCCTGGACTCGCTGGGACCGGACTCGGAACTGTACGTCGACTATCTGGCGCAGGTGAAGGCCCCGCGCTGGTCCGACGGCAGAATCGGCATGCTCGGCGATGCCGCCTGGTGCGCAACGCCGTTGAGCGGCATGGGAACAACGTTGTCGGTCACCGGCGCGTACGTGCTCGCCGGCGAGCTCGCGAGGGCGAACGATCATCGCGCCGGATTCGAGGCCTTCGAGGCGCGGATGCGGCCTTTCGTCGAGCAGGCGCAGAAACTCCCACCCGGTGTGCCTCGCGTCGCGCATCCGAAGACCTCGGCAGGAGTCGCTGCATTCCGCACCGTGCTGCGCCTGGCCGGATCCAAGCCTGTACAGGCCGTGACCAGCAAGTTCCTCGGTCCCGACGCGGCGACGCTCGAGCTGCCGGATTACGAGTTCGACGCAGCCCCACGTGAGCGGTAATTCGACCCCTGCTACGAAGTTCTGCTCACCTACAGTCCGACACGTTCCAGCAGCGCATCGAACGCCTCGCTGGCTTCCTGCTCCGAGCGGCCGGATTCGATGACTCCGTTGTACACCGCCAGCGCCTCCTCCTGGTATTGCTTGTACTTCTCGAGCCACTTCTCGGAGTCGGCGCGCCAGTATCCGATGATGTCGAAATACGCGATGTCGTAGCCCAATTCCTTGCGGAAGTGCTTGCGCACCCGACGCGAGGACGACGCCTCGCCGGCGAACCACACGTAGCCACGCCCCTCGGGCAATGGGTACGCCAACACCGCGTCGTCGAGAACGCTTGCGCTGTCGCCGTTTCCGGATCCGATACGCCAATCGAACGTCACGTCGGCGGGGGTCTCGAAGGATTGGATGTCGCCGCGCTCGAGCACCTCGACGATCGCGTGCGCACGCGTTCCGGCGGGCAACTGCTCGACGAGACGACCGAGCGCGGGCAACCCGGTCATGTCCGCGACCAACAGCAGCCATTCGACGTCGGCGGGCGGTGAATACCAGGAGCGGGGGCGGGTGAAGAGCACCGTCTGCCCCGGGGCGGCCTGCTGGGCCCAGGTCGATGCGACACCGCCCTCGTGTGCGAAGAAGTCGATGGTCAGCTCACCGCGCTCCTCGTCGAGGCGGCGAATGGTGTAGTTGCGACCTTCGGGAGCGTCGTCGAGACCGTGGAACCACCAGAGACCGTCGACCTCGGTCATCGGCGGCGGGATCACCTCGCCTGCTCTGGGGAAATAGACTCCGACGCATTCGTCGGGCACCCCGAGCGTGCGGTAGCCGACGACGTGGTCGCCGCCGAAGGTCACACGCACCATGTGCACCGTGAGTCGTTCCACCGCAACGACGTCGGCGTAGTGGAAGCCACGCGGTTGTTCACTCATCTTCGTCCTCGATACATATCTCGACGTCACTCCTGCGAGAAACCCTCAGGGCCGACTCGGGGCCGTTCTCCCTCAACTTTAAACTAAGCCTTGCCTAGCCTGCGACCGACCACCTTGGGGATCACCAGCGGAGTGTGCGATTCCGGATCGTCGATGATGCGGCACGGCAGCCCGAAGACCGCCTCGACCAGCTCGGCGGTGACGACGTCGGCGGGCGCGCCCTCGGTGACCACTGCGCCGTCCTTCATCGCGATGATGTGGTCGGCGTACCGGCAGGCGTGGTTGAGGTCGTGCAGCACGGCGACGAGAGTGCGGCCGTTCTCGCGGTTCAGAGTGGCCAACAGGTCGAGCAGTTCGATCTGGTGGGCGATGTCGAGAAAGGTGGTCGGTTCGTCCAACAACAGCAGCGGTGTCTGCTGCGCCAGAACCATTGCCACCCAGACGCGTTGCTGCTGTCCGCCGGACAGCTCGTCCACCGGACGAGCCGACAGCGATGTCACTGCCGTTGCGTTCATGGCCTCGATCACCGCAGCCTCGTCCACCGCCGACCACTGCCGGATCAACTTCTGATGCGGATAACGGCCCCGCGCAACGAGATCGGCCACCGAGATCCCGTCGGGCGCGATGGAGGTCTGCGGAAGCAGGCCGAGGCGTCGGGCAACTTCTTTCGCGGGATACGACGAGATCGCCTTCCCGTCCAGCAGAACGGTTCCGTGCGTCGGCTTCAGCAGCCGCGAGAGGGCCCGCAGCAGAGTCGACTTACCGCAGGCATTCGGTCCCACGACGACGGTGAACTTGCCGTCGGGAATCTCGACGGTCAGGTTCTCGCTGATGACGTTGCTGTCGTATCCGACCGTGATCTCGTCGGTGTGCAATCGAGGCTTCGTCACTGCTTCCTGCCTTCCCGCGCCAACAACCACACGAAGTATGCGCCGCCGACCGATACGGTCACCACACCCACCGGCAGCTGGGTGGGAGCGAACACGCGCTGCGCGACAACGTCGCTCACGACCAGCAGCAGCGCTCCCATGCACGCGGCAGGCATCAGCGCCACCGACGAGGTGCCGGTGAGGCGGCGAGCCAACTGCGGCGCAGCGAGCGCGATGAAGGAGATGGGTCCCGCGGCCGCGGTGACCATCGCGATCAACGCGACACCCAGAAACACCAGCATCAGACGGGTCGGCTCGGCGCGCACGCCGAGCGCCCTCGCCGCGTCGTCCCCCATCTCCAGCATCGGCAGCCGACGCGAGAGCACCGCCGAGCACGACGCGATGACGACCGACACTGCCAGTACAGGCCCTACCTGCGACCACCCCAGCCCGTTCAGGGTGCCCGCACCCCACACGGCGGCCGCGATGGCGTCGTCCAGATCGGCCCTGATCACCAGCCAGGTGTTGACGGAGGCCAGCACGGCGCTGACCGCGATCCCGACGATGATCAACCGAAAGCCCTGCACCCCGCGCCGGTACGCGAGCAGGTAGACCACGGCGGCCGTTGCGAGTCCGCCGACGAGCGCGCCTGCTCCGGTCCGGTAGTAGCCACCACCGAGAGTGAGGATGACGACGAGCGCGCCGGTGTAGGAACCGGTACCGAACCCGATGATGTCCGGGCTGCCCAACGGATTTCGCGTCAAGGATTGAAAGACCGCGCCCGATACACCGAGGGCGGCACCGAACAGGAAGGCCAGTGCCACTCGGGGAAACCGCCAGTCCATCACCACGATCTCGGTCAGGCGTGGCGCATCGCCGAACACTGCGGCGAGCACCTCGTTCGGCGGAATGTAGAGGTCGCCGGTACCGACGGCGACGATGGAGACCACCGCCGTCACGGCAAGCAGGGCCGCGCAGACGCCCACCGTTCGGATGCCGATGCGGCCGTCCACTCGATCCCGCACTCGCACGACCCACAACTTTCGGCCGAAATCGATGTTGCCGCCGCGTTGCTCACCGATCACAGTCCGCTCGCCTTCTTCCGGCGAACCAGCACGATCAGCACCGGTGCGCCGACGAACGCGGTGACGATACCGACCTGCAGCTCCCCCGGCCTGATGACGATGCGGCCGACCACGTCCGAGAGCAGCAGCAATCCCGGTGCCGCGAACACCGTGTAGATCAGAATCCAACGCTGGTCCGGTCCGACGATCCAACGCACCATGTGCGGGATCATCAGTCCGACGAATCCGATGGGCCCGGCCGCCGCCGTCGCGGCTCCGGCGAGCAGAGTCACAGCGACGACGCCGACGATTCGCGTCCGAACCACGTTCGCTCCCAGTGACCGGGCCAGATCGTCGCCGAGCGATATCGCATTGAGGGGACGAGCGATCAGGGCCGCCAGAAAGACTCCGAGCGCGATGAACGGGGCAACCTCGGACGCGATGTCCAGGCCTCGACCGGCCAACGACCCCGCGCCCCAGAACCTCATCCTGTCGAAGGCATCCGGATCGAGCAGCAGCATGCCCGAGGTGACGCCGCCCAGTACCGCACCGAGCGCAATTCCGGAGAGCGTCAAGCGAATCGGAGTGGCTCCGGCGCGCCCCAGTGACCCCAGCGCGTACACCACGATCGTTGCGAACACCGCCCCGGCGAACGCGAACCAGATGTACGAGCCGATTCCGGTGAAACCGAACACGCCGACGGCGATCGCGACGAAGAACGCGGCCCCGGCGTTGACGCCGAGAATTCCCGGGTCGGCCAGCGGATTTCGCGTCATCGCCTGAATCAGCGCACCGGCGACCCCGAGGGCGAGTCCGACGAGCAAACCCAGAACCGTACGCGGAAGCCGCAGTTCGCGGACGATCACGGATTCGGTGGATCCGTCGGCGTGTAGCAGCCCGTGCCACACCCGACCGATCGGGATGTACTCGGTGCCCACCGAAATGCTCACCAAGCACAGCGCTGCCAGAACACCCAGGACGACGAACAACCCTGCGGCCCGACGCGCATCGGTGCGAGCGAGACCACCGACTTCGGCCGGAACATCTCGCTGTTCCGGCTCGTCGCCCACGCTCGCACTCACCCGATTCACACCACCGATCGCACCCTCGCGCTCACTGCGGACTTCACGATCTCACCGCTGCGAACAGCGATGTTCGACAGCAACGACGAGGTCAGACCGTGCGTGTGCTCGGTACCGCCCTGCAGGTAGATCGAACCCGCACTCGGTTCGCGCGTCACGAGTCGGTAGTCCCGCGTCACGCGAGGACCGCGGGAGTCGTATTCGACGGCGTCGAACAGCGGACCGAGGATCTCGGGTAGATCGAGGGACGTGAAGCCGGTGGCATAGACGACAGCGTCGCACAGTATGTCCTCGGCCAGACCCGTCGGGCCGTGCTCGACGGCGACCCGGACGCCGGACGGCTCCTCGACGGCGTCGACCACTCGAGATGCTCCGTGCACGAACAGCCTGCGCTGCCCGCTGACCCGCTCCGCGTACTCGCGCGAGTACAGCTCCTCGATCAGGGGTAGGTCGACGGCGGAGTAATTGGTACCGCGGTGATACTGCAGCAGCTGCTCGCGCAGCGTGTGGGACGACGAATAGAAGTCGTCGACGGCCGTCGGATCGAAGATGCGATTGGCATAGGGGCTGTCGTCGGCCGGGCTGTACCCGTACTTGCGGAGCACCGCGTGCACGGAGGAATCGCCGTACGACGAGTGCAGGTAGTCCACCACCTCGGCCGCGCTCTGCCCGGCACCGACGACGACGAACGTGCGATGCGTCCGCGACGACAGGCGGTCCAGGTGCCCGAGGAGATCGTGGTTGTGGAACTGCCGCGCCGACGCTGTCACCCCGTCCGGCAGGGTGGCCGTCAAACCGCCGGCGAGCACGATGTTGCGACCCCGCACGGTCCCGGTTCGTCGTCCCTCGGTTCGGACGCCGTATCCGTCACCGGTGTCGACGACGTCCACTGCCCGGGTGCCGTAGTGCACCGTTGCGTCGACCTTTCCGGCGGCCCACGTCAGGTAGTCGTGGAATTCGAGCCTGCTGGGGAAGAACGTCTGCAGGTTGATGAAGTGATTGAGTCGACCGTGCTCCGACAGGTACGCCAGAAAGGTGTACTCGCTGCCTGCATTGCGCTGGGTCGCCAGGTCCTTGAGAAACGAGATCTGCATCGTCGTCCCCGGCAACAACATTCCGGGGTGCCAGGCGAACTCGTCCTTGGACTCGACGAAGCAGGCCGTCAACCGTTCTGCGGGCGCGCAGGTTCGGTTGTGCTCCTCGATCGCGATGGCCAGTCCCAGATTGGAGGGCCCGAATCCGACGCCGACGATGTCGTAGTTCTCGTGCGACGTCATCGAACGCTCGCCCCCGACATCTGATCGACGGCACCCGGAACCGGCGCGGACGGGTCGACTCCGAGAGCGACGATCTCGTTGGCAGAATCGACGTGCACCACCGACGGGGTGTGCGAGGACAGCTCGGAGTCTTCCACCTGTCGGAACGACATGATGATCACCAGATCACCTGGAGACACCAGATGCGCTGCTGCGCCGTTGATTCCGATGACACCGGAACCGGGGTGCCCTTCGATCACATACGTCACCAGGCGCGCTCCGTTGGTGATGTCGACGACGTGAACCTGTTCGCCCTCGATCAGGTCGGCGGCGTGCATCAAAGTGGAGTCGATGGTGATCGAACCGACGTAGTGCAGGTCGGCGTGAGTGACAGTGGCGCGGTGGATCTTTCCACCCAACATGGTGCGATGCATCAGGCGTCTTCCTCCTTCTTACGGACGAGATACGGGGCGACGCTGCCGAGTTTCTCGCAGGTTTCGTCGAATTCACGATCGGGAGTCGACTGGCCGACGATGCCGGCACCGGCACGCAGCCATGCCGATCCGCGCTGTTCGTACACAGCTCGAAGCACCAGCGCCGCTTCGAGTTCCCCCGTGGACGACGCCTTCACGACGGCCCCCGAGTACAGGCCGCGAGGCGGGTCGTCGAGCCGCCCTATCGCCTCGATGGCCTCACGTTTGGGAATGCCCGATGCCGTGACGGCCGGGAACAGGGCCCCGAAAGCGTCCCAGCAGGACAGGTCGTCACGCAGACGTGCCCGCACGGTCGACGCGAGGTGCTGGACGCTTCCGCGCTCTCGCACACTCATGAAGTCCGACACGGCGGTCGACCCGGGTCGTGCGATCGATTCCAACTCCTCGAACGAGGTACGAACGGACACAGCGTGTTCGGTGATTTCCTTGGGATCCTGCTCGAGATCGGTTTTCGCTGCGGAGTCGGCATCGGAACCCAAGCCGAAGGCCCGCGTGCCTGCCAACGGTTCGGTGGTGACCACACCACGTGCGTCGACGGACGCAACCAGCTCCGGGCTGAAACCCGAGGCACGGAGGTCACCGAGGTGCAAAAGGAACGAGCGAGCCGGAGTGTTCGCTGCTCGCCCCGCCCGGTAGGTACCCGGCATGTCCAGATCGAACGGAATACGCACCGTGCGAGAGAGAATGACCTTGGCGTACTCACCTCGGTGAATCTCTGCAACAGCTTGCGCCACCCGACCGCGATAGTCGTCGAGGTCGCCGCCGACATCGAGCGGGTGGACCGTCGGTGGCTCGTCGACGGAGGCGGCGGTGAGTACGGCGAACACCGCGGCGCGGTCCTCCTCGGTCCCGGTGACCTCGATGTCGTCGCAGTCATGTCCGAATCGGACCTCGACTCGCGGCACGACCAAGTGGGCGATCACCTCGTCGGACTCGGACTCGGCGACGGCGTCGTGCAGGTGGGCTGCGAACCCGAATCCGACGTAGCCGTACGCATTCCAGGATTCGCGAGTGAGACCGTCGCAGGCCTCACGCAACGCCGCCGCCGGGTTGCCGGACCACCGACGCACCGTCGGAGCCCCGCTCCCCCACGTTGTCGTGACGACATCCGGTTGCAGGACGATGCGAGCGACCACGCCACCCGCGAACACCCAGCGTCCTCTGTCCTCGTACACGACGTACTCGTCGAACAAGCCGGACTCGGCCAACGTGACCACCGTCTGCAACCCGCGCTGCAGGATGGTCGTATCGGCCGTGCCCGACGCCGTTTCTTCGACAACGGTCATGTGTATGTGCACTCCTGACGGTGAATCGGTCCGAGACCGCGCATCGCGCGCAACCGATATGCCGAGAGCATCGCCGCGCGCCTTCAGTAGGCAACGCTAACCTAACTAGACCTTGCGCACAACGGCTTCGGACGCACGCCGCAGGTCGAGTACGGCGATACCCCAACCGACCAGTCGAGACGCGGTCACCGTCAGTCCCGCCGCGGCTGCCACCGACTCGAACTCGGCTCTGGTTCGCACTCCGCTGCCGTGCATGCACAGCATCAGCAGATCGAACTCGGCCTGGTCCTCGTTGATCGACTGCTCGTCCGACAGCCGTTCCACCACAATCAGTTTGCCGCTCTCGGAGACGCCCGATGCGGCACTCGCCAGCAGTAACGCCAGATCGTCGTCGCGGTAGTGCCCGGTGACCTCGAGCAACAGATACGCGTCGAATCCACCGGCCGGGGTCGTACGCGGTTCGGACACGACGCTCTGAGCGCATTCGGTCACGCGCGCCGGAAGTTCCGGCCTCGTCTGCAGATCACGTCGGACGAGGTCGAGCTCGCTGGGCAATCCGAGAACGGTTGCCGACATCGCGTCGTGGGCCGTCAGGATCGAGCCGAGCACCACACCGGAGGCCGCACCGGTCACCGCCAACGTCGACACGTCGTCGAACGAATAGTCCTGCACGAGGGCCGGACCGAGGAACGCAGCCTCGTCGGCGATGTGGTTGTGGTGCAGTTCGGTCAGCCGGGACGAACCTGCGAGGTCCTCACTCAACGTCCTGCCGGTGAGCAGGCTGACGCTGGCACCACCGGTGCGCAGGCTCTCCACGAGGCCGGTGATCGACAGTTCCACTCGCGCCTCGATTCCCTCGAGATCCAGCCAATGCGAGATCCAGTCGTCACCGAGCATGGCCTCACCGATATCGGCGAGGACCACACCGCCGTCGGAGTCCTCGCCGAGCACGTCGACGGCCCGCAGATAGCGGACGAATTTTGCCAAGGCTCGCACGTCGGTGCCGGTGACCGTCGCCAGTTCACCAACGGTGCGTACGCCGCGAGAGACATGCAGCGGGATGCGCAACGTGTTGGCCGCTCTGATTGCGAAGGGCGAGAACAACTCCGCACGTTCGGCGAGCCTGTCGAACGGCTCGGATTCGCGGGCGGTCAGATCGGGAACTTCCGGATCGTCCGTGCGAGTGAGTACCTCTGCGCGACGCCAGTATCCGGTGACCTCGACCATTTCGGGCGGCAGGGCGCGATCCTCCCGCAGGTACCGCCTGATGCCCTTGAGCGCTGTGGATTCGCCTGCGACCCAGGCGAACACGGTTCCGTCCCACCAGAGCGCACTGCGCACGGCCGTTTCGAGCAGATCCCCGGTGCCTGCAACTGCGCCGTCGCGGTGGACCCAGGTGATCTCGGCGTCGGCGGCCGTCGGCAGCGGTAGTTCTCGCTCGGCGTCGGCCACCTCGACGAACACCCGGATTCGCTCCCCCGCCGCGGCCTCGTCGAGATAGCGAGCAACGGCAGGCAACGCTGTCTCGTCGCCGACGAGCAACACCCAATCCACTTCGGCGGGTGCATGACCCGACCGCACCGGACCGAGCAGCGGGATGGAGTCACCCACCGAGCAGCGACGCCCCCACGTCGATGCGATTCCGGTGTCGTGGGTGACGAAATCGAGCGTCAGTTCCGTACTGTCGGTGTCGACGCTGCGCACGGTGTAGTTGCGAGTAACCGGCCGCGGGTCGCGCGGCCACTCCACCGTGCGCTCGTGCTGGACGGGCAGCGCCATCGTGCCCATGTCGTCGAGGGGAAAGAACAGGCGAACGAAATCGTCGAATCCTTCACTGCGCAGCGCCGGGAACTCGAATCCGTCACGCGTGAACTCACGCAGCTGCGGCCCACCCAACACGATCCTGCGCATTCCAGGACCGAGTTGCCGCGTGTCGATCACGGTGGCCGTACGGATGACTTCGGGAAAGACGACCTGAAGTCGGTGGGACCTTGCCACGGTGAAACACGCTCCTTCTCGGATGAATGCACGTCTGCGGTGCGTCGGGTGGGCCTGCGCTCGGATCAGCCCTGGACGTTCTCGGCGGCGGTGTTCAGCGCCGATGCCACGTCGTCGAGGATGTACGGAATGGTGAGCACCGTCAGGCCGCCGAACGCGAAGTTCTTGTCTGCACTGAGGTTCTCGGTCGATGCAGTGCGCCCCTGTGCCAGCACGGGCTGCGAGGCCACGGCCGGTTCGACGAGGAAGGCACCCAGCGATTCCTTGTCGTAGGCGACGACGAACAACACATCCGACTTCAGCAGCGAGGCCTGCTCGAGGCTGAGCTCGAAGTACACGGCATCGGGATCCTCGACCGGGTCGGCTTCCTGGATGGTGGGCTCGTTGACCAGACCGAGCTGTTCGAGGAACTCGACGCGTACGTCGTCGTCCTTGCTGACGGCGAACGTGCCGGGCGCGTTGGGCAGCGCGATGGTGACCGTCTTACCCTTCAGCGCCGGATATTTCGCAGCCGCGTCGGCGATGGAACCCTCGACTCCGGACACCAGATCGGCGGCCTCCTTCTCCTTGCCCAGGGCCTTGCCCGCGATGGTCAGCTGGTCCTCCCAGGACGTCGTCCACTGCTCGTCGGGGTAGGCGACGACCGGCGCGATGTCGGAGAGCTGGTCGAACTCCTCCTGAGTCAGTCCCGAGTACGGAGCGAAGATGAGATCGGGGGCGGCGGCGGCGAACTGCTCGACCGGGACCGCGCCGGTTCCGTCACCGGAGAGCAGCGTGGGTGTTTCGCCGCCCAGGTCGGCGAGCGCCTTCGCGTCCCACTGCAGAATGCCGCGGTCGTCCGCGCCGTACTGAGCGCCGTCGAAGGTCGGCATGGCGACGGGCACGACACCGAGGGCGAGAATGGCGTCCTGGTTGGACCAACCCCAGGTGGCGATCCGCTCGGGTGCCTCGGGGATCGTCGCGGATCCGAGTGCGGAATCGATGGTGACCGGGAATGCCGATTCCTGCGCAGCAGTCGTGGATTCGGCTGTGGGTGCCTCGTCGGTACCACTGCTGCACCCGGCGGCGAGGGCGATGGTCAGCCCTCCGGCGAGCGCGATCGACGCGGCGCTCCTCATCCACTTCGTACGAACCTTCATCGTTGCTCGGTACCTCTCGACTCGACCACGCGCTTCGGCGTCCAACACCCGACCGGGTGAGGCGACTGACAAGGTAACACTTATGAGGTAACCCTTGCCTCACTAGGAGCGCCGGCAGCGAGTATTCGGCACGTGGCCGACAACGCGTCGTGCCACAGCCCTGCGAGTTCCTCGACACCGGACAGCACCCCCTCCGGCCAGCTCATCGTCACACCCAGCACGGACGAGCCACGGAGGTCGTTGATGTAACTGTCCACGATCAAGGCGTAGCCGCAGGGGGTGTTCACCCCGGGGGTCGAGTCGAGGCTGCTGCGCAGCCGACTGGCACCGAACGGCCCGTCGGTTGTCGCGTCGAAACGACCGAGGTAGTTGAATTCGATGTCTGCACCGGGTGTTCCGCGCAGAGTCTCGCCGGCGTCGCCGCCCATCCACCGCAACAGTCCATAGGTCGATCCGTCTCCCGGCACCGAGTCCCTGGACGCCTTGGCGGCGGTTGTCAGTTCACGCAGAACGGACTCTGCCGCAGGGAGATTCCCCTCGTGCGCGGTCAACGTGCGGTGATCCCGAGGCTTCGCGGTCAGACGGAGCGGGAACACCGCAGTGAGCCATCCGACCACGGCCGAGCCGTCCACTCGGTCGGAGGCCGCTCCCGAGCGTCCGTGACCTTCGACATCGACGACGAACGACTGCGGGTCCACCGCATCGGGATTCGTCCAGTGTGCCGCTGCCGCAGCGAAAGTCGCCAACAGCAGGTGTTCGACGGAGACCCCGAGGTGAGTACGAGCCGCCGATATCAGCCCTGCACTCTCGTCCTGCGACAGGGCGAAGAGAGTGGTACGCACGCGGGCACCGGTGTCGATCGACGGGTCGAGTGGCCGCGTCGACGGAATCTGCGCCGCTCCGTCACCGATGCTCGCCCAGTAGTCGAGATCGGCGAGCACCTCGGGCGAGTCTGCGAGACTGCGCATCTCGTACGCCCACTGCCGCATCGACGGACCGACGGGGTTTCGCTCGACGGCGGCCTGCGTCCAGCAACCGACCAGATCGGGCAACAGTATCCGCCAACTCACTCCGTCGACCACGAGGTGATGCAGCGTGATCAGCAGCTCTCCCGACGACGCGGGATCGCGTCCGTGCCGCAGCCACACGACATCGACCATCCTCGCCGCGGCCGGATTCAATCGCGCACGTGCAGAACGTGATTCGGCAGCGACCCGATCCGCCGGCTCGGACTCGGTCGTTCCGTCGCAATCCTCGATGCGAATCCACTCGGTCACATCGGCGGTGCCGTCCGGCAACACCGTGAAGCTGGACTCCGAACCCGGGCTCCGCTGGAATCGAGAATGCAGAATCGGATGCCGAGCAACGAGGCGGACGAGGAGCTGCGTCAGCGAGTCCTCGGTGAGCGACGCCGGAGCATCGAGCAACACCGCCTGCGAGATCTCGTCGATGGGCCCGTCGAGTGCGTCCATCCACCGGACGATCGGTGTCAGCGGAACGTCCCCGTAGGGGCCGACAGCAGGGGTTGCGTTCGACGGTTCGCTCGACTCGAGCTGACCTGCAATGGTTTCCGGCGTACGGAGCGACACGATGTGCCGCGGTGACACCCCGACGCCGGCCGATCGGAGCCTCGCGGACAGCTCCATCGCCATGATGCTGTCGCCGCCCAGATCGAAGAAATCGTCGTCGGCACCGACCTGGGGCAGGTGCAACACCTCGGCCACGGCAGCGCAGATCCGCCGCTCGGCATCGGTACGTGGAGCACGCCCGGTCCGTGTCGAGAACACGGGCTCGGGCAATGCGGAGGCATCGACCTTGCCGTTCGGCAACAGCGGAAAAGCATCGAGCACGGTCAGTGACGCCGGCACCATGTACGACGGCAGCAGACCCCGCAACCGGGCACGGGCAAGATTCGTGTCGAGCTCGCGATCCGATGCCGCAACCAGATACCCGGCGAGCGTGGCGTTCCCGGTATCGGCACCTCGGACCACCACTCGTGCGTCGGCGACTGCGTCGAGGTCGCGCAATCGAGCCTCGACCTCCCCCACTTCCACTCGGTGGCCACGAATCTTGACCTGATCGTCCGAGCGGCCGCCGTATCGCAGCGCAGCGTTCTCGGTCCACGCCACGAGATCTCCGGTCCGGTACAACCGCGTGCCGTCTGCAGCGAAGGGATCGGCAACGAAGCGGTGAGCCGTACGCCCCGGTGCGTGTCGGTAGCCCCGCGCGACTCCGGGACCGGCCAGGTAGAGCTCGCCGAGCACGCCGGGCGGGGCCAGCCGCAGGTTGCGGTCCAGCACGTATGCCCGCATGTTGGTCACCGGCCTACCGATCACCGGCTCGCTCACCAGCTCGGTGGAGGTGTACACCGCATCCACCGTCGCCTCGGTCGGGCCGTAGAAGTTGTAGGCCACCAGGGTTTCACTGGTGCGCAGTCGATTCCACAGGTCCGCAGATACCGCTTCTCCGCCGACCCCGACCGTGGACAGCGTGTCGATCGATCCCACTCGCATCATCTGCTCGAGCAACGACGGCACGACCTCGACGAAGTCCGCCGACAGCTCCGTCAGCCGGGCTGCCAGTTCCACCGGGTCGAGGACGGTCCCCGGATCGATCAGATGAAGTGTGTGACCGCCGAACAGCCACAGCTGCGGTTGCCAGGACGCGTCGAAGGCCATCGACCACGCGTGCGCAACGTTCAGGGTGGGCTTGCCCGCGCGAGCGATCGCCGAAGTGTGCACGTTCTCGCGGTGCGAGTGGTACAGATTGGCCAGGCCTCGATGCGAGACCAGAACGCCCTTGGGCACACCCGTCGTACCGGAGGTGTAGATCGTGTACACCGGATGATCGGGATGCAACGATGCCCGACGCTCCGCATCGGTCACGGCGACGGAATCCGTGGACGACGGCTGAAGCGCCGCAACGGAATCCGTGGTCACCGTAACCACCGGCTGTGCTTCGTCGAGGATCTGGCGAGTGCGCTCGACCGGCCAGTTCGGATCCATCGGCAGGTAGGCAGCCCCCGACTTCATCACGCCGAGGATCGCTGCCATCGTCGTCGCCGTGCGCGGGGCCTCGACGGCCACGATGTCCTCGGCGCCGATTCCGGATCCGATGAGCGATCGTGCAATTCGATTGGACACGCGATCCAACTCCGCGAACGTCCACACCGTGGTGTCGTCCTGAACAGCGATCGAATCGGGCTGCTGCGCAACACGATCGGTGAACAGGTCGACCATTGTTCCGTCAGGGTAGGCGCGCTCGATGCCGGCGCACTCCGAGGTGAGCCGAGCCGCCGTCGACTCGTCCACGAGGGACACCGATGCGATGGGCGGGTCGCCCGGCTCGGCGAACGTTCGAAGCACTGCCGTCATGGCCGACGCCACCGCATGTGCGCGCTCCGCCGACACGGCGTCGCTGCGGTATTCGAGCACCAGCCGCAGTCTTTCGCCGGGTAACACCGTCAACGTCAGTGGGTAATGAGTCACCGTATGGAACCGGGCGACCGAGACCGAGAAGTCCTCCGAGTCGATACCGTTCGTTTCGGCGGTGGCGAAGTTCTCGAACACCACGAGGGTGTCGAACAGTGTCCCCCGGCCGACTGCCTTCTGGATGTCCGACAGGCCGACGTGATGATGCGCGGCAACGGCGATGGAGAACTCGCGCAGGCCTGCGAGAATCGACGACAGGGTGGCATCGCGACCGACCTCGGCGCGCACCGGGATGGTGTTGATGAACAACCCGACCATGTCCCCGACACGGTCCAGGTCCGTCGGGCGGCCGGATACCGTCGACCCGAACACGACCGATTCGCTGTCGGTGAAGGACGACAGAACCACGGCCCATGCCGCATTGATCAGCTCGCTCGCCGTCACCGATCGCCGACGGGCGGAGTCGGTGAGGCGAGCAGTGTCGTCGGCATCCCAGCCGATCTCGATCTCCCGAACCTCGGACCGGTCGTTCGAGGTCAGCGGTGCGGACGGCGCGATGGTCGTGGGAGCGAGGTCCGGGCCGAGCGCCTCGCGCCATACATCGATCGACGGGTCGTCCCGACGCGACAGCCACTGCAGGTAGTCGTCGAACGGAGCCGGAGCCGGTAGATCTCGGCCTCGGTACAGCATGAACAACTCGGTGCCGACGGTACCCATGGACCACCCGTCGACGAGCAGATGGTGCACGGTCAGCACCACTCGGTGCAGCTGTTCTCCGCAGTCCAGCACGAGAATTCGCACGAGCGGATCGTGCTCGATATCGAAGGTACGGCGATCGTCGAGCACCGATGCGCGCGCCGAGTACGAATCAGGATCGTCCACCGCGTGCCTGACGACCTGCACCCGACCCGCATCACGCACGGCGACGGTGGTCCCCGTACTCAGCGTGAGAAAGCGTGAGCGCAGAGCTGGATGACGATCGAGCAGCGCGTCCAGCGCGGCGTCGAGTCGATCGGTGCGTAGCTCGCCGCGCACCTCGAACTCGGTGGCGATGACGTAGATCTCCTCGACTCCGTCCCCGGCGGCAACGGACTGGAATGCCAGACCCTGCTGCAGCGGAGTCGCCGGACGTGCGAGATCGGCGTCGACACCGAGTCGGCTCAGTTCGGCCAGATCGTCTGCATCGAGCAACGGGGTAGTGCTGTCGGGTTCCGCTGCGCCGACGGCACATTCGGCCTGTCGGGCTCGTCGGACGAGTCCGGAGACGGTACGGCATTCGAAAACGTCCGCCGTGGTGATGGCCAACCCGGCTCCCCGCGCGTGATACACGAGCGTGATGGCGGTGATGCTGTCGCCGCCGAGTGCGAAGAAGTCGTCGTCGACGCCGATGGACTCGGCACCCGCACGAGTGGCGTCGACGAAAAGGCCGACGAGGCAACGCTCGTCGTCGGTGGCAGCTGCACGTGAGCGGCTGGGTTCGCTGTCCGGAATTCCTCTCTGTACCAGAGCGATCCGGTCCGTCTTGCCGTTGGGAGTGTTCGGCAGTCGGTCGAGCGGCACCCAAAACGTCGGCACCAGGTAGTCGGGTACACGGGCGCGCAGAGCGTCGCGTACTGCCGCGGTATCGACACTCTCGGGGGTCAGGTAAGCAACGAGCACGGTCGCGCCTGCGCTGTCCGTCACCGCCACCACCACGCATTCGTTCACGGATTCGCTGTCGGCCGTGAGGTTCTCGACCTCACCGAGCTCGACGCGATGTCCCCGGACCTTGACTTGCCTGTCGTCGCGTCCCAGGAATTCCAGCGCTCCGTCGTCGACGATGCGGGCGCGGTCACCGGTGCGATACATTCGTCCGCCGTCGACGCGAGGGTCCGCGACGAAGCGAGCCGCGGTGTCCGCAGGCCTGCCGGCGTACCCGCGGGCAAGTTGGGCTCCCGAGACGTAGATGTCGCCGCCGACGCCCGTCCGTACCGGGAGCAAGCGGCCGTCGAGCAACCCGAGGACCGTGTTGTCCACTGCCGTTCCGATGACCGTCGGATCACCTGCGACGCGATGCACCGCGACGTCCCCGGCCACCTCGGACGAGCCGTAGGAGTTGTGTACCGAGGCGTGGGGCGTGGCGTGTCCGATGGCGTCGATCGTGCTGCTGGTCAACGGCTCTCCGCTGAGTATCCAACCGGTCAGCGAACGGCATTCCGGCGTCGAGGTGGTTGCCAATGCAGCAGCGAGTGACCCGACGGCGGTGATCTGCTCGGCACCGGATCGTTCGAGGAGCGCAGCCAACGCGCCCGCGTCGGCGTACTCGTGGTCCTGCGCCAACACCACTCGTTGACCCGCGAGGATTCCGGTGAGCAGTTCCGTGGCCCCGTCGATGAACGACAGCGAGCTCTTGGCAATCCGACTCGTGGGTCCGCCCCATCGCTCGGTCGCCCAGTGCAGGCGATTGGCGAGCGCGTTCCTCGAGCCGAGCACACCCTTGGGTGTACCCGTCGAACCCGAGGTGTAGACGAGATAGACCCCGCAGCCGCCCGGAATGCTCAGGGTGAAGGGTTCTTCCACCGCCTCCGTAGCCGAACTCGAACGGATTCTCGTCGCGGTCTCGAGTTCGGCCAGCGCGGCAGGTGTGGCGTCGTCGACCAACAGGATGTCGTGGCACGAATCCGACAACAGGTGGTCGATACGCTCGCGCGGGTAGCGAATGTCGATGGGAACGAACACCGCACCCACGTCGATGATCGCCAGCAGCGCGGCCACCATGTCCGTACCCCTGCCGAGGGCGATAGCGACACGGCTCTCGGTCCCGACGCCGTGGGCGCGCAGGAGCGCCGACACCTCGGACACCCGAGTCCGGAGTCGGCCGTACGTCGTCTCGTCGTCGCCGACCACCAGCGCGATGTCCTCGCTCGACCGCGCGAACCTCTCTGCGAGGGCCGCTTCCAGCGTCGGCACCGACCGGTGTGGACCGACGCTGTATCCCTGGCCGTCCGGGGCCGACAAGAGCTGCGGCACATCGACGTCCGGACGGCTCGTCAGTCGGTCCAGCATCTCGACGAAGGTCTCGGCGCACACCGTGGCCGAACGATGATCGACGGCTGAGTCGTCGTGCAGGACGAATGCCCAGAGCGTCGGGTCGGGCCCGACGATGAGAGCCATCGGAAAACTCATGTGCGCGCCCAGTACCGTGACCTCGTCCACGACGGGGTGCTCGACGGCCGGCTCGCTCGCATTCGGGACCGGTGCCGGATAGTTCTGATACACGACGATGGTGTCGAACAATTCACCGCCACCGACGGTTCCGGCGATGTCGGACAGGCCGAGGAATCGGTGCTCGTCCAGGTCGAGATGGTCTGCCTGTAGGCCGTCGACCACCTCTGCGACCGCCGACGTCGAATCGAACCGAAGCCGCACGGGCACGGTGTTGAGCAGCAGACCGACCATCGCCTCGGCCCCGTCCAGATCGAACGGCCTGATGGAGCTCGCCATTCCGAACGACACGTCGACTGCTCCGGTACGAGCTGCCAGCATCGACGCCCACGCCACCTGCACCACCACGTTCGTGGTCACTCCGCGGCTCCGCGCGTAGTCGGCGACGCGTCGTCCCAGCCGGTCGTCGATGTCGAGATCGATACGGGAGGATGAATTCGCCTGTGACGGTGCGCCGTCTGCGATCAGGGTCGGAGAATCGAAGCCGTCGAGATACTGCGCCCACCGCGCCAGCGCCGCATCACGATCCTGACCGGCCGTCCAGGCCAGGTAGTCGGAAAAGTCCGGAGCAGGGGGCAGAGCAGCCGACTCCACCGATGTGTAGAGGGCGATCAATTCACGAACGAAGATGGCCTCGGACCATCCGTCCATCAGGGCGTGATGGTAGGTGATCAGTACCCGTGGCGACCGAGGATCGGTGGAGTACGCGAATCGGATCAACGGACCTTCGAAGAACGCGAATCCGGCGGACCTGTCGCGGCCCAGATGATCGTTCCACTTTCCGACGACAGGTGTCGGTTCCGGTGTCGATGCGCGCGGAACCACCCACACCAGGTCGCCGTTACGGCGCTGGCGCAGCTGCGCTTTGATGTTCGGATGACGCTCGAGCAGATGTTCGAGTGCGCGGGTGAGACGGCCGCGATCCACCGGAGCAGACAGGTCGAGCACTGTCTGCGACAGGTACGGGTCCTGTGTCGCCGCAGCAAGACTCGACTGCAGGTACATGCCGGTCTGCAGCGCCGTCAGCGGGAGGACAGCGGCGATCTTGGATTGCGGAGCAGCCGCGGTCTCGGTCGTCGTCTCGGTCACTCAGATACTGCTTTCGAATTCGTCGAGCTCGTCCTGGGACAGATCCACGGTGACCGCCGCAGCAGAGACCGCAGGCCGGGCGGAGTCGTCGGTGACGAGCTCCGCACCGAACATCCGCACTGTTCGCTTGCGCATCACCTCACGCGGTGCCAGCGGTATCGAGGCCTTGCGCGCCCGCGATGCCACGGCGAGGGAGGTGATGCTGTCACCGCCGAGGGCGAAGAAATCGTCGTCGATACCCACCCGGCCGACCCCGAGAACCGCCTCGACGATCTCGCACAACATCGTCTCCACCGGTGTTCGTGGCGGCACGAACGTATCGCCGCCCGCGGCGTCGACGGCGGGCAGAGCTCGTACGTCGAGCTTGCCGTTGATCGTCATCGGAACGCGTTCCAGAGCGGCGAACAGCGTGGGCACCATGTACTCCGGCAGGACGGCCGCAAGCTCGTCCCGAATGGATCCGAACAACGCGGAATGGTCCTCGCCAGCAGCGGCATCGCGGGGAACCACGTACGCGGCGAGCGCCCGGGTACCCGCGCCGATCTCCACCGCTCGCACCACCGCACCGGCAACCGCGTCGCAGTTCGTCACTGCCCGCTCGACTTCGGCGGTCTCCACGCGATATCCGCGGATCTTGACCTGGTCGTCGGCACGGCCCAGATAGTCGAACAGGCCATCGGGCCTGATCCGCACCAGATCGCCGGTGCGGTACATCCGCTCGCCCGGCGACCAGGGATCGGCGACGAAACTGGTTGCCGTATGCGCGTATCGGTGCAGGTAACCGCGGGCCAGACCCACACCCGACAGATGCAGCTCACCGACAGATCCCACGGGGACGGGACGTAGCCACTGATCCAGAACGTACGCGCGAGTTCCGAGGATCGGTGCACCGATCGACGGGGTGTCACTGTCTCGGGTACCCGCACCGAGCGCATTGATCGTGTACTCGGTAGGTCCGTAGAGGTTGTAGCCGACACCGCCGAGCTGCTGCCACAACGAATCGGGTACCGCTTCCCCGCCGAGGAGCACCAGCGGAATCCGATGTCCGTCGTGCTCGTTCAGCAATCCCAGGTCCAGCAGGTGCCCGGCGTACGTGGGCGTCACGTTCACCACGTCGATCAGGTTCTGCTCGCAGTATCGCGCCAATGCTTCACCGTCACGGCGCAATTCCTCGTCGCAGACATGCACCTCGTGGCCCTCGACCAGCCACAGCAGCTCTTCCCACGACATGTCGAAGGAGAACGAAACGGTGTGCGCGATCCGCAGCGTCCGATCCCCGGCCGCGGCGATGCTCGGAACGAAGATCTCGTCTCGGTGGTTGATCTGCATGTTCGTCAGACCCCGGTACGGGGTGACGACGCCTTTGGGCGTGCCGGTCGAGCCCGAGGTGTAGATGACGTAGGCCGGGTGCTCGAGGCGGCCGGGTGTCCCCGGCGCGAACGGCCCCGAGTCGAACTCCGACGCGTTGACAAGTTCCGCCAATTCGGCTGCCACGGCGGGATCGTCGACGATCATCTCGGTGGCGTCGGTCGTCAGTCCTCGGGCCTGCGTCTCGGTGGTCGTCACCAGGATCGCGGGCCGCGCGTCGGCCAACATCAGGTCGAGGCGATCGCTCGGATAGTCGAGTTCGAGGGGCAGATAGGCCGAGCCGGTGCGCAGTACCGCGAACAGCGCCACCACCATCTCCACCGACCGCGGCAGCGCGAGGGCGACGATGCGTTCCGGACCGGCACCTCGGCGCAGGAGTGCCCGTGCGCACGCACCGACGCGCGCGTCCAAGTCTCCGAACGTCACTCGTTCGGCCCCGAACACCAGCGCGGTCGCGTCGGGCACGGATGCGGCCCGGTCGGCGAGCAACTCGGCGATCGTGGAATCGCCCAGGCGCTCGAGCCTGTCGTCGAAACCGTTGTCCACGATGCTCACCGATTCGGTGGCCGGTGCCGGCCACTGCGATATCGGCAGATCGGGCTGCTCGGCAACGGTTTTCAGAGCGTTCTCGAAGGACTCGAGCAGATACCGTGCGCGATCGTCGTCCACCGAGTCGGGCAGGTACGTCACCGACAGGTTCAGCTCGCTACCCGGGTCGACGGCAATCGACACCGGGAACTCCGAGCCGTCGACGGTCGAGACGTGTCGCACCTGCCGCTCCGACGGAGCACCGGTGTCGCCTGCAGGACCGGCCGCGTTGCGCAGCACCAGCAGGGTGTCGAACAGCGCACCGGCACCGATCGCCTTCTGAATTCCGCCGAGACCGAGGATGTCGTGTGCCATCAGATCCAGGCGCTGATCCTGCACTCGCGCAGCGATGCCCGCGACGGTGTCGGATCCGCCTGCCGTGACCCGGAGGGGAACGGTACTGATGAACGCGCCGATGGCATGCTGCGAGCCCGGCACCTCCATCGGGCGCCCGGCAACGGCGGTACCGAACACCACGTCGGACCGACCGGATATGCGCATGAGCACGCCGGCCCACGCGGCCGCCAACACGGTGAAGAGCGTCGACCCGGATTCGCGCGCAATCGAATCCAGTCGTCCGGAGACCGCCTGCGACAGTCTCCGTTCGACGCGTCGAGGAGCCTCGTCGCCGCCCTGACCCGATTCGGCCACCAGTGTGGGCGTGTCGACATCGCCGAACCAGCGCTGCCATGCCCGCTCGGACTCGACCCGGTCGCGAGAGGCCAACCAGCGCAGATACTCCCGGTAGCCGTGATCGAGGTTCGGGCTCGCGCCGTCGTACTGCTCCAGGACACGCGAGACCAACAACGACGAGGACCCGCCGTCGAAACACCCGAACCAGTAGGTCGTCAACAGGCGATCGACACCGTCGGGAAAGTGCACGAGAGTGACCCGGAACAGTGGCGGCGCAACGATGTCGAACGACCGCTGCCGGTCGTCGGCGAGTATCCGGTTCCACTGCTGGTCGATCTCGCTCGCCGAGCAGCTACCGAGGTCCACCACCGTCAACGGTGCCTGCACCGTCGACAGAACCACTTGCACCGGCATGCCGCCGTCGGGAGTGACGAATGCCGTGCGCAGCGCCGCAGTGGAGTCGACCACCGACTGCAGAGCACGACGAACCCTGTCGCCGTCCAGAACCCGGTTCACCTCGACCACGGTACGAACGGTGTAGAGCTCGGTGGCGTCCGCATCCACGCCGACCTGATACACCAGCCCGAGCTGCAGCGCAGACAACGGCCACAGATCGTCGACGGAGCCGAATCGTGCTTTCAGCGCACCGAATTCGAGCGATTCGAGGTCGGCGAGAGGACCGCGCTCGATCTCGGCGGTCTCGCCACCCCGGGCGCGCCGGAGCCGATCCGCCAGCAACCGGCGCTTGATGTCGTCGAGATCCGTCGCCTTCATCGAGTCGCCTGCCGTTCGGAGGACTGCGTGACGAGCAAGGACTTGTCCACTTTGCCGATTGCCGTCACGGGCAGCGACGGTCGGGTCACCACGCGGTCGGGCAGCTTGAACCCCGCGCAGCCTGCGGCCGTGAGGAATGCTCGCACCTCGGCGACGGTCGGAGCGCTGTCGTTTCCAGCGCTGTCGTTCCGAGCACTGTCGTTCGGCACGATCACGGCGCAGATGCTCTCGCCCACATCGGGATCGGGTACTCCGATCACCGCGGCTCGGGCAACTCCGGGATGGGTGAGCAGGAGATCCTCGAGCTCGTCGGCCGCGACGTTCTCCCCGTTGCGGGTGATGACGTCCTTGATCCGGCCGGTGACGACCAGGTGACCGGAAGGCAATCGTCGAACCTGATCTCCGCTGCGGTAGAAACCGTCGGGGGTGATGGCCGTCGTATTGTGCTCTGCCGCAGCGTAGTAGCCGTTGATCGTGTATGGGCCGCGGGTGAGCAGCTCGCCCGTCTGCCCTGCCGGGACGTCGTGACCGTCGGCGTCGACGATCCGGATCTCGTCGTGCTCGGACAGGGGGCGTCCCTGGGTGCCGATCACCAGCTCCGGTGCGTCGTCGGTCCGTGTGTAGTTCAAGAGCCCCTCGGCCATCCCGAACACCTGCTGCAACCGGCACCCGAGCGACGGTTCGACGATCTTGGCGATCTCGGGTGTCAGCTTCGCTCCCCCGACCTGCAACAAGCGCAGGCTGGACAGGTCCGCCTCTTCCCAGTCCGTCGCCTCGCACCACAGATGCGTCAACGTCGGAACCAGCGCGGTGACCGTGACCCGATGCCGCTCGATCACCGCGAACACCTGATCGGGACTGGGGGTACGGGAGAACACCACTGTTGCTCCGACCCCGAGAGCACCGAGCAGACCAGGACAGGCCAGCGGAAAGTTGTGCGCGGCAGGCAGAACCGCGAGATACACGTCCTCGGCTTTCAGCTCACAGACCTGCGCGCTGGCCCGTGCGTTGTACTCGTAGTCGTTGTGGGTACGCGGAATCAACTTCGGCAGACCCGTCGTTCCGCCGGATACCAACAGCACCGCGATATCCGCAGGGGACGCGCGCGGAAAATCCCGTGGCGTACCGACGACCTCGGACAACGGACTGTGCGAGCCGCACGATCCATCGACGAAGACGTCCCGAATGCTCGGTACCGCCGCCACTGTCTCGTCGGCGAGCGCACGGTAGTCGAACTGTCCGTCCCGGTCGGCGATCACGTACGCCACGGCCTTCGATGTGGCTGCCAGATGGATGATTTCGCGTCGGCGATGTGCGGGGAGAGTCAGTACCGGGACCGCGCCGCACTCGAGCAACGCCAGCAGTACGACCGCGAACGACACCGAATTGGGTAGTTGCACCACCACTCGATCCCCCGGCCCGATGCCGCGGTCGGCAAACCCTGCTGCGGTCGCTCGTACTCGCGAATACAGCTCGTCGTACGTCAGCTCCTCGGATTCGTCCACTACCGCGCGTCTGGAGCCGAAGCGGTGCACCCACGAGGTGAACACGTCGGGAAGTGTTGTCTCGCGCCAGAGTCCGGCGTCGAGGTACGTTCGGGCGCGGCCCCGGTCGAACGGTACGAAGTCAGCGTTGTGCTCGATGACTGGGTGCACTGTGGATTCCCGATCGTGGAAGGAGTGGGTGGGCATGTCGATTCAGGGGGTGTGCTGGTGGTCGAGTGCGGCCAGCAGTTGGTCCTCCGTCATGGATTCGATCGACACGTAGATCTCTGCGGTCGCCTCCAGCAGTTCGGCGTCACCTTCGGCTGCGATCATCGACTCCGCCAGACCCGACACGGTCGGCGCGGAGAACAGCATCCTCACCGTGACGGAGGTGATGTCGAAGGCCGCGCGAATTCGGGCGACGATGGTGGTCGCGAGCACGGAGTCGCCGCCCAGCGCGAACAGGGTGTCGGTGACTCCCACCTCCTCGGCACCGAGCACGCTCTGCCAGATCAGGGCGAGTGCACCCTCGAGTCGAGTTCGAGGCGCGATACGAGCCCTGACCCGCTCGGTATCACCTGCCGCCCGGCACAGTCGGACGATTGCCGCCGAATCGATCTTCCCGTTGACGGTCAGCGGCAGGGCCCGCAGTGCCACCGTCCGGTCCGGCACCATGTGGGCAGGCAAACGGTCGGCAACCCTGGCGGTGATGCCCGCGACGGTCTCGTCGGAATCCGCGTCGGAATCGCCGAGCACCACCGCAGCCATCACCACCGCAGCGCCCGAGCGATCGACAACTGCCGCGGCGGCGGCTACGTCGGGATCGCCGACCAGGACCGACTCGATCTCTCCCAGCTCGATGCGAAACCCGTTGATCTTGATCTGATTGTCGACGCGGCCGATGAATTCCACCATCGAGTCCGTGCCGTAGCGAACCAGATCGCCGGTGCGGTACCAGCGATATCCCTCGACCTCGACGAAGCGTTCGCTCGTGCGCTCGGGGTCGTCCAGGTAACCGTCGGCCAATCCTGTTCCTGCTACCCACAGCTCGCCGGGCACCCAGTCCGGCACCGGATACCCGCGCGCATCGACGACCCGCAACGCCATCGAACGCAGCGGCACTCCGAACGGCACCGTACGCCAGTGCGGATCGACCTCGACGACCTCGCAGATGCTGTTGTGGATGGCCGTTTCGGTTGCGCCGCCGAGTCCGGCGAATCGGCATTCCGGAACGGCTGCCCTCAGTCGGCGGTAGAGATCGACACCGACCTTGTCGCCGCCGAGCATGACGACCCGCAGCGAGTCACCCAGATCCTCACCGGCGGAGAGGATCATGTCCAGCAGCGGCGGTACGCAGCTGATCACCGTGACTCGATGCGCACGAATCAGAGCGGCCCACCGCTGCGGATCCTTGCGCTCGTGCTCCTGGACGAGCACGGCGCTGCCGCCGACGGCGAACACCGAGAACAGGTCGAACGTGCAGAGGTCGAAATCCAACTCGGACAGGCACAACGGGCGGTAGCGCTCGTCCAGCGCGAATCGGTCGACCAGGTCGCCGATCGTGTTCATCGCCGCACGATGCGACACGACCACACCCTTGGGCTCCCCCGTCGAACCGGAGGTGAAGATCATGTACGCGGGAGCGGTGTCGGGTCCGAGATGTGGGGCGGGCAGAGCGTCACCGAGGACCGCGTCGGACACCGCGAGGCCGTCGCCACCCGATCCTCCGATCGTCACCGCGAACCCTGCTTTTCGCGCGATCAGTGCAGCGCGACTCGCCGGTTGGTCGACGCCGATCGGGACGTACACCCCGCCCGCGGCGAGCACACCGAGAACGGCGACCACTTGATCGGGCCCCTTCGGCAGCGTCACCCCTACGGTGTCGCCCACTGCCACATCTCGATCCTTCAGTGTCGCAGCCACTCTCAGCGCTCGGTCACACAGATCGCCGTACGTCATCGACTCGTTCTCGCCCCACTCGAGCGCCACCGCATCGGGATTCTGCGACGCGCGATCGAAGAAGGCGCGGTGCAGGGACTCGTTCCCGGCTGCCTGCGACGCGTCCGTTCGGGGTACATCGTCCGACGGAGTTCGTGAGACCAGCTGACGCTGCGGAACCAGCCGACCCACCGGTTCCGACCACACGGCGTCACCGTCGACGACGAGTCCGCGAACCAGCGTCTCGAAAGCGTCGAACATCGCCTCGGAAACCCCAGGTAGGAACTCGTTCTCGCGAATGTCCCAGTTGACCAGCACGCCGCCGTCGAGCTCGGTGATCTGGGCGTCCAGTACCACCTGCGGCCCCTGCGACATGATCCACACCGGGTCCCCGAAAATCTCCCGCGCGCGGGCGTCGAACAACTCGCCCAACCCGAGCGCACTGGTGAAGACCACGGGCGCGAGTACCGGTTCTCCCCGACGACGGCCGAGGTCACGGAGAACCTCGACTCCGGAGTAGTCGACGTGCGAGGCATCCTCGTGCAGTCGAGCCCTCAGTTGCCGGGACCGCTCGGCGAACGACAGGTTCTCGCTCAGATCGACGTCCAGCATGACCGAGGACGAGAAGTCGCCGACGAGATCACCGACAGCGGGGTGCGTCGGGGCGCGGTCGAACATCGGAACGTTGAGCAGAAATCGCTGCTCACGTGACCAGGCCCCGACCACCTCGGCGAACGCCGCTGCCACCGCTACCGCCGGGGTGACGCCATGTGCGCGAGCCCGCGACTGCAACAGCGAATAGTTCTGCGAATCGAGGTGAAACGACCGCCTGGTCGCCGACGGAGATCCCGAATGATGTTCCAGCAGAGGCAGAGTGGGTGCACCGGGCAGCGCGTCGAGTCGATCGGTCCAGTATCGCTGCGCCTGCGCTCGCGCCTCGCGGCGATCCTGCGGGCGGTCGGCGAGGTAGCGCGCATAGCTGTAATCGACGGTGGGAAGCACCTGTCCGTCGTATGCCTTGGCCAGATCTGCGACCAGGATTCTGAAGCTGACGGCGTCGCCCGCAATCATGTCCATGTCGAGATGCAGTCGCGTTCGACCGTCCGGGAGCAACGACAGATCGGCCGAGAACACCTCTCCTGCTTCGATGTCGAGCATCTGGTGCGTCAGGCGTTGACGAGTTCGTTCCAGCTCGTCCGTTGCGTCGTCCTCGCTCCGCAGATCGTGCACCGTCAACCCGCGCCACCCTGGCGTGGACTCGATCACCTGCTGTCCGTTGTCGGTGATCCGAGCCCGCAGCATGTCGTGCCTGCGGGCCACGGCTTCGAGTGCTACACGCAGTCGATCGGGATCGACTGCGCTGCCGTCGAACTCGGTGTAGAGGTGCGGCGAGACGCCACCGAACCGCTGCTCAGCGCTGCGGCCGATCCAGTAGGCATGCTGCAGTACAGCGAGATCGAAGCTGTCCGTGTCGAGCGTGCGCGCGGACGTTACCGCCTCGGGGACGGGAGTCCGGGGTGCCGGTTCGTCTGCGGCACCGACTAATTCGCACCACGCCGATATCGTCGGCTGCGCCGCGAGGTCGGCGAACGTCACCGCACTGCCCTGTTTGCGAAACCTACCGACCAACCGCATCAGCACGATCGATTCCAGCCCCAACTCGAACAGGTTCGCATCGACCGGCACAGCGTCGGGCTCGGAGCCGATCAGCTCTGCGACCGACGTTCGCAGTTCGTCGAGCCCTGTTCCCTGCTGATCCATTCGGTGCATCCCCTTCGATCGGCTGCTGTGCGTCGTACCGGTCGCGGCCAGGAGGTTTGCCACCCCAGAGGCATAAGGAAAGGCTACCCTCGCTTAGTCGACCCTCAGCAGGCTAACATCTGTCCGCCCGGAGGAGTGGTCGGACCTGCACCACCCGCCCAGGACATCGGACCGGCAGACCCCCGACGGACTGTCCAGGGCGAAGAAGGTCAGCGCCGAGTAGCAGACACGACCACACACGGGACCACCGGTGCCCATCCGCCGGTGGTCCCGTGATGCGCCTCGCTCTACAGTGCAGCGGCGATCTCGGCGGCCTGCCTGTCCAGTTCGGATCGCTGCGGCGACGACGGTCGAGCACGGAGGCCGAAGCCGTCGCCGATCATGCGGGGGATGACGTGCAGGTGCACGTGGAAGATTTCCTGACCGGCCACCGTGCCGTCGGCGAGAAAGAAGTTGACGCCCGCGACACGCGGGTTGCTCGCTCGCACAGCGGCGGCCACCTTCTGCCCCACCACGAACAGGTGCGCCCCGATTTCGGGTGGCAACTCCGCCAATGTCCGGAACTGCTGCCGGGGCACCACCAACACATGTCCGCTGGTGAGCGGGCGAATGTCCATGAACGCAACCGCTGTCTCGTCCTCGTGGACGCGCGACGCCTCGGCCGTACCGGCAATGATCTCGGCGAAAATCGTGTAGGGGTTCACAGCCACCGAGCGTAGGCGCTCGACTGCTGACGCTGCGGGGCCCGGACCCGAAGACTACTGTTTGCCGATGAGCATCGGCGGGGTTCTCTTCGACATCGACGGCGTCCTGGTCACGTCGTGGCAGGCGGTGCCAGGGGCAGCGGACACTCTGAAGTACCTGGACAGCAAGGACATTGCGCGCGCGTTTCTGACCAATACGACGTCGAAGACGCGTGAGCAGATCGCTACGGCACTGCGCGAGGTGGGGCTGGACGTGCACTCGGACGAAATCGTCACGGCCGCGTCACTCACTGCGGACCATCTCCGGGAGAACTATCCCGACGCGCGGGTGGTGCTGATCAACAACGGCGAGATCGCAGGCGACATGCCGGGAATCGAGTTCGTCGACGAGACGTCCGATGATCCCGATGTCGTGGTCGTCGGCGGCGCAGGCCCGGAGTTCACGCACGAGCGGCTCAGCCGCGTCTACGACTGGCTGTGCCGAGGCATACCCGTCGTTGCGATGCATCGATCGCTGATGTGGAGCACCGGTGCCGGGCTGCGCATCGACACGGGCATGTACCTCGGCGGTATGGAGCAGGCGTCGGGGCACACCGCGAAGGCCATCGGAAAACCTGCACCGCTGGGATTCCGGACGGCGTCCGAGCGAATGGGCGTCGACCCGGACGACGTCGTCATGGTCGGGGACGATCTGGACAACGACGTACTCGCCGCCCAGGTCGTCGGGATGACGGGAGTGCTCGTGCGCACCGGAAAGTTCCGTCAGGACATGCTCGATCGACGCATCACGGACGAGTTCGCGATGGAACCCGACCACGTGATCGACTCTGTCGCCGACCTGCCCGACGTCCTCTCCTGACTACAGAATCGGCGACGGCGTGTACGAAGCCCCGGCCGGGAATTTCGCGATCAGCCGCTCCACTGCCGAGACGACGGCAGCGACCTGGGCGTCGGCCGCCCCGATGAAGGCCGTCTTGTCGGCCAGCGCCGCATCGAGGGCAGCGCGATCGAGGGGCAGGCGATCGTCGGCGGCCAGACGGTCGAGCAGGTCCGGTTCCAGTCCCTGCTCACGCATGGCCAGCGCCACCGCGACGGCGTGTTCTTTGATCGCCTCGTGTGCGGTTTCGCGTCCGACGCCCGCGCGCACGGCAGCCATCAGCACCTTGGTCGTCGCGAGGAACGGCAGGTAGCGGTCGAGTTCCTTGGCGATGACGGCCGGGTACGCGCCGAATTCGTCGAGCACCGTCAGGAATGTCTCGATGAGTCCGTCGATGGCGAAGAAGGCGTCGGGCAGCGCCACGCGGCGCACGACGGAACAGAAGACGTCGCCCTCGTTCCACTGCGCTCCGGCGAGCTCGGCGGCCATCGAGCCGTAGCCGCGCAGCACCACCTGCAGGCCGTTGACGCGTTCGCACGAGCGAGTGTTCATCTTGTGCGGCATCGCCGACGAGCCGACCTGTCCCGCCTGGAAGCCCTCGGTGACGAGTTCGTGGCCCGCCATCAGGCGAACGGTGTGGGCGAACGAGGACGGTCCGGCACCGATCTGAACCAGCGCGGAGACGACCTCGTGGTCGAGCGAACGGGGGTAGACCTGGCCGACACTGGTGAGCGTGTGCCGGAAACCGAGGTGGTCGGCGACGATGCGTTCGAGCGCAACGAGCTTGGCGGAGTCGCCGCCGAAGAGATCGAGCATGTCCTGCGAGGTGCCCATCGGCCCCTTGATTCCGCGGAGCGGATAACGAGCGATCAGCTCCTGCACCCGGGCCAGAGCCAGCAGCAGCTCGTCCGCCGCGGACGCGAAACGCTTGCCCAGCGTCGTGGCCTGAGCTGCGACGTTGTGGCTGCGGCCGGCCATCACCAGGGAGGAGTATTCGGCAGCGCGCTCGGCCAACCGTTTCGCGACGGCGACACCGTGCGCGTGCACGTGTTCGAGTGAACGCAGAATCTGCAGTTGCTCGACGTTCTCGGTGAGGTCGCGGCTGGTGAGCCCCTTGTGGATGTGCTCGTGGCCGGCGAGGGCGTTGAACTCCTCGATGCGTGCCTTCACGTCGTGCCGGGTGACGCGCTCACGCTCGGCGATGGACGCGAGATCGACCTGGTCCACGACGGCTTCGTAGTCGGCAATCGCAGCGTTGGGTACGTCGACTCCCAGGGAGGACTGCGCGCGCAGCACAGCGATCCACAGTTGGCGTTCCAGGGCGATCTTGTGCTCCGGAGACCACAGCTCCACCAGTTCGGGACTCGCGTAACGGGTGGCCAGGACATTCGGGATGCTCACGAGCACCCAGCTTACGTGGCGCAGTTGTCGGCCTCGGAAGACGACTGCACTCTTTCGGAAAGGACTGCACCACCGACCGCCCGCGTTCGTGCACGCGTCTCGTTCGCCCGTCGACGCCGCGTGGAATAACCGCAGCGCATTCCGCTGTTGGAGGCGTCGTGAGCCGAACAGTGAAGGTCGACATCTGGTCCGATATCGCATGCCCGTGGTGCTTCGTCGGTAAGCGCCGTTTCGAGGCAGGCGCCGCGGAATTCACCGCCGGGGGTGGGACACTCGAGGTGGAGTTCCACTCGTTCGAGCTGGCACCCGACACACCGGTCGACTTCGACGGCAGCGAGGTCGATTTTCTCGTCTCCCACAAAGGCATGCCGGCCGCCCAGGTCACGCAGATGTTGGGGCAGATGACCGAGCTGGCCGCAGGCGAGGGGCTCGCGTACGACTTCGACGCCCTGCAGCACACCAACACAGTCAAGGCGCACGAGCTGCTGCATTTCGCCAAGTCGAAGGGCAAGCAGGTCGAGATGAAGGAGCGCCTGCTGGCGGCCTATTTCGAGGAGGGGCGCCATGTCGGCCGCACCGATGACCTCGCCGACCTGGCCGCGGAGGTCGGCCTCGACCGTGACGAGGTGGTCGAGGCGCTGAAGTCCGAGGAATTCCTGCCGGCGGTGCGCGCGGACAAGGAGCAGGCCATCGCCTACGGAATCAACGGTGTGCCGTTCTTCGTGATCGACGGACGGTTCGGTGTGTCCGGCGCTCAGGACCCGTCGGTGTTCGCCGACGTCCTGCAGAAGGCCGCTGCCGGCTCATGAGCGGTCCTCTGGAGATCGTCGGCGACGACCACGGCCTCGTCTGCACGGACGGCGTGTGCGAGGTGCCACCGATCCACGACGCAGACTCCGGCGAGACCGACCGGGCCGAGTCGGGGCCGAACATCTCGGCTAGGTAGCAGTCAGTCCGCCGGCACCTGTTCCGCCGGTGCGACGATGTCGATGACGGCCAGCAACATGCTTCGGGCCATGTGGCGGGGGTCGGGGTCCACTTCGCTGAGCGCGCCCACCACGGCTCCGTCCACCACCGCCACGAGTCGTCGAAGCTGCTCTTCCTGCACGGTTCGACCCGACCGGCGCAGGACGTCGGTGAGCAGGTCGTCGATCTGGGCGCGTAGGCGCAGCTGAACCTCCCGTAGCTCGGGATGGCGTGCCGAGGCGATGAAGCGTTCGTATCTCGCGATCAGCTGCTCGTGTCCGTCCTGGGGTCCGATCAGCAGGTCGACGATGAGGTCGACCGTCGACTCCATTTCGTTCGAGCACTTGCCCTCGTCCTCGATGCGGCCGCGCATCACATCGATCTCACGGGTGCCCACGACGTCGACCGCCGCGGCCACCAGGTCTCCGAGGGACTCGAAATAGTAGGTGGTCGACGCAAGAGGGAGCCCGGCTCGTGCGGCCACGGAACGGTGCCGCACCGCGTCGAATCCGCCTTCGACGAGAAGGTCCGCAGCGGCCGACGCCAGTGCCTGCCGGCGGCGCACCCCCTTCGGAGTCGCACCCGACACCTTGTGCTGCGACTCGGTCGGACCTGCGGACATTCAAGTCATCGTGCCAGCTCGAGGCCGTTCGTCGGACTGCTTTCGCGCTATGGAATTGTCAGTATTCGTGGCACATCGAACGATCGACCTCCGCTCCGACACCATCACCCGACCCGATTCGGTCATGCGAAAAGCCATGGCCGACGCCGAAGTGGGCGACGACGTCCTCGATCACGATCCGACGATGGCGGCACTGGAAGAAGCCGTTGCAGGTCTGCTCGGATTCGAGGCGGCACTGTGGGTGCCGTCGGGGTCGATGGGCAACATCATCGCGCTGATGCTGCATCTGCAGCGCGGCGATCGATTCCTGGCACCCGAGCACGCCCATGTGCTGGGGTCCGAGCTCGGTACCGCCGCATGGTTGGCGGGCGGAATGCCCGACGCCCTCCCCCACGACGGTGGGCCCGGCCGTCCCCTCGCGTCGACGGTGCGCGCGAAAGCCGGCGGCGACGGACCGTACTTCGCGCTGCGGACCACGCTGCTGTCGCTCGAGAACACCCACAATTTCGCAGGCGGTACCGTGTTCGGAGCGGACGAGTGGTCGGATCTCGTTGCCGCCGGCCGTGATTGCGGACTGAAGGTGCACCTGGACGGGGCGCGACTGTGGAATGCCGCTGTGGCTCTGGATGTTCCGATCGCCTCGCTCGCTGCCGGTGCGGACACGGTGCAGGTGTGCCTGAGCAAGGGCCTCGGCGCGCCGGTCGGTTCGATGTTGGTCTCGGATTCCGCGAGGATTCACGAGGCTCGGCGTGTACGAAAGATGTTGGGCGGCGGCGTCCGTCAGGGTGGCGTCCTGGCTGCGGCCGGGCTCGTGGCGTTGGATCGGATCGGTGATCTGGCCGTCGATCACGCCAACGCATCGACCCTCGCGTCCGGTTTGCGCGAGCGTGGTTGGGAGGTGACCGAGCCGGAGACGAACATCGTGCTCGCAACGGTTCCCGACCCGGCATCGACGGTCACCGAGTTGGCCGAGTCGGGTATCGCCGCGGTGACCGTCGCGGGCAAGGTGCGTTTCGTGACCCACCGCGACGTCGATGCCGCCGATATCGCCGAGGCGCTGGAGCGGCTGCGCAGCATGTGAGCGCCGTGCCTTCCTGTCGTTCCGCAGGCTCCACTCCTGCCTCGTAGTCTGCTACGAGGAAACACTCACATGCGACGAAGGCGCTCCAACGCCTCCTCGACGTCGGCCGTGGTGCCTGCGAACGAGAATCGCACGGTGTGGTTCCCGCGTACGGTGTCGAAATCGATGCCCGGTGCCAATGCGACCCCGGTCTCGGACAGCACTCGCGCACACCAACTTCGTGAATCGTCGGTCAGGTGCGCGATGTCGGCGTACACGTAGAAGGCACCATCGGCCGGTGCGAGGTCGGTGATCCCCATGGCCGGCAAACCGTCGAGCAGAATGCGACGGTTGACGGCGTAGCGCTCGACATGTGAATCCAGCTCGATGCGGGACTCCTCGGTGAACGCCGCGATGGCGGCAACCTGGGAGATCGCCGGTGGGCAGACCGTCATGTTCGACGCCAATCGTTCGACGGCTCTGCGCAATCGCGTCGGCAGCAGCATCCAGCCCAGACGCCACCCGGTCATCGAGAAGTACTTCGACACCGATCCGATGGCGACGGATTCCTTGGAGGTCTCCCAGGCGCTGGACGTCCGCGCGTCCCCGTAGGCGATGCCGTGGTAGATCTCGTCCGAGATCAACAGAGTTCCGTGCTCGTCGCACCAGCGCGCGATCGCGGCGAGCTCGTCGGGGTCGATGATCGTGCCGGTGGGGTTGGCCGGGCTCGCGATGATGAGCCCGGCGGGCGGCTCGGGCAGTTCCTCGAGCATGGCGACGGTCGGTTGGAACCGGGTCTCTTCGACGCAATCCAGTTCGACGACGCGACAGCCCAACGCCGCCAACGTGTTTCGATACGCCGGATAACCCGGCCTGGCCATGACGACCGTGTCCCCCGCGTCGAACGCAGCGAGGAACAGCAACGTGAATGCGCCCGACGACCCGGTCGTGATCACCACGTCGTCGGCGTCGACGGAGATACCGTACCGCGCGCTGTGGTACTCGGCAATCGCGCGACGCAGCGGCAGAATGCCCAGCGTCTCGGTGTACCCGAGCAGCTGCGCGTCCAGGGCCTCGCGGGTGGCGCGCAGTACCGGCTCGGGCGCTCGCGTCGAGGGCTGACCTGCAGCAAGAGAGAGCACGTCGCCGTGAGTGCGCGCCCGCTCGGCCGCCGCGGCGAACACATCCATCACGTGGAACGGCTCGACCATCGATCGCTGGGATTCACTGTGCATTGTTTCGACCCTACTGATCCCGGGACGCTCGGTACCTCACGCCTTCGCAAACGCGCGCGCATGTGTAATGTGCGCGCAAAATCGCGTCGTTTCGGAGGCGATTCCGCTCGCATCCGACAAATGCGCGCGCGTTTGCCCCCCCCCCCCCCGACGACCGGCTTCGACGAACCGGCCGACGCAGCACATCTACAGCGAGATGCGACCTTCCACCGCAGCCAGGCCGATGTCGGTGCGGAAGTGACTGCCCGGCAATCGGATTCCCGCGATACGGGAGTATGCGTCGTCGCGGGCGGCGGTGAGGTCGAATCCGGTGCCGACCACGCTCAGCACGCGTCCGCCCGCGGAGACGACTGCGCCGTCCTTCACCGCGGTTCCTGCGTGCAGGACGCCTTCCCCGTCGGAGCCGAGGATCTCGTCACCGGTCCGCGGGCGACCGGGGTAGTTCTCGGCGGCGATGACGACGGTGACGGCCGCACCGTCCTTCCAGCGCAACGGCGGCAGTGAGGCAAGCGTGCCGGTCGCCGTCGCGTTCAGCACCTCACCGAGAGGGGAATCGAGAAGCGCCAGCACCGCCTGGGTCTCGGGATCACCGAAGCGGCAGTTGAATTCGACGACCGCCGGGCCGTCGGCACCCATCGCCAGACCGGCGTACAGCAGACCGGAGAACGGCACGCCACGCTGCACCATCTCGGCGGCAACGGGTTTCACCACATCACGGACGATCTCCTCGACTGCGCCCTCGGGCAACCACGGCAGCGGGGTGTATGCGCCCATGCCGCCGGTGTTGGGTCCGGTGTCGCCGTCGCCGACGCGTTTGTGGTCCTGCGCCGGCAGCAGAGGCACCACGGTCTCACCGTCGACGAGGCAGAACAGGGACACCTCGGGTCCGTCGAGGAACGATTCGAGCAGCACCGGGTGGCCGTTCTCGAGGAGTTCGGCAGCGTGATCGCGCGCGACGAGGCGGTCGGTGGTGACGACAACCCCCTTGCCTGCGGCCAGGCCGTCGTCCTTGACCACCCAGTTGGGGCCGAAGCGGTCGAGGGCTGCGTCGAGCAGGGCGGGTGAGTCGACGATTTCGCTGTGCGCGGTGCGGACACCTGCTGCTGCCATCACGTCCTTGGCGAAGGCCTTGGATCCCTCGATGCGAGCGGCGTCGGCGGACGGTCCGAATGCGGCGATGCCTGCCTCGCGGAGTGCGTCGGCCACACCGAGGACCAGGGGCACCTCCGGTCCGATGACGACCAGGTCGGCGTCGAGTTTCTTCGCCAGCGCGGTCACCGCCTCACCGGAAGCGACGTCGACCACGTGCTGCTCGGCGAGCTTCGCGGTGCCTGCGTTGCCGGGAGCCACGAACAGCTTCTCGACCGACGGATCGGCCTTCAACGCAAGTAGAAGGGCGTGCTCACGAGCACCGGAACCAATGACTAGTACGCGCACAGTGCATCAGACTATCTGCTCGACGCGAAAGCGCCCCGCACCTGTCATGGTGCGGGGCTCTTTCGTGGTGGTTCGGTGTTACTGCGTGAGGTCGTAGAACGTCACGTTGTCGACCGTGGTCGCGGTGAAGTTCTCGGTGACCCAGGCAGAGATCTCCGCCGAGGTACCCGACTCCATTCCCGGCATCCCTCCGCCGCCGATGAAGTAGTGGATCTGTCCCTCGGCGACGTACTGCTGGAACTCGGCGAGAGTCGGGGACGGGTCGGTGCCGTTGAACCCGCCGACGGGCATGACGGGCTCCTCGGTGGCCAATTGATAGCCGGCCGCCGTGTTGGCTCCGATGGCCGCTGCCACCCAGGTGTAGGAGTCGGCGTCCTGCTCGAGCATCTCGGTGATCGCGGTGGTCGGCTTGCTGCCCTCGAGAAGACCGCCCATTGCGCCGCCCATGCCGCCCATCTCGGCACCACCCGGCATCTGGCCGGGAGCACCGGCCTGTCCCGGGAATCCCGCCGGTGGCTGCATCCCGGCCGGTAGCTGGACGCCTGCCGGCAACTGCATTCCGCCCGGCATACCGCCCTGACCGCGACGGCCCTCGCCCATACCGCCGAACCCGCGCATACCGGTGTTCGGGCCGGCCGAGACGATGGCGCCGGTGTGCGAAGTACCGATCGTGTCGACCGCGTAGGCCGTCGGCCCGGCGAGTCCGGCGAACATCACCGCCAGGATCGACGCCGCCGCCAGCCTGCCCCGGGTCAGCGCGGGTACGAGCAGCGTCACGACGGCAACAACTCCGACGACGAGAATCGCCCACTTCAACCACGGCACGAAACTCTCACTGCGGCGCAACAACACCCACGCCATCGCCACGGTGGACGCCACGGCGGCGGCCATCGCGATGCGTACCCAGTACGTATCGCGTCGACGCCACAGCACCACGCTGCCGATGCCGATCAGTGCGGCGACGGCAGGTGCGAGAGCAACGGTGTAGTACGCGTGGAAGATTCCGGCCATGAAACTGAACGTCAGCCCCGTCACGAGCAACCACGATCCCCACACGATCAGCGACGCACGCTGCCCGTCGGTTCGAGGTGCCCTGCCGCGCAACACGAGTCCGACCACGAACAGGATCAACGCGGCCGGGAGAAGCCAGGCGATCTGGCCGCCCTGCGAGGCGTCGAACATGCGGAGGATGCCGGTCTCTCCCCAGATACCACCGGGCATGCCCCCGGCCATGTCGGCACCCATGCCCCCGCCCATACCGCCGCGGCCGGGGGTGACACTTCCGGTTTCGTCACCGCTGAGCCGACCGAATCCGTTGTAGCCGAGCGTGAGTTCGAGGATCGAATTGTTCTGCGAACCGCCGACCCACGGCCGCGACGACGCCGGCCAGAATTCCACGATCAGAATCCACCATCCGGCCGAGACGATCATCGCGCCGAGTGCACCGAACAACTGCATCAGCCGGGTGAGAAACTTCGGCGGTCCGGCGATCAGGTAGGTCAACGCCAGCGGCGGTACGACGAGCATCACCTGGAGCTGCTTGGTGAGGAAGCCGAATCCGACGAACATGCCGGTGATCAACAGCCACTTGGTCTTTCCGGTCTCGACGCCGCGCAGCAGTGCCCACACCGATGCGATCATCAGCAGCACGAGCAGCGCGTCGGGATTGTTGAACCGGAACATCAGTGCGGCGACGGGGGTGACGGCCAGTACCAGGCCCGCGAGCAGACCGGCCGCGCCGCCGAAGCGACGCTTGACGGTGGCGCGCAGCAGGGCCACCGAGGCGACTCCGAGGAGCGCCTGCGGCACCAGCATCGCCCAGGTGTTGAGGCCGAAAATGCGCACCGACAACGACATCAACCACAGCGACATCGGGGGCTTGTCGACGGTGATCGAGTTGGCGGCGTCGGAGGATCCGAAGAAGAAGGACTTCCACGACACCGAACCCGCTTGCACCGCAGCGGAATAGAAGGAGTTGGCCCAACCCGAGGCACCGAGTCCCCAGATGTAGGCGACGCCGGTGCCGACCAGCAACGCGACCAGACCGATCCACTCCCATCGCGGGGAGGTGACGGGCGCGGCCGAGGCGTCCGCGGCGGGGCGTTCGATCGTCGTCGTCACAGATTCTTCTCCGAACCGGCGGACTGCGAATCGGACGACGTGGAGCTACGGAAGACCCACCGCAGTGCGACGAATCGGCACATCGTGGCAACGAGATTGGCGACGATGAGGACGGCGAGTTCGACGTGCCGGGACACATCGGGCACCCAGGCATGCAGTACCGCGAGCGATCCGCTGGTGACGAGCAGAGCGAAACCGAAGATCGCCAGTCCCTGCAGTTGATGCTTGCCTGCGCCGTCCGATCCGCGGACGCCGAAGGTGAAGGCGCGGTTGGCCGCGGTGTTGAGTACCGCGGTGATCAGTAGTCCGAAGAAGTTCGCGGCCTGCGCGCCGATCAACGAGTGCAGCACCAGGTACAGCAGCGCGTACGCGACGGTGCTGGCGATACCGATGATGCCGAATCGCACCATCTGGCTGATCATTCCGTGCGGTACTCCGGGCACGAGCGGCTCCCGTCCCAGGCTTCGACGCAGTTCGGCGACCGGCAGTACGCCGGTGGCCAGGGCGCGGCCGACGCGCCAGCATCCCTGCAGGTCCTTGACGGCGGTGTCGACGATGTTGACGCTGCTGTTCGGGTCGTCGACCCAGTCGACGGGCACCTCGTGGATACGCAGGCCGACTTTCTCTGCGATGACGAGCAATTCGGTGTCGAAGAACCACCCGGTGTCCTCGACGAGCGGCAACAGCTGTCGGGCGACGTCGGTGCGCATGGCCTTGAAACCGCACTGCGCATCCGAGAAGCGTGCGCGCAGCGACGTGCGTAGAATGAGATTGTAACTGCGCGAGATGAATTCGCGTTTCGCACCGCGGACCACCCGGGACGATCGGTTGAGTCGTGATCCGATGGCGAGGTCCGAGTGACCGGACATCAACGGCGCGATCAGCGGCATCAGAGCGTTGAGGTCGGTCGACAGGTCGACGTCCATGTAGGCCACGACATCGGCGTCCGATGCGAGCCAGACGGCTTTGAGTGCTCGTCCGCGGCCCTTCTCGTCCAGGTGATGAACCCGGACTCCCTCGATCTCGTCGGCCAGCCGGTGTGCCACCGCGAGGGTGCCGTCGGTACTGGCGTTGTCCGCGATCGTGATGCGCGACCGGAACGGGATCCGGTCTTCCAGATGCTCGCGTAGACGACGAATGCACTGTTCGAGATCCGCCTCTTCGTTGTATACCGGGATGACCACCTCGAGAGTGGCCGTGGCGTTCGAGCCGGGCCGCTGGCCTGCTCGTGCGAGGGAATTCGTTGTCATGTGGACCAGAATCGGGCCCCGAGCTGGACCCACCCTGCGATGAACCTGGCAATCACCTGGGAGACGCGACCGGTGGAACGGCCCCGGTCGAATCGGGTAGGGCATCCTGTTCCCATGGCTTCCATTTTCAGCAAGATCATCGCCGGCGAAATCCCGGGACGTTTCGTCTGGCAGGACGACGACGTGGTGGCGTTTCTGACGATCGCACCGGTCACTCAGGGCCACACACTGGTGGTTCCGCGCGAGGAGATCGACCAGTGGCAGGACGTCGACGGTGCCGCGTTCGCCAAGATCACTGCCGTTGCCCAGATCATCGGCCAGGCGGTCAGGACCGCGTTCGACGCTCCCCGCGCCGGACTGCTGATCGCCGGGCTCGAAGTGCCGCACCTGCATCTGCACGTGTTTCCGGCATACGACATGGGCAACTTCGACATCTCCGGTGCCGACCCGAATCCGTCGGCGGAGTCGCAGGACGAGGCAGCGACCAAGCTGCGCGCGGCGTTGCGTGAACTCGGGCACGCGGCTCACGTCCCGGAGTGACGCACCACGCTCACCGCAGAGGCGTGAGCAAGCGTCGACGCGTCCTCAGGTGCATCGACACCTCGTCGGATCGGGTGTCGGGGTCGTAGCCCGGGCCGATATCGGTGTCGATGTCGTGCGGGCCGGGCGCGAGTCCGCATTCGGGGCAGATCCCCAACGGTCCGAGGTCGGTTCCGCAGGTCGCGTGCAGGAACCGTCGACGCTTCCCTGCGGGTTTCGCCGTCTGTTCCTCACCCCAGTAGCTCAGGGCGAACACGGCGGGCCACAGTCGTTCGAGGGCGACGGTCGGGACGTAGTCGTCGCGTCCGCCCTCGACGGCGCGGGCTCGTCGTTCGAGCAGCCCGGCCTCGACCAGTGCGCCGAGTCGTTGTGCGAGGACCGCCTTGGAGATGTCGAGGTGGACCTGGAAATCACCGAAGCGTCGGACCCCGAAGAAGCAATCGCGCACGATGAGCATCGTCCATCGCTCGCCGACGAGTTCGAGGGCACGGGCCAGGGAGCAGTCCTGGCGGGCGTAGTCGATTCCGAGTGCCATGACGCGATAGTACAGTCTGTTGACCGAACCAAGTTGGGCGTCTACAGTTCGATCACCAGACCAAAAGGACGACGATGACCGACGCTGCACCCTCGCCCGTCAGCACCGACAACAGCACCCGCGCGCTCACCATCGCAGCGCTGGGCACCCTGCTGACTCTGATGGCGTTCACCGCACCACTCGCGACGATCAACAGCACCGCCGCGGACCTGATGTCCGACGCAGCAGGACGCACCTGGATTCTCAGCTCGATGAGCATCGGCCTCGCTGCCGCCCTGCTCACCACCGGTACCGTCGCCGACGACTTCGGCCGCCGACGCACCTTCGCACTCGGTGCGACGGTGCTGGCCGTCGGTGCGATCGTCTGCGCCGTCTCTCCCGACACTCTGATCTTCGTCCTCGCCCGCATCCTGCAGGGTCTCGGCGGCGCGGCCGTCATCGCGTCGAGCCTGGGGATCATCGCGCACACTCACCCGGCCGGTCCGGTGCGCGCGAAGGCGAGCGGGGTGTGGGGCGCAAGCGTGGGTGCAGGCATCGCTCTCGGCCCGCTGCTCGCCGCCGTACTCGATCGATGGGCGAGTTGGCGTGAGGCCTACGTGGTTCTCGCGGTTGCCACGGTCGCATTGGCCGTCGCCGCGCATGTGCTCGTCGAAGAATCCAGGTCCGACGCCCCGCGTGGCCTCGATCCGGTCGGTGCGCTGCTGTTGGCCACGGGCGTCGCCGCGTTGCTGGCCGCGCTCGTCGAGGGCAGGCAGGGCTGGATCGCCGTCACTCCGATCGTGCTCTTCGTCCTCGCAGCCCTGCTGCTGTCCGCGTTCGTGGTCCTCGAATTGCGCAGTGCCACTGCGATGCTCGATCTGACACTCTTCCGGCACCCACCCTTTCTGGCCGCCACGGTCGCCGCGCTGGCCACCGGCGGCGGCATCATCGCCCTGATGTCGTACATGCCCGGATTCCTCGGAACCGCGCTGGGAATCGATGCGCTCGGTGCCGCCCTGCTGCTGTTCGGGTGGTCGGCCACGTCCGTGGTCACCGCCCTGCTCGCCCGCAGGCTGCCCGCATCGATGAGCGGTCGGACGCAACTCGCCGTCGGTCTGGTCGGCGTCGCGATCGGCATGGTGATGCTCACGGGGTTGTCCGAGAACGCATCCTGGCCGCGACTGCTGCCGGGACTGCTCGTGGCAGGAGTCGCCAGCGGGGTACTCAACGCCGCCCTCGGACGCGAGGCCGTGGCCAGCGTGCCCACCGGCCGCGGCGGCATGGGCAGCGGTGCCAACAACACCGCGCGCTACGTCGGCTCCGCCATCGGAGTCACCGTCGTTGCGGTGGTGGCTGTCCCATCGGGCGAGCATTCCGCGGCGGCGCTGACCGAAGGGTGGAACACCGCAGCTCTGGTCACCGCGGCGATTTCCGTGGTCGGAGCCGTGGTCGTGGCGGTCTCACGCTCCCGGCGGTAGCGAGTACTCCTGCTCCGGCCTGCCGGTCGACCCATAGCGCAGCTGCATGCGCAGTCGACCCTTGGACACGAGGGTGGCCAGGTAACGCTGCGCGGTCGCACGTGAAATGCCGATGGCCGCAGCAACTTCACCCGCGGACATCGGATCGGCGGTCGCGCGCACGGCGTCGAGCACCAGATCACGGGTGACGGACTGCGAGGACGGCAGCGGTGCCGCCGCGCGCGGACGCAACGCGTCGAGTCCGCTGTCGATGTCGGCCTGGCTCAGCTCGTCCGAACGGTCGAGAGCGCCGCGGTACGTCCGGTATCCGGAGAGGCGATCGACCAACGCCGAGCGCGGAAACGGTTTGATCAGATACGTCCAGGCACCCGCGGCCAACGCCGATCGAACGGTCTGCTGATCCGCCGCGGCGGAGAGCACCACGGCGTCGCACTCGAGTTCGCGCACCAGGTCGATTCCCGATCCGTCGGGCAGATAGACGTCGACCAGCGCCAGATCGAACGACTGCGTCGACGCCAACTCCCGCGCCTGGGCGATGCTCGTCGCCACCGCGGCCACCTCGTAGTCGGCCAGCGAATTCACCAGTGCCGCATGTAGATCCGCGACCCGGAAATCGTCGTCCACCACCAGTACTCTCATTGCGACACCTCGTCGGTCAGTAGTGCGTCCGGGATCGACGCGATGAACACTGCGCCTCCTCGTTCGTTCTCGTCGGTGATCTGCCCACCGACATCGGCCAGCGTCACGTCGCCGCCGCGGGTACGTGCGATCTGCCGACTCAGCGCCAACCCCACCCCTCGGCCGCCCGGCGAGTCCGCCGTCGACTTGGTCGAGACTCCCTCCACGAACACCTGATCGACTTCCAGATCCACACCGTCACCGGAATCGACGACCACGATGTGCAGGGTCGAACCGTCCTGCACCAGTTCCACTTCCACCTCGGCGGGCCTGCGGACTCCCAGCCTGGCAGCATCGATCGCATTGTCGACGAGGTTGCCCAGCACAGTCGTCACGTCGACGGGAACGGCCACCTCTCCCCCGACCCAGGTGTTCTCGCCCAACACCATTCGCACCCCGCTCTCACGCGCGTGCGCGGCTTTCGCGGTCAGGAACGACCGCAGATAGGCGTCGGACAGGGCATCGATACCCTCGACGGTTTCCGATCTCGGCCCCACGCCGAGTATTTCGTCGATGTACTGCGACGCACGATCCGGGTGGCCCTCGTGCAGCAGTCCGCTGACCAGATGCATTCGGTTCGCGAACTCGTGGCGCTGGGCGCGCAGTACGGCGGACATCGACTGCACCGCGTCGAGTTGACGCGTCAGCGTCTCGACGTCCGTTCGGTCACGCACGGTCAGCACCGTACCCAGATTGCGATTGTCACGCAGCACTTTCCGAGCGGCTGCGACGACCACGACCTCGTTCACCGCCGCGAGTACGGGCTCGGCCGTCGGAGATTCGATGACCTCGAGCAGTCTCGGAGTCAGACCGATGTCCTCGATCCGCATCCCCGGCTTACCGTCGATCGAGAGCAACGAGCGCGCTTCGTCGTTGACGACCGTGACGACGCCGTTCGGATCGATGGCGACCACGCCCTCGCCGATGCCGTGCAGCACGGCCTCCTGTTCACGCACCAATTCGGCGAGCTCCTCCGGCTCGAGCCCCAGCGTCAGTCGTTTCCACCTGCGCGCCAACAGGGTCGAGCCGGCCAGCCCGAGCAACAGCACGGCACCGGTCACCAACCCGCCGTTGACCAGATCCTTCACCAGCTCGGTACGCACGGCCGTGGTCGATATGCCCACGCTCACTTCACCGACCACCACGTCGGTCGAACCGAGCGCCAGCACAGGCACTTTCGCGCGTACGGAGTCGCCGAGGGTGCCGCGCTCCTGCTCGACCACCTCGTTGCCCGCCAGCGCACCGGATGGATCGGTACTCACCCGCTGGCCCAACACCGTCGGATCGGGGTGCGCCAAGCGAAGACCGCGATCGTCGGTGATGACGACGAACAGGGCGTCGGTGCGGGTGCGGGCACCCTCGGCCGCGCGCTGCAAGGCCCCGCCCGCCAGCACTCCCGCGGGCGCGGCGTCGGTGCCTGCGGTGTCGACTGCCGAGAACTGCTCGACGAGCGAGCGCACCTCCGGGTCCGACGCCACCGTCCGGGCGACCGCGAGCGCGCGCTCGCCGTACTCCTCGCTCGCCTGCCTGCCGCTGCTGATCGCGAACACCCCGAACGCCACAGCCAGGGCCACCGCCACCAGCGCTGCCTGCAACAACAGCACCTGGGTCCTCAATCGCACTCGTTCAGGCTATGCGTCGGGCGGGCTCGAGCACAATGCGCAAAAGGCTCTTTACGTTGCTTGCGCGGGTAGTGCGCACAACGGCGACCATGTGATGCCGGTTACGTAACTTCAGTCACACACACAGTCCAACCGGACCCACCTCACACATTCGAGAAGGAGTGCACGATGTTGGTGATACTCGGCTTCCTCATGGTAGCCGCCTTCATGTTCTTGATCCTGACCAAGAGAGCCACGCCCGTCGTCGCACTCACCCTCGTACCCGTCATCTTCGGTCTGCTGGCCGGCGCAGGGCTCGGCATCGGTGACATGATCACCGACGGCATCAAGTCGCTGGCCCCCACCGCGGCCCTACTGTTCTTCGCCATCATCTTCTTCGGCATCATGATCGACGTCGGACTGTTCGACCCACTGGTGCGCGGCATTCTGCGCCTGGTGCGCAACGATCCGATGAAACTCGTTGTCGGAACGGCCATTCTGGCCATGGTCGTCTCGCTCGACGGTGACGGCTCCACCACGTTCATCATCGTCACGTCCGCCCTGCTGCCGCTGTATCTCAAACTCGGTGTCAGCCCGGTCATTCTGACGGTCGTCGCCGGTCTCGCCAACGGCACGATGAACATCATTCCGTGGGGCGGTCCGACGGTTCGCGCTGCTTCCGCTCTCGGCATCTCCCCGTCCGACGTGTTCGTTCCGATGGTTCCTTCCATGATCGTCGGCCTGATCATCGTGCTGCTCTTCGCCGTTCACCTGGGCATCATGGAGCGCCGACGCATCGGCAAGCTGATCTACGAGCCCGAGTTGGTGGCCTCCGGTGGCGGCGGCAGTATCCGCAAGGGTGGCAAGGCAACCGGCGGTGCAGGCACCGGCGGATCGGACGACGGCGAATCGGGTCAGTTCTTCGACGGTCTCGACCCCAACCGCGACACCCTGCGCCCGAAGCTGCTGTGGTTCAACGCTGCTCTGACGGTCATCCTCCTCGTCATCCTCGTCATGGACATCCTGCCCATCCCGGTGCTGTTCATGATCGCTGCCTCCATTGCCCTGACGGTCAACTTCCCCAAGGTCAAGGAGCAGGGCGACGCGATCGCACGGCACTCGTCGTCCATCGTCTCGGTGGTCGCCATGGTGCTCGCCGCGGCAATTCTGACCGGCGTCTTCCAGGGCACCGGCATGGTCGAGGCCATGGCGGAGTGGCTGCTCAACGTCATTCCGTCCGGCATGGGCCCGTACCTGGCCGTCATCACCGGCATCCTGAGCATCCCGCTGACGTTCTTCATGACCAACGACGCCTTCTACTTCGGCATCCTGCCGGTGCTGACCGAGACCGCAGGCAAGTACGGCATCGACCCGGTCGAGATGGCCCGTGCCTCGATCACCGGTCAGCCCGTCCACCTGCAGAGCCCGCTGGTTCCGGCCATCCTGCTGCTGGTCACCCTCGCCGGAGTGTCACTGGCCGATCACCACAAGAAGGTGCTGTGGCGAGCGGTGGTCGTCTCCCTCGCGATGCTTGCCGTCGGCATCGTCCTCGGCCAGATCCCGTTCGGCTGATCCCCCACCCCATCTCGCGTAGGAGAAACCGTCATGACTGTTGGCGTACTGCACAACAATTCACCCGAGGGCCGCGCAGCACTGGCGGCAGCCGTTCGAGAAGCACGCATCCGCGAGACGGACCTGGTCGTCCTGCACGCACTCTCCGGATCGGCCGAACCGTCCGCCGAGGCCGCCGAGACGCAGGCCGTGTCCACGTCGGTGGAGACCGCTCTGACCGACATCGACCACGCCGACGCGGTCTCCTGGACCGTGGCAGTGGGTAGGCCCGACCCCGACGCCGTCAACACACTGCTGACCCTGGTGGAGGAACAGAAGTCGGAGATCCTGGTGGTGGGCTCGCGGCACCGCTCGGCGGTCGGAAAGTTCCTGATGGGACAGACCATTCAGCGTCTGCTCCTCGAGATCCCGGTCCCGGTTCTGCTGGTCAAGTCCGGAGCGTGAGTGCTCCGACATCGATGAGACGAGTACTCGGGTACAGCCTCCGATGGATCGGCCTCGCGGCCGTATCCGTCGGGGGCTGGGCCCTTTTCGCGACTCTGGGTCTGACGGCACCGTCGTTGTTCGCCGCACTTGTCGTCGCCGTGGTCTTCGCACTCACCGGCCTCGGTCCGGCTGCCGTCCCCCGTCCGGCATCGATGGCGGCGCAGGGCACACTGGCGGTGACGATCGGGTTGATGCTCGACACCGACACACTGGGTGCGTTGGGCGAGAACTGGATTCCCGCAGTTCTCGTCGGTGCGGGGACACTGGTCGTCAGTGCAGGCTGCGGCGCGCTGCTGGCTCTGCATCGCGACGTCGACCCGGTCACCGGAGCGCTGTCCCTGATTGCCGGTGGCGCAACGGGTCTGGTGTCCATCGCCCGAGAACTCGGCGGGGACGAGCGCATCGTCGCGGTGGTCCAGTACCTACGCGTCGCACTCGTGGTGGTCACGATGCCGCTGATCGTCACGTTCGCGTTCCATACCGACACCGGTGGTGGGACAGCATCGTCCGAGCGTTTGACGACGCCTTGGTACATCGGTACGGCCTTTCTGATCGCTGCCGTCATCGCCGGAATCGTTCTCGCTCGGATCATCCGATTGCCCGCGCCCGCCACCCTCGGACCACTGATCGTCGCCGGCACCTGCGAACTGCTCGGCTGGCCGGTCGACATCTCGGTACCCGCCGTGCTGCTGCCGGTGGCGTTCATCGTCATCGGATGGCAGGCGGGGCTCGCCTTCACCGTCTCCAGCCTGCGGGCGATCGGTCGCATCTTCCCGTGGGCTGCACTGCTGGTCGTATCGATCGGGGTGATCTGCGCATTGTTCGGCTGGGCACTGTCTGCGATCACCGGAGTCAGCATGCTCACCGGCTACCTCGCGACCACGCCCGGTGGATTGGCCGCCGTGCTGGCCGTGTCCGCGACGACGGGATCGGACGTCACCTTCGTCGCGTGCGTTCAGGTGATTCGGTTGGTGTCGATGCTCGTCGCCGCGCCACTCGCCGCAGCCGCGTACACGAAGCTGGCCGAACGCAAGAAGGCCGCAACGGCACGCGAATCAACCGTCGACGCGGGGTAATTCGACTCGGAAGGTCGCGCCCTGCCCCGGGGCGCTCTGGACTGTCACAGTTCCGCTGTGCGCCGCGACCAGGGCCGCCACGATCGAGAGACCGAGCCCGCTGCCCCCGCTCTCGCGTGTGCGCGAGGAGTCCGCACGATAGAAGCGCTCGAAGACGTGCGCGGCCTCTTCCTTGCCCAGACCGGGTCCGGTGTCCTGTACTTCGAGCAGCACCGACGACTGGGTGGTCCCGACGCAGACGGTGATCGACGCGGATTCCGGCGTGTGCCGTACGGCGTTTCCGACGAGGTTCGCGAGCACCTGACGCAGCCGCGCGTCGTCGCCGCGGACTTCGGGTATTCCCGGCCCCGCCAACACTTTCAGGGAGATGTCCCGCGTGGGCGAGACGGCCTTGGCGTCGTGCACGGCATCGGCGGCGACGGTCAGCAGGTCGACGCGCCGCATGTCCAGAGGTCGTTGCGCGTCGAGGCGCGCGAGCATCAACAGGTCTTCGACGAGCAGGCCCATGCGCGCCGACTCGCCCTCGATTCGATTCATCAGCAGCGAGATGTCACTCATCGCACCCTGTCGGTACAGCTCGGCGAACCCGCGAATGGTCGTCAGCGGTGTTCGTAATTCGTGGCTGGCATCGGCGACGAAGCGGCGCATTCGATCCTCGGATGCGCGCGCGGCCTCCTCGGAGGCGGCAGTGGCCGCGAACGCACGCTGAATTTGCGAGAGCATGCCGTTCAGGGCCGCCGACAACCGGCCCACCTCGGTCTTCTCACTCCACTCGGGAACTCGACGGTGGAGGTCTCCGGCGGCGATGGCCGCGGCGGTGGTCTCCACCTCACGCAACGGTCGCAGGCTGCGCCGCACCACGAAGTAGGCGATCACGGCCAGTGCCAGCAACACGGCTGCGCCGATGTAGAACTGGAGTACCACGAGTCTGCTGACGGTCTGCTGATTGGCGTTGAGCGACATGCCGACGGTGGTGGAACCCTCGCTGTTGGTCACCGTGATCACCCGCCACTGCTTCGACGGGTCGCCCTCGGAACCGACGGTCGTCGGGGTCGCCGACGGCGTGCCCGACAGATCCGGAACATCCTCTGCCACATCGTTGATCGGACCCCGGACGGTACCGTCGTTGGCCACCGAGCGAACGAAGAAGTTGGACGGAGGTCGACCGGGGTTGGGCTCGTCCACCGGTGGCAGCGGGCGAGCGTCGGGCTGCGCCCACCCACGGGACGCCTCGATCAGTTGTTGATCGAGGCGACGCATCAACGACGTCTCGAGCGAGGAGGTCACGGCAATCCCCGACGCCAACAGGCCGAGACCGACCAGGAGCAACAGCGCGGCGACCAAGGTGAAGCGCAGCGGCAGACTTCGAATCCGACCTCGAATGCCCGTCACCGTGGCTGGCGCATGACGTAGCCGACGCCCCGCAACGTGTGGATCAATCGGGTGTCGCCCGTATCGACCTTGCGGCGCAGATAGGACACGTAGGACTCCACCACACCCACTTCTCCGCCGAAGTCGTAGTGCCACACGTGATCGAGAATCCGCGGCTTGCTCAATACCGTTCCCGCGTTGACCATGAAGTACCGCAGCAGTGTGAATTCGGTGGGCGAGAGCGAGACCGGCTCGCCCGCCTTCCAGACCTCGTGGGTGTCGTCGTCGAGTTCGATGTCCGCGAACGCAACTCGGGAGGGCTGCGCGTCCTCGCTCTTGCCCGAACGGCGCAGGATCACCCGGAGTCGGGCCACCACCTCCTCGAGCGAGAACGGCTTGGTCACGTAGTCGTCCGCACCGAGGGTCAGCCCGGTCACCTTGTCCTCCACGGAGTCTCGTGCGGTCAGGAACAGTGCGGGCGCATCGATTCCGTCCGCCCGCAGCCGACGCAGCAGACCGAAGCCGTCCATGCCGGGCATCATCACGTCGAGAATGAGAGCCTCGGGCCTGAAGTTGCGGGCCTTGTCCAATGCCTCGGGGCCGGACGACGCCGTCGCCACCTCGAATCCCTGGTACCTGAGGCTGACCGACAGCAGTTCGACGATCGTCGGTTCGTCGTCGACGATCAGGACTCGGGCCTCGGGTGTCTCGCTCACGGTGTCCATCATCGCGCGAGATGCTGCCCGTTCGCTGGACTCTCGCTGTGAGGTTGCTGTGAGCCCCCGACGAGGAGGCATGATGGCAGCACCATGGTCGACGCGAACCCGGGCACCCGCACCAGGGTTCGGCCTCCCGTGTCATCCATGCACGTATTCGCAACTCTGCTCGTGTTGGGCATCGCGTTCGGTGCCGACGTGGCCCGGTGGGTCGACTCGTCCCCTGCACTGAGGACCGGAGCGACGGTGTTCACCGGGATCTTCGTGCAGGCGACGCCGTTCCTGGTGCTCGGAGTGCTCGTCAGCGGAGGCATCGCCGCGTTCGTCTCGCCCGCGGTGCTGCAGAAGGTGGTGCCGAAGAACGCCACCGCTGCCGTCGGAGTGAGCGGACTGGCGGGAATGGCGTTGCCCGGTTGCGAGTGCGGTGCCGTTCCCGTTTCGCGCCGGCTGATGGATCAGGGTGTTCCGACGTCTGCAGCCCTGGCGTTTCTGCTCTCGGCACCGGCGATCAACCCCGTCGTCCTGGTCTCCACCGCGGTGGCCTTTCCCGGCGAGCCGGCGATGGTTCTCGCGCGGTTCTTCGGCTCGCTCGCCACCGCTCTGGTGATGGGCCGGCTGTGGACAAGGATCGGCAAGGCCGAGTGGATCACCGCTCGCCTCGCCGATCGCGAACACCGGCACGGCACCTCGAAGTGGGAGACGTTCCGTGAGTCCGCGCGTGCGGACCTGCTGCAGGCCGGAGCCTTTCTCGTGTTCGGAGCAGCGGCCGCCGCGTTGCTCCATCTGGTGGTCCCCGACTGGGTGTTCGCCCATCTCGCCGGCCAGTTGTTGCTGTCGATCCTGGTGATGGCCGTCCTCGCGGTGGTCCTGGCGCTGTGCTCGGAGGCCGACGCGTTCGTCGCGGCGAGCATGTCGATGCTGCCGCTGCTGCCGCGGCTGGTCTTCCTGGTGGTGGGACCAGCTGTCGACGTGAAGCTGATGGCGATGCAGGCGGGCAGCTTCGGACGCGGCTTCGTGGCTCGCTTCGCTCCCCTGACCTTCGTCGTGGCGATCGTGTGCGCCTCGGTGAGCGGCTACGTGTTCCTGGGTGTGCGATGAGACGCGAGGTACAGAATCTGCTGCTGCTGCTCCTCGGCGGAGCCACGGTCAAGATCTCGGTGGACGGAAGCTTTGTGCGATACGTCAAACCGTCGCTGCATCCGTATCTGCTGACCGCCGGGGTGTTGATCGCCGCCCTGGCGATCGCGTCGATCGTCGCCGACATCCGCCGCGGTGGGCCCGGAGACGACGGACACGACCATGATTCGCGACCGTACTGGCTGCTCCTGGTCCCGCTCGCGGTCATCCTGTTCGTCGCACCGCCCGCGCTGGGAGTCTCGGCAGTGGGTGACCGATCCGTCACCTCGGCGGCCGATCGTCAGAGGACGGCGTTTCCACCCCTGCCGGACGAGTACGCGCCCGAGGTTCCGCTGCTCGATGTCGTACAACGCGCGGTCAGGGACACCGAAGGCAGCCTGGACGGACGGGAGATTCGCGTCACCGGATTCGCCGTCGCCACCGCGAACGGAGGCTCGCCGCGCGCCGACGGCACGAGAGAGGGCCTCGACCTCGCCCGCATTCTCATCATCTGTTGCGCGGCCGACGCCAGGTCCGTTCGCATCCATCTCGACGCAGGTAGCGCGGCTCTCGACGACATTCCGGACGGCACCTGGCTGGAGATCTCGGGGACGGTCGACGCGGCGACCGCGACCGAGGACACGTCGTTCACACCCACGATGACGGTGTCGGCGGTCGCGCGGATCGAGGCACCGGCGAACACGTACGCCTACTGACGCCATGGCCACCGTGCACACGAATTGGTACGATCGTACAAGTCACTTCCGACAATCGGACGAGCGCACCGTACCCGAACAGCGACAAGACGGTGCAAGGAGTGATTTCTCATGGCTTGGCTGATTCTCGTCGTCTCCGGCGTCCTCGAAGCGATCTGGGCAACCGCACTCGGTAAGTCCGAGGGCTTCACCAAACTCGGACCGTCCGTCGTCTTCGGCGTCGCGGTGGTGCTCAGCATGATCGGCCTCGCGATCGCGATGCGATCGTTGCCCACCGGCACCGCCTACGCCGTCTGGGTGGGAATCGGTGCCACCCTCACCGTCGCGTACGCGATGATCACCGGTGCCGAATCCGCCTCGCTGCTCAAGGTTGCGCTTCTGGTCGGCATCGTCGGATGCGTCGTCGGACTGAAGGTTCTTCACTGATTTTCCGGGCTACGAGCAGTTACAGTAAAACGATGAACTGGGTGTCAGCGATCACACTGCCCGCGCGCGCCGGAATTGCCATCGCCGAGCAGGCGATCGGCGTCGCGGAGGTCGCTCTGGCGACCACCAGAATGGCCTTGGCCACCGGTGCGTCGGGCACCGCAGGTGTCGCCTCGCTCGCCAACCCGCGCGGCGGCACGATGCAACTGCTGGCCCAGCTCGGCCAGCTCACCTCCGACGACCGCGCCCTGGGCAACGCACTCAAGGAAGGCGGGCCACTCGATCGCCTGCTCGCCCAGGGTGGCGTCGTGGACCGCCTCACCTCCGAGGACGGCACCCTCGAGCGGCTGCTGTCCCCTGGCGGCCCGGTCGAGCGAATCCTGGCTCCCGGCGGACCCCTGGACCGGCTGCTCGCCGAAGACGGACCGCTCGAACGACTGCTCGCCGAGGGCGGTCTGCTGGACCGCATCACCGCCACCAACGGACCACTGGAACGACTGACGGCCAAGGACGGTCCGCTCGAGGTGCTCACGCGTCAGGACGGCCTCATCGAACGCGCCATCGCCGAGGAGGGCATCCTCGAAACGCTCCTCGCCGAGGACGGAGCCATCGAGCGTCTGACCGCCAAAGGTGGCCCGCTCGATCAGTTGGTCAAGCTCTCGGAGACGTTGACGTCGGTGGCCCCCAACATCGAGCGGATGAGCATCTCGATCGACATCCTGCAGGATTCCGTCGAGATCCTCTCGGCCGCGGTCCATCCGCTGGGAGAGCTGGTCGGGCGACTTCCGAGTCGGTGGCTCAAGAGCGGTAAGCAGTCGGTGCACGAACTGCACTGACCCGTCCGATGGGTACGTTCCTGGCCTTTTCGAGTCGGCCGATGTTAGCGCTCACACTGGTCACGTGGGTGCGAAAAAGAAATCTTTGACAATGCCGATGTTATCGCTCACACTTTCGTCTTGATGTGATGCGAACCACACGGGACACCCCGGCGGACCCCGCTTCACGGTCTACTCCACTACGCAGGGAGAAACGATGAAGTTTCGACACCTATCCATCGCCGCAGCCGCGGTGGCGCTCACCCTCACGCTCGGCGCGTGTGGATCGAGCACCAAGACCGCGGACCAGGCTCCGGCCGAAGGCGGAAGCACCGCGGGCGCCCTGATCGGCGTCACGATGCCGACGAAGTCCTCGGCTCGATGGATCGCCGACGGCGACAACCTCAAGAGCGCGCTGGAGGGGCAGGGCTACAAGGTCGATCTGCAGTACGCCGAGAACGACATTCCCACCCAGGTGAACCAGATCGAGAACCAGATCACCCAGGGCGCAAAGCTTCTCATCGTGGCCTCCGTGGACGGCACCGCCATCACCACCCAGCTGCAGGAAGCCAAGGACAACGGCATCGGCGTCATCGCCTACGACCGCCTCATCCGTAACTCGCCCAACGTCGACTACTACGCGACGTTCGACAACTACAAGGTCGGCGTCGACCAGGCCACGTCGCTTCTCGTCGGTCTCGGCCTGAAGAACGAGGACGGCACCGACAAGGCCGATGCCCCGGCCGGCCCGTTGAACATCGAGGTCTTCGCCGGTTCGCCCGACGACAACAACGCCACCTTCTTCTTCGACGGTGCCATGGACACCCTGAAGCCGTACCTGGACAAAGGAACTCTGAAGATCGGCAGCGGCGAGTCCGATTTCGAGACGGCTGCGACACTGCGCTGGGATCCGGCCACCGCCCAGAAGCGCATGGAGGATCTGCTCACCAAAACGTATTCCTCCGGCCAGAAGGTGCAGGGCGTGCTCTCGCCGTACGACGGCTTGTCCATCGGCATCCTCTCCGCACTCAAGAGCAACGGATACGGAACAGCAGGGCAGCCGTACCCGATCGTCACCGGACAGGACGCCGAGGTGCCGTCCGTCAAGTCCATCATCGCCGGTGAGCAGTACTCCACGATCTACAAGGACACCCGTCAGCTGGCCGAGGTCACGATCGCGATGGCTCAGGCCATGCTCGACGGTCAGACGCCCGAGACCAACAACACCACCGATTACGACAACGGCGACAAGGTCGTTCCCGCGTACCTGCTGCAGCCCGAGATCGTCTACAAGGACAACTACGAGAAGCTGCTGGTCGAGGGTGGCTACTACACCGAGGATCAGTTGAAGTGAGTTCGGCGATGACGAGCCCGATCCTGGAGATGCGTGGCATCACCAAGACCTTTCCCGGCGTCAAGGCTCTACAGGACGTCACTCTCTCGGTGAATCGCGGCGAAATCCACGCGATCTGCGGCGAGAACGGCGCAGGCAAGTCGACGCTCATGAAGGTGTTGTCGGGTGTGTATCCACACGACACCTTCGACGGCGACATCGTGTTCGACGGTAAGCCGTGCGAGTTCTCCGACATCCGGGGCAGCGAGGCCGAGGGCATCGTCATCATCCATCAGGAACTCGCACTGAGTCCGTACCTCTCGATCGCCGAGAACATCTTTCTCGGCAACGAGCGGTCCAAGCGCGGGTTCATCGACTGGAACCGCACCAATTCCGAGGCCGCAGCCCTACTGAACCGGGTAGGGCTGCGGGAGAACCCCGTCAGCGTCGTCAGCGACCTCGGTGTCGGCAAGCAGCAGCTCGTCGAGATCGCCAAGGCGTTGTCCAAGGACGTGACGCTGCTGATTCTCGACGAACCGACTGCGGCACTGAACGATTCGGATTCCGCTCACCTCCTCGACCTGCTACGCGGTCTGCGGGACGAGGGCATCACGTGCGTGATCATCTCGCACAAGCTCAACGAGATCGCGGCCATCGCGGACCGGACGACGATCATCCGTGACGGCCGGACCATCAAGACCCTGGATATGCGAGACCCGGACGTCACCGAGGATCGCATCATCTCGCTCATGGTCGGCCGCGATCTCGAGCACCGGTTTCCGCCGCACGAATCGACCGTGGGAGAGGAAGTTCTGCGTATCGAGGACTGGACCGTGCACAGTCCTACGCAACACGGCCGGACCGTTGTCGACAAGGCGAATCTCAGTCTGCGCAGCGGGGAGATCGTCGGTCTTGCCGGCTTGATGGGTGCCGGACGCACCGAGTTGGCCATGAGCGTCTTCGGCCGAAGCTACGGCATCGACATCTCGGGGCGAATGTACAAGTACGGCAAGGAAATTCACGTCAAGTCGGTCAACGATGCCATCCATCACGGGATCGCCTACGCCACCGAGGACCGAAAGCGGTACGGCCTCAATCTGATCGACGACATCAAGCGCAACATCTCCACCGCCGCCCTGGACAAGCTGGTGACGGGAGGCTTCGTCGACGACAACCAAGAGTTCAAGGTCGCCGAAGGTTTCCGCAAGAGCATGAACATCAAGGCACCGAACGTCGCCGCCGTGGTCGGCAAACTCTCCGGCGGCAATCAGCAGAAGGTCGTGTTGAGCAAATGGATCTTCAGCGATCCCGATGTGCTCATTCTCGACGAACCGACACGAGGAATCGACGTCGGCGCGAAGTTCGAAATCTATTCGATCATCAACGATCTCGCCGACGCCGGGAAGGCGGTCCTGGTGATCTCCTCCGAGCTCCCAGAACTGCTCGGGCTGTGCGACCGGATCTACGCACTGTCGGCAGGCCGTATCACCGGTGAGGTCACTCGCGAGGACGCGACCCAGGAATCGCTCATGCATCTCATGACCCGTGGAACAGGAGTACTTCGATGAATCAGTTGTCGACCGTGCGGGGGTTGCTCACGCGCAACCTTCGCCAGAGCGGAATCTTCATCGCCTTCGCGCTGATCATCGTGCTGTTCACCGTGCTGACGGGCGGTCAGCTTCTGGTGCCGCAGAACATCAGCAACATGGTGGTGCAGAACTCGTACATCCTCATCCTGGCCATCGGCATGGTCGTGATCATCATCGCGGGCCACATCGACCTGTCCGTCGGCTCCGTCGTCGCGGCCACCGGTGCCATCGCCGGTGTCCTCATGGTTCAACAGAACGTGCCGTGGCCACTGGCGGTGCTCATCACGTTGATCGTCGGCGGCCTGATCGGTGCCTGGCAGGGCTATTGGGTCGCGTACTTCGGCATACCGGCGTTCATCGTGACGCTGGCAGGCATGCTCGTCTTCCGCGCAGTCACTCTCATCGTTCTCGGCAACCAGGGCATCGGGCCGTTCCCCGGACCGGTACGCACACTGTCCAACGGCTTCCTGCCCGGCTTCCTCGGCAACGTGGGACTCGGACCACTGGGTGGGGCCGACATCTTCACGTTGCTCGTCGCCATTGTGGCCGTCGTCGGAATCGTGTTCAGCCAGTGGCGATCTCGCACGGGTCGGCAGAAGTACGGCCAGACCGTGGACGCACTGCCGCTGTTCCTGATCAAGATGGCCTTCGCTGCCGCTCTCGTACTCGCCATCGCGGTGCAGCTGGCGCGGTTCAAGAACCTGCCGTACGTACTGATCCTGCTCGCCGTGCTGGTGATGGGCTACTCCACCCTCGCGGGCAAGACGGTGTTCGGTCGGCACGTGTACGCGATCGGCGGCAACATCCACGCTGCCTCGCTGTCCGGAATCAAGGTCAAGCCGGTCACCTTCTGGATCTTCGTCAACATGGGCGTGCTCTCGGCCCTGGCCGGAATCATCTTCGCCGGTCGACTCAACCAGGCCGGACCCACCGCGGGCAACGGCTTCGAGCTCGACGCCATCGCGGCGGCCTTCATCGGCGGCGCGGCAGTACAGGGCGGCGTCGGCCGCATCGTCGGCGCACTCACCGGTGGGCTGATCATCGCCGTGATCAACAGTGGAATGTCGCTCATCGGCTCGCCCAGTGAGCGCGTTCAGCTGGTCAAGGGCCTGGTCCTGCTCGCGGCGGTTGCGTTCGACATCTGGACCAAGCGTCGAGCAGCGAGCGGCAAGGGCAACAAGGGCGACAAAGCCGCGCCCCCGAGCAGCTATCTCGGTGTGCCCGTGCCCGCCGAGATGTTCACCGGTGCCGAGCAGGGCAAGCCTGCGCCCACCACGACCGGCACGGCGGTGAACACACCCACCTGACGTGCATGTTCGCGGGCGCCGAGGGACCCGGCATGCTGTGATTGTCTTCGACGACGCGAGAGGAGCTGCACGACGATGACGCCGACACGCGGACCAGCCATGACCGATGTCGCCCGGCTCGCAGGTGTGTCCCACCAGACCGTCTCCCGCGTCATCAACGGTCATCCCAACGTGACCGAGGCGACGCGAACGAAAGTGGATCGGGCGATCTCGGAGCTCGGATACCGCCCCAACACCGCCGCTCGTGCTCTGGTGACCGGCCGCAGCAAGACCATCGGAATCGTCGGCACCGGAAACGCTCTGTACGGCCCGGTCTCGACCCTCTACAGCGTCGAGTACGCAGCACGCCACGCCGGCTACTCGGTGGTGGTCGCCGTCCCCACCTCCTTCGACGAGTCGGCGATCATCACCTGCGTGCGCCGGTTGCAGAAGCAGGGCGTCGACGGCGTGGTCGTCATCGCGCCACTGCGCACCGACGGCGGCGACATCGCCGATCTGGCCGGGGAGCTGCCGCTGGTGGCCGTCGAGGGTTCGCCCGCCGGCGATCTGGCCGTGGTCTCGGTCGATCAGATCGCCGGAGCCAAGGCCGCAACCGCGCACCTGCTCTCGCTCGGGCACCGCGCCGTGTGGCACGTTGCCGGGCCGCTGGGTTGGTACGAGGCCACCGATCGCGTCACCGGGTGGGGGATGGCCCACGAGGATGCCGGCGTGGAGCCACCGCCCACTCTCGGCGGCGACTGGACCGCGAGATCGGGGTTCGAGGCCGGCAGCGAACTGGCCGGGAACGCCGACGTCACCGCGGTGTTCGCAGGCAACGACTCCATGGCGCTCGGGGTGCTTCGCGCACTGGCTGTCCACGGCAGGCGAGTGCCACAGGACGTCAGTGTGGTCGGCTTCGACGACGTTCCCGACGCGGAATTCTTCTCGCCGCCCCTGACCACCATCCGCCAGGAGTTCACCGACGTAGGCATCCGGAGCGTCGAGATTCTGCTCGACCAGATCGACACCGGAAATCGAAGCACCATGCGTTCGAGCATCGAACCGAGCCTGGTGATCAGGTCGAGCACCGGTGCCGCACGTGCATGAAACTTCGTAGCCTGCTACGAATTTCCGCTCACGTGCGGCGAAGCCGCTCTCACATGCGCAGCTGCAGTTCCACCAACAGGCGAGCATCGGAATCGCCGAGATCGAGGTCCAGGATCTGCTCGACGCGGCGAATGCGGTAGCGCAGGGTGTTCGGGTGGATGTGCAGTCGCTCGGCGGCCGCCCGAACGTCACCGAAACACGCCAGGTACGACACGAGGCTCTCGCGCATTCTGGAGTCGTTGGTCGCGTCGTATCGGTCGAGGGCGGTGATGCGCGGGTCTCGTAGCTGTTCGTGATTGGCGATCAGTTCCAGGATTTCGCCCAGCAGCACGGAGGTTCTCGACTCCTTGAGCGTCGTGACCCGCACCTCGCCGGTGGTGCCGTCGAGCACTCGGTCGACCTCGAATCTGGCCACGGCCACCCCGTCGAGATCGGCGATCGGTGCGGCGACCGCAGCGCGCAACGCCAGCGAGGTGCGCGTCTCGATTCGCCCGACGGCATCGGCGGTCCACGCCGCGATCCCCGTGCCCGACGCCACCCCGGGAAACAGTGCGTAGATTCTCTCACCGATGGTGGTGACCAACGAGTCACGGCGAAAAGCGCTGGCGTGCAATCGGATAGACGGTGCCAGGGTGCTGATCTCGAATTCCCCGCAGGCAGCGAATCCTACGACCGCCGCCGATCCCGAGGTGGGGATCGACAGTGCCGACGCGAGCGACGGGACGTCGACTCCGCCACCCCGTGCACCGAGCAGGCGCTGAATCTGCAGGGCCTCGTTGGTCGGGGCGTTCGCGATGCGGGTGATCAGTCGAGCCGCGACGGCCGAGGCACCGCGCAGTACCGCGTCGGCGTCGGCGGCGAGCGGGGCGGCACCCTCCTGCACCCAGATCGTCCCGAGAGTCGTCGCGCTCCCGTGCATGCGACGTATCCCGACCGCGAGGCGTCGCCGAATTCCCAGTTCGGTATCGGCCGGTACGTCGATCACGTCGTCGGTGCGGCGGAGTCGATCGAACACACCTCGCTCGTGCAGTCTGCGCAGGTAGTCGGCCGGACCTTCGCGTCCGAGGATCGACAGGGTCCGCAGTTCGTCGGCCGCGTCGTCGGATGCAGAGTAGGCCAACACATGTGAGCGCTCGTCCTCGATGCTCACCATGCCCTTCGTCAGCGACGCCACCGTCTGCGCGAGTTCGTAGAGATCGGTATCGGCTCCGAACAGTCCGTCGTCGGAGCTCTGGGCACGGACCTGGTCGAGAACTCCCCGCATCATCGACAGCAACAGCTCCCACCGTGTCTGCTGGTGCACCGCGACCAGTGCGATACCCGCCTCCCGCGCACCGTGGGACAGCGCAGTCGAGGCGTCGACCTTGGTCAGCACCGCGAGCGGTCGATCCGCCACCGGGCGCAACGCGAGATCGTCGAACCACCGCACCACATCGGCCTCGGTCACGCCCACCAGCAGCGTCAGATCGGAGGATGCTCCCGGAGGCAGCCGCAGGTCGTCGGCATCGAGCAGCGCGACGGACTCGACCTCCATATCCGTTCCTGCCGGCGCGAGGACGAGTTCGACGACGGCGCTGTGCAGCGAGGTCAGCATCGAACGCAGCGACACAGTGTTGGCCATACGGACAAGTAGATCACCGATTCTTTGGCCGATGGGCTGATTGAACGAGGTGCGGATCGGACTTCAATGAGCAGCACACACCGAAGACGAGGAGCAGCCATGGACGCCGTCACATCCGTCCCCACCCCCATCAACGAGCCGGTCAACACCTACGCCCCCGGAAGCCCGGAACGGGCCCGCTTGCGCAGCCGATTGGACGAGCTCCGGAGTTCCCCCGTCGAGATCCGTCAGGTCATCGGCGGCATTCACCGAGAGGCCGACGGCCCGGTCGAGAACGTCGTCGAACCGCACAGACACTCGTCGGTCATCGGTAGCTTCACCGGTGCCACCCACGGGGACGTGCGCGACGCCATCGATGCTGCGACGGCAGCGGCCCCCGCGTGGCGCGAGCTTCCCTTCGACGAGCGCGCCGCGGTGTTCCTGCGAGCCGCCGATCTGCTGTCCGGTCCGTGGCGCGAAAGAATCGCTGCGGCAACGATGCTCGGTCAGTCCAAGTCGGCCTACCAGGCGGAGATCGACGCACCCTGCGAGCTGATCGACTTCTGGCGGTTCAACGTCGCGTTCGCCCGACAGATTCTCGCCGAGCAGCCGGTCTCGGCACCGGGAGTGTGGAATCGCGTCGAATACCGTCCGCTCGAAGGCTTCGTCTACGCCATCACCCCGTTCAACTTCACCGCCATCGCAGGCAATCTGCCCACCGCACCTGCGCTGATGGGCAACACCGTGCTGTGGAAGCCCTCGCCCACGCAGGCCGTCGCTGCATATCTGACGCTCCAGTTGCTCGAAGCCGCAGGCCTTCCGCCGGGGGTGATCAATCTGGTTCTCGGTGACGGACCGATGGTTTCCGAAGTGGCCCTTGCCGATCCACGGCTGGCCGGTATCCATTTCACCGGGTCCACCGCGACATTCCAGACGCTGTGGCGCGAGGTGGGCAACAACATCTCGAACTACCACTCGTATCCACGGCTCGTGGGTGAGACCGGCGGCAAGGACTTCGTCGTCGCGCACAGCTCCGCCGATCCGGATGTGCTGACCACCGCCATGATTCGCGGTGCCTTCGACTTCCAGGGTCAGAAGTGCTCGGCAGCGTCGAGGGCCTTCGTACCGAAGTCGCTGTGGGCTTCGATGGGCGACGGGTTCATCGAGCAGGTCTCGGCACTGAAGTACGGCGACGTGACCGACCTGTCCAACTACGGCGGTGCCGTCATCGACCGAAAGGCGTTCGACCGCAACGCAGCTGCTCTCGATCGAGCGAAGTCCGTTCCCGGCCTGACCATCGCCGCCGGTGGTACCTGCGACGACTCGGAGGGGTACTTCGTCTCCCCCACGGTGCTTCTCGGGGACGACCCCACCGACGAGGCCTTCACCACCGAGTACTTCGGGCCGATCCTGGCCGTGCACGTCTACGACGACAGCAGGCCGGACGCCTATGCCGAGACACTGCGCACCGTCGACACCGGATCGAAGTACGCGTTGACCGGAGCGGTCATCGCCACCGATCGCACCGCCGTCGAACAGGCCCATGCGGCACTGCGATTCGCCGCAGGCAACTTCTACGTCAACGACAAACCGACCGGCGCGGTGGTGGGACAGCAACCGTTCGGCGGGGCCCGCGCGTCGGGAACCAATGACAAGGCGGGTTCACCGCAGAACCTGCTGCGGTGGACCTCGGCCCGCACCGTGAAGGAAACGTTCGTTCCGCCGACCACTCACGGCTACCCGCATCAGGAAGGCGAGGGCACGCGATGACCACCCTGCTGAGCAATCCGCTGCGTCCGGCCCTGCTCGCGGCCGCACGTTCACCCAAACTGCAGGCGACCGTGACACGTCTACGCGCCACCCGGTCCCTCGTCGACCGCTTCGTTGCGGGCGAATCCGAGCCCGCGGCCGTCAGCGCCGTCGACGCCCTGCTGGCGTCGGGGCGGTTCGTCTCGGTGGACTACCTCGGTGAGGACACCACCGACCGAGGCCTGGCGAAGGCAACCGTGGACGCCTATCTCTCACTCGTACAACGCTTTTCGACGCGAGAGGCCGACGCAACCGCGCTCGAGATATCACTCAAGCTGTCCGCACTCGGCCAGGGAATCGACCGAACTCTGGCGCTCGAGAACGCACGGACGATCTGTACGGCCGCCGCCGCGGCCGGGGTGTGGGTGACGGTCGATGCCGAGGACCACACCACCGCCGACTCGACCCTGTCGATCGTCCGGGAACTACGCGTCGACTTCCCCGACCTGGGCACGGTGTTGCAGGCCTACCTGCGGCGCACCGAGGCCGACTGCCACGACCTGTCCGGGCCGAGATCTCGTATCCGACTGTGCAAAGGTGCGTACAACGAACCGTCGTCGGTGGCGTTCCAGGGTGCACGCGAGGTCTCCGACTCCTACCTCCGATGCCTGCAGATCCTGATGAACGGCCGCGGCTACCCCATGGTGGCCTCGCACGACCCGGAGATGATCGAGGCGGCGGACAGGATGGCGTCGGCTGCAGGACGATCGTCCGAGGAGTTCGAGTTCCAGATGCTGTACGGAATCCGCGATCCCGAACAGCGTCGACTCGTGGACGCGGGACGCAAAGTACGCGTGTACGTCCCGTACGGATCGCAGTGGTACGGCTACTTCATGCGCAGGCTTGCCGAACGCCCCGCGAACCTGATGTTCTTCGCGCGATCGGTCCTCTCGCGTACCTGAGGGTGCCCCAGAACTCAGTCACCGAACCACCCGGTCGCCGCACCACCCGGTCGCCGCACCACCCGGTCCCCGCAAACGCGCGCGCGTTTGTCATCCGCGCGCAGAATCTCAACGTTTCGGAGGCGATTCTGCGCGCATTCGACGAATGCGCGCGCGTGTGCGGATCCCAGGAGTCGGCCGCCGCGTTCCACCGTGGATTAGGTTCTGCGACATCGGGGCACCCTGGCTGCATGGCAAATTACAGAGTTATCGATCCGCACGGAACCGTCGTCGCGACCAAGGACATCTCCAGTTCCGAGGACGCGCACGCCTGGTTCAAGGACAGCCGCGCCGACAACGAGGAGTTGGGGTGGCGGCTCGAGGTCGAGCACGACGGCGACTGGGCGTTCTTCAGTGACTCCGAAGGAACCAAAGACTAGTTCGCCTGTGCTGCAACAGTTTCGGACGATCCCGAACTTCGGTCACACCGTCGACCGGGATCGTCCGATCTGTCGATCGGGTGGTGCGATCGGGGGCCGAACGAACAGTGGGCAGCCCCTGAATCGGAGCTGCCCACCTCTTGTCGCGGCGATGATCGCCGGAGTACTACCGGTCGTTCGAGGGACGAGCCGTCGGAATCGTGGACTCGAGGTCGGCGACCTGGATCAGACGTGAGACCGAGCGTCCTGCGACGATCGACCATGATGCACCGATGCCTACCGTGTACTCACGGACTGCATCGAAGACTGTGAGACCTGCGATGCCGAAGAATTCGACATCGGACAGATCGAGAGTGACATGCCTTTTGCTGGACATGCGGCTGCAGACGAAATCGGAGAACATCGGCGCGCTGCGCATGTCGATGTCGCCGTGGACGGCGACGACGAGTGAACCGTCGGGGCCGTCGTGCGCGGTGAAGATTGCTCCGGTCGCTGCGACGGACACGGACTTCTCCGCGACAGTCACCGGGGTGGTTCGAACTTTGTTGCCTGAAGATTCAACACTCATGGCAGATCCCATCGATCGGTCGAACTGAGGGGGAAACCGATCGATGCAGCGGGAGCAGAATAGAGCCTGACCCGGACGCCGACTTCGCTGCGTTTCCCCGTGACCGGCTGTTAGCTCAACCAGCGCCAACCCTACGGCACTCGCACGCTCGGAGTCCAGCATCGATTCTGCGCAGGCCGTCCACCAGCGGTTCGAACATCGGACCAGGAACATTCGTTACGACCGGCGGCTGTCTCCCAGGTCGGCGTGGTGTTCTCGCATGGCTCCGATGAGCGCTTCGAACACCCGATGCGCGGCGGCGAGATCGGCGTCGGGAAGGTCCGCCAACGCGGCGCTCGTGCGCCTGCCGAGGGGGCCGAAGAACCCGCGTGCAACCTCCATTCCGTGCTCGTCGTATCGCAAAATGACCTTGCGTCGATCGGATGCGTCGGATTCGCGGCGGATGTGCCCGGAGGTGATCATGCGTTCGACGAGGTAGGTCATCGCCGCCGACGACAGCCCCAACATCGTGCCCAGTTCCCCCGCCGTCAGCGGCGCACCCTCGACATCGGCAACCATGACGTGGAGCAACGCGCGAAAGTCGTTGGGCCGCAGGCTGTGCAGAGCACCGAACACTTGGCCGATCTGTTCCGAGACCGACGACAGCGCTCGGAGATCCGCGGAGATCGCGGATTCGAGCTGGTTTCGGTCGGCCATGTCGGTGGTAACTCCTTCGCTGTGGTCATGGTCAGACTACTGCCCACAAGAGATTCAGTTGCTTAATATCTAAGTAAATGAGATTGTTTGTCACGTGGACAGCACTCGAACCGAGAACACCGCAGTCTGGGACCGCGTCGCCGCAGTCGTGACGCACCGTGGATCGTGGGCGATCGCGCTCGCCGTCCTCGTTCTGTCCGTCGCCGTGATGGGTCTGGTCGGCAGCAACGACTCCGCCGGCCAGTCACCGAACTCGTTGCCGACGTCGGCCGAGTCCTACCAGGTGGACGAGCTCCTCTCCCAGTTCCCCGACTCCGACACCGCACCCGTCATTCTGGTTCTGAGCCGCACAGACGGCGGTGACCTCACACCGGCCGACATCGAGGACGCCGCTGCCGCGCAGAGCCGGTTGATCGCCGTGGATCGCTCGGTACCGGACGAGCCCGGCCCGCCCCCGATCGTCGCACCCGACGGCAAAGCTGCGATTGCGCTGGTTCAGGTCGATTCCGAGTTGTCGGGCTTCACCCTCAACGAACTGATCACCGAACTGCGGTCCGCAGCAACCGAGGGCCTGTCGCCCGATCTGACCGCTCAGGTCACCGGCGGACCGGCCTTCGGAGCCGACATCGCGAACTCGTTCTCCGGTGCCAACTTCACCCTTCTTGCCGTTACCGCGCTCGTGGTGGCCGTCCTGCTCATCGTCACCTACCGATCGCCCATCCTGTGGTTGGTGCCGTTGGCCGTCATCGGTTTCGCAGACCGATTCGCCACTACCGTCGGCACCGCGCTGGCCGAGGTCACCGGTCTGTCCTTCGACGGGTCCACGTCGGGCATCACCAGCGTGCTGGTCTTCGGTGCCGGCACCAACTATGCGCTGCTGTTGATCTCTCGGTACCGCGAGGAACTGCGGCGCGAGCCCGATCATCGCCTCGCCCTGCGCCACGCCGTTCGCCATGCCGGGCCCGCCATCCTCGCCAGCAACGCCACCGTCGTCCTGGCGCTGCTGACCTTGCTCCTGGCAATATTGCCCAGCACCCGCAGCCTGGGTGCCCTGGCCGCCGCAGGCCTCGTCGTGGCAGCGGTGTTCGTGCTGTTCGTACTGCCGCCCCTGCTGGCACTGTGTGGCCCGAAGCTGTTCTGGCCCTTCGTCCCCAAGGAGTCCGACCGTGACACCACCACGGAGGGCGTCTGGCACTCGATCGCGGCAGGTGTTGCCCGACGCCCCGTGGCGACGGCCTCGGTGACCATCGTCGCGCTGCTGGCCTGCTGCGCGGCCTTGTTCGGAACGCAGATCGGACTCTCGCAGACCGAGCAGTTCCGTGTCACCGCCGAGTCCGTCGAAGGCTTCGAGACTCTCTCGCAACACTTTCCGGCCGGATCCGCCGATCCGATGACGGTCCTGGCTCCCACCGCAGACATCGACGCAGTCATCGGCACCGCCCAGGGCATCGACGGTGTCGTGTCGGTCGATCGCGTCGCGGATTCCGACACCGGACTCACCCGCCTCTCGGTCGTCACCGATGCGGCCCCCGCGTCCGAAGAGTCGTTCGCCGTGGTCGAGAACCTTCGCTCGGCACTCGGCAACGTCGACGGAGCCCGAGTGGGCGGCAGCGACGCCAAGGCACTCGACACATCCGACGCAGCGGCCCGCGACCGCCTCGTGGTGATCCCCGCGATCCTCGCGGTCGTGCTCGCTGTGCTCCTGGTACTGCTGCGTGCCCTCGTCGCACCCGTGATCCTGGTTGCCACAACGGTATTGAGTGCGGTAGCAGCGATCGGGATCGGCAGCTGGGTGAGCCTGCACGTCTTCGGCTTCCCCGCCCTCGACGACAACACCCCGCTGTTCGCGTTCCTGTTCCTGGTCGCGCTCGGTGTGGACTACACCATCTTCCTGGTCACTCGCACCCGCGAGGAGACGCCTCGGCACGGCACCGGATCGGCCATCGTGCGCGCCGTCTCGGCCACCGGCGGTGTCATCACGAGCGCGGGAATCGTTCTGGCAGCAGTCTTCTGCGTGCTCGGCGTCCTGCCCCTGATCACCCTGACCCAACTCGGCATCATCGTCGGACTCGGCATTCTGCTCGATACCTTCGTGGTGCGCACCGTCGTGATTCCCGCCCTGTTCACCCTCATCGGCCCGAAAATCTGGTGGCCGAACAGAATCGATTCCAGCGAGACCGTAACCACAACCGCAACACAAGGAGCGAATTGATGAACATCCGTACCGCACTCGGACGCACCGCAATTGCCGGAGCATTGGCCGCAGGCGCACTGCTGACCGCGGCCCCGGCTCAGGCGCAGCCGGTCGGTCCACTGGGATCGGTCGGCCTGGAGCCGCTGGCTCCGATCCCGTCACTCGATGTCGAGCGCTACCTGGGCACCTGGAACCAGGTTGCCGCGGTGCCACAGCCGTTCAACCTGATCTGTGCTCGTGACACCCAGGCGAACTACCAGATGATCGACGAAACCAACATTCGCGTCGAGAACACCTGCACCACCTGGACCGGCGGCGAGAACCGCATCGTCGGAAACGCCAGGGTCAACGACACCGTCACCAATGCTCAACTGCACGTGAGCTTCCCGGGGGTGCCCACCCAGGAGAGCCTCGACGGTCCGACCAACTACATCGTCGCCTACATTGCCGACGACTACTCGTGGGCGTTCGTCGGAAGCCCCAACCGCACGTCCGGATTCGTGCTCAAGCGCACGCCCGACGTCAGCGTCGAGCAGTTCCGCGAGATCCGCGGAGTCGTCGAATCGCTGGGTTACGACTCGAACTTCATCACCACGACACCCACGCCGGGCGGCGCGACGACCATTCAGCAGCTCTCGACGGTGTAAGTGCGGCGGAGCCGCAGTGGTGCGGTTGTGTGCCGCGGAGAGCGCACAACCGCACCACTGCCGGAGGCACTCAGCTCGCGGACAGGATCGAGATCGCGAAGATCAAGCTGTCTCCCGGCTCGATTCCGGCTGCCGGATTGCCGGTCGCGTATCCATCGGCCGAGGTGACCGCCACGGCGACGGTCGAGCCGACGGTCTGTCCGGCGATGGCCTTCTGGAAGCCGGCGACGACTCCATCCAGTGGAAATTCGATCGGTGCACCCCGCTCGAAGCTGCTGTCGAACGTCTCTCCGGTACGTCCGTTGACGCCCACGTAGCAGACCGACACCTCGGCGTCGGACGCGATGACCGGCCCGTCCCCCGCTGTCAACGTTTCGACCTGGGTCTCGGCGACGCTGAACGGGGTGTCGACGGTGATAGCGGGCGCGGCGGTGTCGGTGGATCCGACGACGGCGATGCTGCCCGAGTCCCCGTCGAGGGTCCAGTCGGGGGTGGCCGCGGCGTCGGGTGCCGCTGTGGGGCAGGTGCTCGCGGCGGCCGGGGCAGCGGCGGCGGACGAAGCCGAGGACGTGGACGTCGCCGAGGACGAGGCGTCGGAGTCCGAGCTGCACGCACCCGTCAGCAGGACGAGCGAGACGGAGGCGGCCAGGAACATGGTGCGGGTGTAGGAGTGATTCACCGCGCCCACGCTACAAGTACCGCCCCCGATGCCCGTCACACTGCGGCGCGGAGTACTTCTGCGGCCGGAGTGGATGCTCGACCGATCAGGGCCTGCAGGTCGCCGGAGTCGGTGTCGAGCTCGCCGCGCGCGATTCCCGCATCTGCGCTGGCCAACATGGTTGCCACGAAGTCGGGCAGTCCTGCGCCCTGGAGAATCGCGGCGTACTCGGACTCGGAAACGTCCTTGTAGGCGATCGACTTGCCGGAGATCTCGCCGATGACGGCCGCGAGCTCGGCGTAGGTGAGGCGTTCGTCGCCACCGAGCTCGTAGATCTTTCCGCCCTGATCGTCGAGCGTCAGCACAGCGGCGGCCGCGTGCGCGAAGTCGACGCGGGACGCGGCGGCCAGCTTGCCGTTTCCTGCCGCGCCGAGGAGCACTCCGCCCTCGATGGTCTGCGCGAGCGAGCCGAGGTAGTTCTCCCAGTACCAGCCGTTGCGCAGGAACACCGCGGGAATGCCGGACGCGGCGAGGCGTTCCTCGGTGGCCTTGTGCTCGGGCGCGAGGCTCACTCCGGATGTATCGGCGGCCAGCAGGCTCGTGTAGGCGATGAGGCCGACTCCGGCTGTCTCGGCTGCCTCGATCACGTTGGTGTGCTGTGCAATTCGCTGACCTACCTCCGAACCCGAGACGAGCAGCAGCTTGTCGACGCCTGCGAGAGCTGCCGTCATCGCGGCCGAATCGGAGTAGTCGGCAACCCGAACCACGACGCCTCGTTCGGCCAGTGGCGAGGCCTTGTCTGCGTTTCGGACCACCGCCACGATCTCGGCGGGTGCAACGCCACGCTCGATGAGTGCGTCGACGACGAGGCCGCCGAGGTTGCCCGTTGCTCCGGTTACCGCTGTGGTCATGATCGAGCTCCTGAGGTTGAGGTTTCAAGTACTCACCCACTATGCACTTACTTTTCGTGCAGTGCAACCCCCATAGTCATCACTATGCCTTTCGCATGCGCTAGCATGGAGGTATGTCCGAGGCCACCGAATCACTCGAAGCGTCCGTCTTCGCGCGGGACTGTGCGTCGAGGCAGACGTTGCAGAACGCCACCAGCAGGTGGGGCGTTCTCGCGCTCGCGGCGCTCACCGAGGGTGATTACCGGTTCAATGCGTTGCGCCGACGCGTCGACGGCGTCAGCGAACGCATGCTCTCGCAGACTCTGCAGACCCTGGAACGGGATGGTCTCGTGATTCGCACCGTGCAGGGGACCATTCCGCCCAAGGTGGAGTACAGCCTCACCCCGCTGGGACGCGAAGTCGGTACCCGATTGAGCGATCTGATCGAACTCATCGAGGGCAACATGCCCACCGTCCTCGAATCACGCGCCGAACACGACACTCGCTGATCGACCGAGCTCACCCGGGCGGCGTCACCAGGCACCACTCGTTGCCCTCGGGGTCGAGGAGCACCTGAAAGGATCCCGCCGCGTCGGAGTGCCGTTCGCCGAACACCGACGCACCCATCGCAATAGCCTGCTCGACAGCAACGTCGATGCTCGGCACGTCGACGTCGAGATGGAGTCGATTTTTGACCGACTTGCCCTCCGGGACCCGCTGAAACGCCAGCCGGGTGAAGCCGGGAACGTCGACGTAATGCCAGCGGTCGTCGCGTACTGCAGGTTTCCCACCGAGCACGCCGGCCCAGAATTGCGCGAGCAACGCCGGATCCGAGCAGTCGAAAACGACCTCATCGATACGTCCGATCATCAAGCAATCGTTCGGACCGACCACACTCCTCAACACTGTTACCTCAGCGTTATTCTAACGAGACGTTTTCGAGATATTACCGAACCCCCGCTGCGCCCGGGCGGGTCGAGACTCGGTATCAGGGAGTCGGGTCCCCAGCAACACGGCCCAGCGACCGTCACGCTCGGCACACCGGTGCCGACGCACCGATCTCGGGAGGCATTCACCATGTTCCACACCAAGAGGATTGTCGGCGGAGCCGCAGCATTCGGATTCGCCTGCGCGTTCGCGGCACTGGTACCCGGCACCGCATCAGCAGCGCCGGTCGCCTGCACCACCGCCCCGGGAGGGGCGGATATCGCTGCGATCCTCGGAGGATCGCAGTGCGACAGCTCCGCAGACGTCGCGAGTGCGGCGGCCGGCCTCGGCCTCGAGGGGTGGGGTTCGGCCGAGGCAATGAACAATGCCGCAGCCCTTGCACTCGGACTGAACGGTGGAACCGCAGTCAGCAACGGCAGTTTCGGTGGTGCGCCTGCAGCGATCGCATTCGGCCCCGGTGCCGTGGCACAGAACACGGCAGCCGGCCTCGGGCTCTCCATCGCGGTGGCAGCACCGGGCTCCACCGTCACTCTCACCCCGACCGGCGCGGTGTGCGACGGTGCCGGAATCGCGGGCAGCTTCACCACCCTGCAGGGCTGCATCGGCTGACGTGCGCCACGGGGGGCGAGTGCGCGATATGGATGTCACCGACGGCCGCGTGATCTAGAGTCTGAATGACCCACAGTCTCGGTCACCCACAGTCTCGGAATGCGAGTCGGCAACGACCCGCTGAACAAGGAGTTCGACGGCAATGATGTCCTACCTGCTCTACGACGTTCTGCTCCCCCAACTCGGCCACGACGTCGCGTCGTACTGGGCACACCTGCTGGTTGTCGCCCCAGTCTGAGATCTGCGACCCGATACGACAAAGCATCCCCGCTCGGCCACGCAGGCCGGGCGGGGATGCCTCGTTCGAAGGCGGGATCGAATCAGACGGGTTGGGGCAACAGCCGCGTCAGCACATCGGACAGTGTCACGACGCCGACGCTGCGCGCCGGATCGTCAGCGGCAGCAGAACCGTCGACCACCAGCGCCAGGTGGTGCCTGGTCTCCCGCATCGACTGCAGCGCAACGTACACCGGGGTCGTCGACTCCAGCGTGTACGCCGGACGCGTGATCTCGGCGAGGGTCTGCGGTGCGGTCAACGTGTCGCGGACGTGCACAACTCCCTTGACCACATCCGCGTCGCTGACCAGGATCCGCAGATGCCCCGAGCGACGCGAGGCCTCGCGCACGTCGTCGATGGTCGCCGTCGACGGCACCGATGTGGGCTTGCCGAACTCGCGCACCAGGTCACCGACCGTCAGCTCCTGCAGTTCGAGCGCACTCGAGATCTGCGCCTGGTAGCTGGCATCGAGAGCACCGACGTTCACCGAATGCTCCACCAGCTGACGCAGATCGTCCGCGTTCTGGCCCGTGCCCACGGTGTCGGCCGGCTCGACGCCGACCCGCCGCAGGCACCAGTTGGCCATGTTGTTCAGCGCCGTCAGCACCGGACGGGTGAGAAACATGAAGCCGCGCATCGGGATTGCGAGCATCGTCGCGGACTTCTCCGGATGGGCGATGGCCCAGGACTTCGGAGCCATCTCTCCGACCACCAGGTGCAGGAAGGTGACGACGATCAGCGCGAGCACGAAGCCGAGAACGTCGGCGAACCAGTACGGCAGGCCGCCGCTCTCGAACAACGGCGTGAGCCAGTAGTGCACGGCCGGTTTGGTCGTCGCACCGAGACCGAGGGTGCAGACGGTGATACCCAGCTGGGAGCCGGCGAGAAGGACGGTCAGCTCGGACGAGCTGCGCAGAGCTGCCCGCGCAGAGCGTGAATTGGGAGCGGCGTCCTCGAGCCGGTGCCGCTTGGCGGCCAACAGCGCGAACTCGACGGCGACGAAGAAGGCACTGGCAGCGATGAGGCCGATCGTGACGGCCAGGAAGACCCAGATGTTGCTCATCGGTGCACACTTTCCTTCGCCTCGGCCGACTCGTCGTCGTGCTCGGGGTCACGCTCGCCGAGCGTCAGGGTCAGCAGGGACGGGACGTGGCTGTCGATCTCTTCGATTTCGAGGATCACGAAGCGAACGGGACTCTCCTCGTCGTTCGCCAGATCGGCGTTGTCCGGTGGTAGGTCCACTTCGATCCGTTCCCCGACGTCGGGGAGAGATCCGTTGTGCGCGATGGCGAAACCGGCGATGGTCTCGTAATCGCCCTCGGGCAGATCGATGCCGATCGCTCGCTCGACCTCGTCGATGTGTACCTCACCGGCCATGGTCCAGCTGCCGTCGTCGGCACTGACCGGGCTCGGATCGGACAGGTCGTCGTCGTGCTCGTCGGTGATCTCGCCGACCAGTTCCTCGGCCAGGTCCTCGATCGTGATGACGCCGGTCAGACCGCCGTATTCGTCGATCACACAGGCCAATTGGTTCTTCGTCGAGCGCAACTCGCGCATCGCGTCGGGCAGGCTCTGGATCTCCGGGAGGATCAGCGCGTCCCGCGTGAGCTCGGAGATCGGGGTGGACCCCGGCACCGTCGCGGACAGGACGTCCGCGAGATGGACGACGCCGACGATGCCGTCGTCCTCGTCGAGCACCGGATATCGAGAATGCTCCTGGCCCATCAGAGCCGCGACCTCGGCGAGGGTGTCGGTGTCTCGGACCGTGGCCGAGCGCGAACGCGGGATCATCGCGTGTTCGACTGTGCGAGTTGGGAAGTCGAGGATACGGTCGAGCAGTGTCGACAGTTCGTCGGGCAGATCGCCTGTCTCGCGTGAGTCCGAGACGATGTGCTCGAGGTCGCGCAGGCTGGCCGAATGCTCCACGTCGTGCACCGGCTCGATCTTGAGCGCTTTGAGCAGCAGGTTCGACGACTGGTCGAAGATGGTGATCAACCAGCCGAAGAGTTTGAGGTAGATGGTGGTCGAGAGCGACAGCCAGCGGGCCACCGGCTCGGGACGCGCGATGGCGAAGTTCTTCGGAAACAGTTCGCCGAAGAGCATCTGCACGAATGTCGCGAACGTGATCGCCAGTACGGCACCGAGTCCGACACCGACGGCCGTCGGAACCCCGACGCCGCCCAGTATCGCGCCGAACGACTGCCCGATCAGCGGTTCGGCCACGTAGCCGACGAGCAGGCCGGTGACCGTGATGCCCAACTGCGCACCGGACAGCATGAAGGAGGTGCGTTTGGTGACCGTCAACGTCCGAGCCGCGACGGCGTCACCGGCCTCGGCGCGAGCCTTGAGCCGGGAGCGGTCGACGGTCATGTACGCGAATTCCTGGGCTACGAAGTAGCCGGTCGCGACGGTGATGAGAAAAACGACGAGCAGGCCGAGCAAGAGAGTGAGCACTACGCTCATTCGCCGGACACCGCCTCGCACGTAGTAGCAGTAGTGCGGGGAGCCGTGTCCGGCCCGGGTTTATCGCTGTCCATGATTCCTCAGGGTCGTGTGGTGAGAGTTTTGTCCGATACTACCGTGCGACGTCGTGGTCACGGTGCCTTGACGACGAGAACGGGCACCGGGCAGTCGAGCAGCACTCTCTGCACGGTGCTGCCCATCAAGAACTTGCCGACCGCGGATCGACGCTTGGAACCGATGACGACCATTCCCGCACCGACGTCCGCGACGAGGTCGACCAGAGCACCGGCCGGGTCTCCGCCGTCGGGTTCCACTCGAACCATGGTCGCGATACCGGGCAGAGTCCGTTCGACCTCGGCCTGCGCGGAGTTGCGGTCGTCCGCGGACACCGAATCCCGGTCCACCACGGACAATACGATCAACGGAGCCTGACGAAGTTCGGCCTCGGCGGCACCGCGACGCAACGCTTCCTGCCCCTCCGGTGTGTTGCTCATCGCCACTGCCACTGCGCTCGATACCGACACGTTCTCTCCCGTTGTTCGTTGCTCGTTGGTCGTATCCACCGAGGATCACCTCGGAGAGTTGTGAACTGGACTAATCAGACAAACTGTATCTAACCTGACGCTGTGACACACCACACGAAAGGTCTCTGATGGCGATATCGCCCACACTGCTACGGACGGTCGGCGCATTGGTGGTGGTGGGAGCGGTGACCGTGGCAGGTATCGATGCCGCTCGCAGCGCCAGCGGCTCGGACGCACGAGCGAAACTGACGCTGATCGCGCCCGCCGCCGCAGGTGGCGGCTGGGATCTCGTCGCCCGTGAATCGCAGCAGGCACTGCGCAGCGACGGCATCGTCAACAACGCCCAGGTCGTCAACGTCCCCGGTGCAGGCGGCACCATCGGTCTGAGCCAGCTCGAGAACCTGAGCGGGCAACCCACCACCGTCATGATCACCGGCACCGTCATGCTCGGCGGCATCGCGATCAACAACTCCGAGACCACTCTGGCCGACACCGTCCCGATCGCGAAACTGGCCGAGGACTTCGAAGTGTTCGTCGTGCCGAGGGATTCACCGATCCAGAATCTCGAAGACATGATCGAGGCGTGGCGGGCGAACCCCGGAGGACTTCCGATCGGCGGCGGTTCGCTCGGCGGCATCGACCACATCGTCGCGGGCCAGTTGGCACAGGAAGCCGACATCGATCCGGCCGCAATCAATTACATCGCCTACTCCGGCGGCGGTGAAGTACTCACGTCACTGCTGTCGAACACCGTCGGTGTGGCAGTGAGTGGGTTCAACGACTTCCGCGATCAGATCGAGGCGGGCAATGTGCGCGCACTCGCAGTCGCCGCGCCCGAGCCCCTCGAGGGATTCGACGTGGACACGTTCATCGAACAGGGGTACAACGTCGACCTCGTCAACTGGCGCGGAATCGTTGCCCCACCCGGCATCTCGGACGAGGACCGACAGACGCTGGTCGAGATCGTCTCCGAGATGGTCGAGACCGAACAGTGGGCCACGGCCGTCGAACGCAACCGCTGGAAGGAATCGGTTTTGACCGGAGACGAATTCGGAGAGTTCCTCGACGTCGAACAGACACGTATCACCGGAATTCTCGAGGAGTTGGGACTGGTATGACAACGACGACCACCGACACGGACACATCCCGATCGTTCTGGACGGGCCGCAGTGGACTGATCGTTCCGGCGCTGCTCGTCGCACTCGGAGCCTTCCTGGTCTACGGAACCGTCACGATGCAGGTTCCGCCCACCGCCACATCACCTGGCCCGCAGGTCTTTCCGGCCATCGTTGCAGGAGGCTGCTTCGTCGTCGCCCTGCTGGTCACCCTTCAACTGTTGATCAAGCCCGACGTCGTCGACCGTGGGGTGGACGGCGACGGCGTGCCGCACACCGGCACCGTCAGCAACTGGCGAACCCTGTCGATCACCGTCGGATCGGTAGCGGTGTTCATCGCACTGCTCGATCCGCTCGGGTGGGTTCTCGCCGGCGCGCTGTTGTTCTGGGGTGTCTCGATCGGATTGGGCGGTCGCCGTTACGTGTTCGACGCGGCCGTCGCTCTGCTGGTCTCGAGCGCGGTTCAGATCGCATTCTCCGCGGGCCTCGGCCTGACCCTCCCCGGCGGCGTTCTCGCCCAGATCTTCTGACGGAGCTGAACTTACGATGGATTCACTGAGCAATCTGATCGACGGGTTCGGCACCGCGCTGACCCCGATGAACCTGGTCTGGGTGTTCGTCGGCGCGCTGCTCGGCACCGCCGTCGGCGTCCTACCCGGTCTCGGCTCCGCCATGGCGGTGGCCCTGCTGCTGCCCGTCACCTTCACCCTCGACCCCACCGCAGCGCTGATCATGTTCGCCGGCGTGTATTTCGGCGGCCTGTTCGGCGATTCCATCTCCGGCATACTGATGAACACACCCGGCAACAGCACCGCGATCGCCGGGACGTTCGAGGGGCACCGGATGGCCAAGAACGGCCGCGCCCCACAGGCTCTGGCCACCTCCGCCATCGGAGCGTTCATCGGCGGCATCGTCGCCACCACCCTGGTGGTGTTCTTCGCTCCCACCCTCGCGTCGTTGGCGACGAACTTCGGCCCCGCCGAGTACCTGGCCCTCGCGGTGTTCGCGTTCATCGCCACCTCGGCCGTGGTCTCGGACTCGGCCCTCAAAGGCCTGACCGCACTGCTGATCGGCCTCACCCTGGCCGTGATCGGCATCGACGGCCCCTCGGGCGCTTCACGATTCACGTTCGAGGTACCCGCCCTGTTCGACGGCATTCACATCGTCGTCATCACCGTCGCGATGCTCGCGCTCGGTGAGGTCATCCACATCGCGTCCAAGATCGGTCGACCCGAGGATCGCAGCCTGATCAAGTCGCAGGGACGCCCCTGGCTGAGCAAGGCCGAGTTCCGCGATGCGATGCCGGCGTGGTTGCGCGGCACGGCATTCGGTGTGCCGTTCGGTGTGATCCCCGCAGGTGGTGCCGAAGTGCCGAGCTTCCTGGCGTACGGCACCGAGCGCAGACTCGATCGCAAGCGCACGAAGCCGATGTTCGGAAAGGGTGCCATTCGCGGTGTCGCGGGACCAGAGGCAGCCGGCAACTCCACGGCCGGTACGGCCATGGGAGCGCTTCTGGCCCTGGGTCTTCCGACGTCGGCGACGGCGGCCATCATGTTGGCTGCCTTCCAGCAGTACGGCATGCAGCCCGGACCGCTGTTGTTCGAGCGCAGCGGCGACATCGTCTGGGCCCTACTGGCCAGCCTGTTCGTGGCGATGATCGTGCTGTTGATCCTCAACCTGCCGTTCGCACCGTTGTGGGCGCAGTTGCTCAAGATCCCGAAGAACTACCTCTACGCCGGCATCTCGGTGTTCGCGGCCCTCGGCGTGTACGCATCGAGTGCCTCGATCGTGGATCTGATCTTCATGCTCGGGCTCGGCATAGTCGGATTCATGATGCGCCGATACGACATTCCGTTGGCACCGGTGTTGATCGCGGTGATCCTCGGCCCGCTGGCCGAGGAGTCACTCCGACGCGCACTGGCCGTCAGCGAGGGCGACCCGTCGATCCTGGTCGGCAGCGCGATCACCATCGTGCTCTACGCACTGATGATCATCGCCGTGGTGTTCTCGATCGTCAGCAAGATCAGGGCCCGCAAGACCGCCGACTTCTAGTGCGCTCCGCGCAGTGGTGCGGCACTGTTCTCGGGTCGTTCCGCAGGCTCCACCCCTGCGTGCCCTCTGGGGCACTCGACCGCACCACTGCCGCAGGCACTCTCAGTGCTGCAGGGCCGGGTAATCCGTGTAGCCCTTGGCACCATCGGTGTAGAAGGTGCTCGGATCGGGCTCGTTCAACGGCAGATCCTCGCGCCAGCGGTAGGCGAGGTCGGGGTTCGCGATCGCCGGACGGCCGACGACAACTGCGTCGCCGATTCCGTTGTCGAGGAGTGAAAGCGCCTCGTCGCGGGTGGTGATCTCACCGAAGCCACTGTTGACGAGCACCGGTCCGCCGAACGCCTGTCGCAGACCCTGGACGAGATCGCCCGACGGATCCTTGTGCAGCACACTGAGGTACGCCAGTCCCAGCGGCGCGAGCCGCTCGACCAACGCACGGTAGGTGGCGCGCACGTCGTCGGCGTCCGTCTCGAGCGCATCCTGGATGTTGTGCTCGGGTGAGATGCGAATTCCGACCTTGCCCGCTCCGAGAGCAGCGACCACTGCTTCGACGACCTCGGCCACGAAGCGCGCCCGGTTCTCCGGCAAGCCGCCGTAGGCGTCGTCGCGCTGGTTCGAGGCGGGCGAGAGGAACTCGTGCAACAGGTAGCCGTTGGCACCGTGAATCTCGACGCCGTCCATTCCGGCGGCGATGGCATTCTTCGACGCCTGCACGAAATCTGCGATCACGGAGGGCAATTCGTCATCGCGCAGCGCACGCGGGGTGGGGTACGGCTTCTTACCCTCGTAGGTGTGGGTGTCCCCCTCGATGGCGATGGCACTGGGTCCGACGACCTCGTGGCCACCCGTCGTCGCCTCGTGCGTCACCCGACCGGCGTGCATCACCTGCGCGACGATCAGTCCACCGTCGGCATGGACCGCGTCGGCGACATTGCGCCAGCCGACGATCTGCTCGTCCGTCACCAGGCCCGGCTGACCCGGGAAGCCCTGGCCTGCGTGGCTCGGGTAGGTGCCTTCACTGACGATCAGCCCCAGCGATGCGCGCTGCTTGTAGTGCTCGACGACCAGCGGGCCCGGCACACCGTCCTTGCCGGAACGCACGCGTGTCAACGGGGCCATCACCAACCGGTTGTCGAGCTTCAGCTCACCGAGTGCCAACGGGGAAAACAACTTCATGAATCTCTCTCCTCACGAGTGCGTGCACTGCTTTGCCACTGTTCACTCCGAACCCGAAAGATCCATCGAGCTATTCCGACTCGAGATATTGCTCACCCCGAACACAACAGTGGTGTGGATAAGTGCCCTCCGGGGCATTTATCCACACCACTGCGCTACCCGGTCGTTCCGCAGGCTCCACTCCTGCCCGCAGCGCACTACAGGATGTACAACATTTCCTGGTACGTCGGCAGCGGCCAGAGATCGTCCGCCACCATTGCCTCGAGGGTGTCCGCGGCAGATCGAACGGCGGCCATTGCCGGCAGCAGTTCGTCCTTCGCGTGTGTCGCCTCGGCGAGTGCCTCGCCGCCGGGATCGGCTTCGAGGGCGGTCTTCAACGTCGTCAACGCTGCGCGCAGCTCCGACAGTGGAGCCGACACTGCTTGCAGCGCAGTCATGTCCACATCGTCGACACCGGCACCCTTGAGCGCGCTGACGTTCTGCGCCAACTCGGTCTGGTATCGCACCGCTGCGGGCAGGATGGAGGTCTGGCCCATCTCGAGGGTCAGACGAGCCTCGACGAACACCGTCAACGCGTACTGTTCGAGTCCCACCTCGTAGCGCGAGTGCATCTCACGGTGGTTGAAGACCTTGTACTTCTCGAACAGCTCCATGGCCGAATCCGAGATCAGCTCCGGCAACGCGTCGAGCGTCGTACGCAGGTTCGGTAGACCGCGTGCCTCGGCCTCGATCTGCCAGTTGTCGGAGTAGCCGTCGCCGTTGAACACCACGGCGCCGTGTTCGGTGATGATCTCCGTCAACAGGTTCTGCACCGCGGTGTCGAAATCGGTGCCGTCGGCGACGGCCGTCTCGAGGTTGGTCGCCATGTAGTCGAGAGCCTCGGCCATGATCGTGTTGATCGTGACCATGGGGCCGTTGACGGTCTGCATCGAACCGGGTGCACGGAACTCGAACCTGTTGCCGGTGAAGGCGAACGGGCTGGTTCGGTTGCGGTCACCGGGATCGGTCGGCAGCACGGGCAGGGTGTCGGCACCGATCATCATGGTGCCCTTGCCCTTCGACGAGGTGGCCGCGCCCTTGGCGATCTGATCGAACACGTCGGCGAGCTGATCGCCGAGGAAGATCGAGATGATCGCGGGCGGAGCCTCGTTCGCGCCGAGGCGGTGGTCGTTGGTCGCCGACGCCACCGACGCGCGCAGCAGACCGCCGTACTTGTGTACCGCGCGGATGACGGCGGCACAGAAGACCAGGAACTGCGCGTTGTCGTGTGGGTTGTCGCCGGGAACCAGCAGCGATCCGAGGTCGGAGTTTCCGAGCGAGAAGTTGACGTGCTTGCCGGAGCCGTTGACGCCCTCGAAGGGCTTCTCGTGGAACAGGCACTCCATGCCGTGCTTCTTGGCGATGGTCTTGAACGTCGTCATCAGCAGTTGCTGGTGATCGGCCGCGATGTTTCCGCGCTCGAACATCGGGGCGATCTCGAACTGTCCGGGTGCGACCTCGTTGTGCCTGGTCTTGGCCGGGATGCCGAGCTTGAACAGCTCCCGTTCGGTGTCCATCATGAAGCCGAGCACCCGCTCGGGGATGGCACCGAAGTAGTGATCGTCGAACTCCTGGCCCTTGGGCGGCTTCGAGCCGAACAGGGTGCGGCCTGCATTGAGCAGGTCCGGCCGGGCGAGGAAGAAGTGCCGGTCGACGAGGAAGTACTCCTGCTCGGGGCCGCAGAACGAGACGATGTTCTCGACGTTCTCGTGGCCGAAGAGCTTCAGGATGCGCTCGGCATGACCGCCCATCGCCTGCTGGCTGCGCAGCAGCGGCGTTTTGTGGTCGAGGGCTTCACCGGTCATCGAGACGAACACCGTCGGGATACAGAGAGTGTTGCCGTTCGGGTTCTCGAGCACGTATGCCGGGCTGGTGACATCCCAGCCGGTGTATCCGCGCGCCTCGAACGTGTTGCGCAGGCCGCCGTTGGGGAAGCTCGATGCGTCGGGCTCGCCCTGGATCAGGGTCTTGCCCGCGAATTCCGCGAGTGCGCTGCCGTCACCGACCGGATCGAAGAAGCTGTCGTGCTTCTCGGCCGTCAACCCGGTGAGCGGGTAGAAGACGTGCGCGTAGTGCGTCGCGCCTTTCTCGAGTGCCCAGTCCTTCATCGCCGACGCGACAGCGTCGGCGACCATGGGGTCGAGCTTCTTGCCTTTGTCGATCGTTGCCATCACCGATTTGAAGACCGATTTGGGCAGACGCTTCTGCATGACGACCTTGCTGAAGACGTTCTCACCGAAGATCTCGCCCGGCTTCTCGTCTCCGACGAAGCTGACCGCAGGCGGTACATACGCCTCGACGTCTTTGATCGCCTGCAGGCGGACGGTATTTCCACTCATGGCTACCCCTTGACAAGATGCTGCTCCGCACCTGGATTGTGCGGAGTCCGACCCGGCGACTGTACGAACGATTGGTGGCGGTCGTGTTTCGTCGCTGTGTCCACTGCGAGGCAAAAACGGCGATCGGAGTTTCTTTCCCCGCAGACGGGGGTAAGTCCGTAGCCAGCACAAATAACTGAAAGGCGTGTTCCATGACCGACGAGTTGACCGTTAGGCGCGTGATCGACGCTCCCCCCGCCTCCGTGTTCACCGCGCTCGTCAACCCCGAGGTCCAGGCAGCGGTCGACGGCTCGGAAATGCTGCGTGGGGCGATCGACCCGATGCCGTTGGGGGCCGTGGGCGACACCTTCGCGATGGACATGTATCAGCCGGAGCTCGGCGAGTACGTCATGGAGAACACCGTGTTCGTGTTCGAGCAGGACCGGCGCATCGGATGGATTCCTCGTCGTCGAGGCATGGAGCCTCGCGGTACGCGGTGGTCCTGGGAGCTCGACGCGGTCTCCGAGGATCGCACTGCCCTGACTCAGGTCTACGACTGGTCACGCGTCACCGACCAGGAGTTCAGGAAGATGGCCGGCTTCCCCCGGGTGACCGAGGATCAGATCGTCGACACCATGCGCCGTCTCGCCGACCATCTCGGCGTCCGCCTCGAAGACTGATCCACACGAAGAAGAAAGAGAGAGCGTCATGGTCGACGTCACCAGAACATTCACCGCCGCAGTGGAGATCGAGAAGGCAGCGGCATTTCTCCGGGACTTCTCCAATGCGGCAGCGTGGGATCCCGGGACCCAGAGTTGTACACAGATTTCCGACGGTCCGGTTGCCGTCGGCACGCAGTGGCACAACGTTTCGAAGTTGTTCGGTATCACCACCGAACTGACCTACACATTGGTCACCGACGAGCCCGATCACGTCGTGTTCGAAGGTGAGAACAAGACGGCCACAAGCGTCGACGACATCACGTTGACCGCCGAAGGACCGCGCTCGACCCGAGTCGACTACCACGCGAAAATCGAATTCAACGGTGCCGCCAAGGTGGCCGGCCCGTTTCTGAAGGCAGGGTTCGAGGCCAAGGTCGCGCCGGATACGGTGGAGAAGATGACCGAGGCACTCGAGCGATTGGGCTGAGGGCCCCTACTTTCGCGCGACGACGGTGAAGTTGTCCGCCGAGCTCGTCGGAGCGTCGGGGGCCACGATCGAACCGTCGTCGGCGAAGATCTCGGAGATGGTGAATCCGGCGTCGGTCACCAGTCGTCGCACATCCGTCACCGTGGTGAAGTGCATGATCGGAGCGAAATCGTGCGCAGCGAGCGGAGCGACGGCCCACGTTCCGCGATCGACAACTCGACTGCGCGCAGACCACCAATTGGCAACGCTACGAACGACTCCGGCGGGATCGAGCAGTCGCCTGCCGACGGCGGTCACGATGCGCTCGAGTGAGAACGTGAATTTCTGGGTCGGCCTGCTCAGCTGAAACGGCTTCTCCCCGAACGACGGTCCATTGCGGTTGAGAGTGGAGAAGACCAGAGTTCCGGACTCGCCGAGAACTCGGTGGAATTCTGCCAGCACCCGACGGCGTTCGTCGTGTGTCACGGTGTCGATTCCGTTGTTGCTGAACACAACCAAGCCGAACTCGCCGTCGGCGAAGTCCGCGAGATCACGTGCGTCGGCCACGTGCGCCGGTAGGTCGGGAAAGTTCCGTCGAAAGCTCGCGATCATGTTCGGTGCGTAGTCGATCGCGACGTAGTTGTCGCTGAGCAGTCGCAGCAGCGCCGTGGTTCGGCCGCTGCCGACGCCCACATCCAGTACCGGTTTCCCGCGAGCAACCCCGGCTGCTGCGACCAGCGCCGCCGCCTCCCCACGGTCGAGAAACCCATCGGTGGGACCCGCGTACTCCACGTATGCAGCGGCTACCCGCGCGCTGTCGAACACGTCTCGATTGTGGTCTATGGACATACGAACACCTCCGCTTCACCGACCGCAGAAACGGGCTCTCCGCCCCCGTGACGAAACGGTACCGGCGAACCCTGAGGTGCGCCTGAGTCGAACCCTCGGCGGACGTGCGCACTCTCCGCCACCCACACCCCCATCCGGGGGTATTCGTGGGGTGACCCGGGTCACTACCGTTCGTCGCACTCGGTATCGCACATTTACCCGATACCCGACAAAACGGAGGAACAATGACCACTGTCTCACCCGACGACCCGGGTGTGTCCGCGTCGACGCCACCTGCGGTGCAGACCAAGACCAGTGTCCGCCGGGTCGCTGTCGCCAGTGGCATCGGCACGACGATCGAGTTCTACGACTTCTTCATCTACGGCACCGCAGCAGCGCTGGTCTTCCCGACGATCTTCTTCCCGGCCCTCGGCTCCACCGCAGGCACGGTGGCCTCGTTCGCGACGTTCGCCGTCGCGTTCATCGCCAGGCCCGTCGGCGCAGTGCTGTTCGGACACTTCGGTGACCGCATCGGCCGCAAGAAGACCCTGATCTCGACACTGCTGCTGATGGGTGTGTCCACGTTCGCGATCGGTCTGCTCCCCGGCGCCGAGACCATCGGCGTGGCCGCGCCGATCATCCTGGTACTGCTCAGGTTCGGACAAGGGTTCGCGGTCGGCGGCGAATGGGCCGGCGCGACCCTGCTCACGGCCGAATACGCACCGCCCGGCAAACGCGGGTTCTACGCGATGTTCCCCCAGCTGGGACCGTCGGCCGCCTTCATCTTCTCCAGCGCCACATTCCTCGCGACCGGCCTCCTGCTCGGCGATACCAACGAGACGTTCCTCAATTACGGTTGGCGAATCCCGTTCCTGCTCAGCGCCGTTCTGGTACTCATCGGCCTGTACATGCGGTTGGCCATCGAGGAGACCCCGGTCTTTCGCGCCAACAAACTCGTCGAGGAGCAGGCACCGGCGAACGCGGCTCCGACGAAACTGCCGATCTTCGACGCCTGGCGCATCCAGAAGCGCGAAATCATCACTGCTGCAGGTGCATTGGCATCACTGTTCGCCTTCTTCTACATGGGAACCGCGTACCTGACGAGCTACGGCACCAAGACACTCGGATTCGAGCGCCCGTTCGTGTTGATCACCGGAATCGGAGCCGCGGTGATCTTCGGAATCGCGATCGCAGTCTCTGCCACCTACTCCGATCGCGTGGGACGTCGGCGGGTGATCATGGGAGCGTGCATCATCGCGATACCCTGGTCGATCGCACTGTTCCCCGTTCTCGACACCGGGTCACCGGCAGCGTTCGTGATCGGCATGTGCGTCACGCTGGCCATCTTCGGAGTGGCCTACGGACCGACCGGAGCCCTGCTCCCCGAGCTGTTCCAGACTCGATTCCGTTACACCGGAGCAGGTTTGGGCTACAACCTCGCCGGAGTTCTCGGTGGAGCGATTCCGCCGATGCTCGCCGCACCGCTCACGGCCGCATTCGGCAGCATCTCCATCGGCGTCATGCTGGCCCTGTTGTCGGTACTGAGTCTGGTGTGCACCAAGAGGCTGATCGAGACCAAGGACGTCGACATGACCTGACCCACCACAACGCAGAACCGCGGCCACCCGGAAGTCGGGTGGCCGCGGTTCTTGTCGGCTCTCTACGGACGAAACTCAGTCGTCGCCGCGGGGCGGTGGCGCAACGTCGACGCCACCGGAGTTGTGCTCGGGCCCGGCTGCCGGGTGCCCGGCGGGCACGCGCCCACGCGTCTTCGCGGCCTCGCTGTCCTTGGTGGCACCCTCGGCGAACTTACGACGCCAGCTCTCCTCAGGCCGGTAGGGGCCCGGCTTCGGCCGAGTCTTGCCGCCCGGGAACGCCAGCCGTGCGATGGTCCGCTGGACCATGCCCCACTGCTGAAAGAACGGTCCTGTGTTGTACGGAAGTTCGTAGCGCTCGCAGATGTCCTTGATCTTCGGCGCGACGTCCGCGTAGCGAGTGCTGGGCATGTCCGGGTAGAGGTGGTGTTCCACCTGGTAGCTGAGGTTGCCGCTCATCAGGTGGAACAGTGGTCCGCCGTCGATGTTGGCGGCACCGACCAGCTGACGGACGTACCAGCCGCCGCGAGTCTCGTTCTCGACCTCTTCCTGGCTGAAGGTGTAGGCCTGGTCGGGAAAGTGGCCGCAGAAGATGATCGCGTTCGACCAGACGTTGCGAATGATGTTGGCGGTGAAGTTGGCGGCCAACGTGGACAGGAACGTGCTCTCCACTCCACTGAACCGGCTGTCCAGGAAGGACGCCGTCCTGCGGTTCTTTCCGAACCGAGCCGACCCACGCAGCTTGGACGCCAGACGCGACCTCTTGCTCTCGGGCAACCGGCCACCCGAAGCCAGCTGCGCCAGCGCGAACGCACCGGCGCTGATGATCGGCCAGCCCACGTAGTCCTTGACGAACTGCTTACGAGCCTTGACGCCGATGCCCTTGAGGTCCTCGACGAGATCCTTGATCGGCTTCTCGCCACGACGGATGGCCTCGATGTCGAGATCGTGCAGGGCCACGCCCCACTCGAAGAACGCCATCAGCAGAACGTTGTAGAACGGCTGGGCCAGGTACGCAGGGTGCCACTTCTGACGTGGGTCGATACGCATGATCTCGTACCCGAGATCCTTGTCCTTGCCGCGAATGTTCGTGTACGTGTGGTGCACGTAGTTGTGGGAGTGCTTCCACGAACTGGCGGTGGAGGCGGTGTCCCAGTCCCACACGGACGAATGGATTTCCGGATCGTTCATCCAGTCCCACTGGCCGTGCATGACGTTGTGGCCGATCTCCATGTTCTCGAGGATCTTCGCGATCCCGAGGCATGTCGTTCCGGCGAGCCAGGCCGGCTTGCTGGTGGAGCCGAGAAGCAGCACACGCCCCGCGACCAGCAACTGACGCTGGGCGGCGATCACCGACGTGATGTACTTGCGGTCCTTGTCGCCGAGGCTGGCGTACACCTCGTCGTGGATGGCGTCGAACTCCTTGGCCAGTTCGGCAATGGTCTCGTCGCTCAGGTGCGCCAACGGGTTCACCGGTTCGTCACTGGTGCCGGTACGCCTGGTGGTTTCGTCGATCGTCATGAATTCCCCTGTTCGATGGTTGATCAGAGTTCGATTTCGATGTCGCCCTCGGCGGTGTTGACACAGATCCGAACCGCTTGCCCCGTAGGTTCGGAGATATCCCCGTTACGTAGGTCACGTAAACGCCCCTTTTTGAGGGTACCTACACAGGTGTGGCAGATGCCGATGCGGCAGCCGTAGGTCAGATCCAACCCGGCTTCTTCACCTGCGGCGAGAATGGTTGTGCCGCCGTCGCATTCGACGTCCTTCTTGCTGTTGAGGAACTTGACCGTGCCGCCCTCACCTGCATCGTCTCCGCCGCCGATGACCGGTTGGAAGCTCTCGTGATGGAATCTGTCGTAGTCGCCCTGGTCTTTCCAGTACGAGCGCAGATCGTCCAGATGTTCACCCGGGCCGGAGCAGAATGCTTCACGCTCACGCCAATCCGGAACCAGCTCGTCCAGTTCGGAGGCCTTCATCCGCCCCTCGTCGCTGGTGATCCGCAACTTCACCGTGAGCCCGGCGTGCTTGGCTTCGAGCTCGTCGAGCGTGTCCGCGAACATCAACTGCTCGCGGTTGTGCACCGAGTGCACCACGACTGCATCGGTCACCTGATCGTGGTGGTCGAGGGCGCGCAACATGCTGATGATGGGTGTGATCCCGCTGCCCGCGCTGATGAAGACCATTTTTTCCGGAATCGGGCTCGGCAGAGTGAACTCACCCTCGACTTCGCTGAGCCGGACGATATCGCCCGTTCTGATGGTGCCCACCAGGTACGGCGAGACAGTGCCCGAGGGCACCAGCTTGGGGCTGACACTGACCAGGCCGTCCACCGGATCCGGATCGGAGGTGATCGAGTACGCCCGCCAGTGGTACCGACCGTCGATGAGCACTCCGAGTCGGACGTACTGCCCGGGCGTGTGGCCCTGCCACTCGAAACCTGGACGGATGTACACCGAGACGGCCTCCGACCCCTCCGGAACCACCCGCTCGACCTTCCCTCGAAGTTCGCGAGTGGTCCACAGCGGATTGATCATCGACAGGTAGTCGTCGGGCCGGAGCGGATTGAACAACGATCGGACTGCGCGCAGCATCGTCCGTCTCACAAAAGAAACCTGGGGCTTGGCCCCCCGTTCAGCCATACTCAACGGTAACCCTGCGCGCCGCGCTGCACATCCGAATCGCTCAGACTCGAATGAGACTGCTACACAAGGTGAACAGAACCGAGCGATACCGGCCGGTCAGCGCACTCGCGAGACGCGGTCGCCCAGGGCCGCGCTCACTTTTCCGTACCACCCGAGCGGACGCGCAGACCCGCGTGTCGGCACGTCGGCCAGCAGCGCTTCGGCGGTTTCCTCGGCGTCGATCTTGTTGTCGCCGATGCCACCGGTGGCACCTCTCTTGGCCCAACCGACGACGTAACAGCCTGGAACCGGAGTGCCGTCGGCGGCGGTGATACGACCACCCTCGTTGCGAATGGTGCCGGTGATGTCGTCGAACGGAATGCCCGGTGACGGAGTTCCGCGGTATCCGATCGCGAGCAGCACCAGCTCCGACGAGAGAGTGACCGCGTGTTCACCCACACCCACCTCGATGGACTCCACCGAGCCGCTTCCGTGCAGAGCAGCCGGTGCCCGGCCGAACGCGAACACGATGCGCCGGCCCTGCACCGAGGATCCCAGTTCGACTCGCGTCGCCCCGGCAAGAGCCGATGCGGGGGCGGACAACGGCAGGCGATCGATCGCGTCGATGATTCCGTCCGGTCCTGCGACGACGACGTCGACGCCTGCCCGATCGACCAGAGCCTTGCACTCGGAACGAGTGAACGCCGCGAACTCGGGCCCACGACGGGCGAGGACGACGACCTCGTTCACTCGATGGCGACGCAGCTCGGCCAGCGCGTGCGGGGCGATCTCGGTTCCGTCGAGCCCGTCCGGGTCGGCGGTGAGGATACGAGCCGCGTCGAGCGCGACGTTGCCGTTTCCGATGACGGTGACGCGGTCGACGCCGGCGAGATCGATCGCGTCTGCGGGAACGTCGGGGTGGCCGGTGTACCAGCCCACCAGGGTGCGCGCGCTGACGGATCCGTCGAGGTCGATACCGGGAATCTCGAGGGCCCGGTCCTTGTCGGCACCTACGGCGTAGACCACCGAATCGAACTTGCGGGCCAGTTCGACGTGGTCGACGTCCTTGCCGACCTCGACGCCCAGCTTCATCGTCACCCGAGGATGGGCGAAGATCCCACGGAAGTGCTCGCTGATGCGTCGGGTACCCAGGTGATCGGGAGCGACGCCGTAGCGGGCGAGACCGCCCGCGACGGGCAGCCGATCGTAGAAGGTGACGCTGGTGCCGGGCACCCTCAGCAACGCCTGAGCGGTGTAGCAGGCCGCAGGCCCGGTTCCGACGATGGCGATGTCGATCGGCGGTAGGTCGTTGACCGTCGCCACCGGGAATCGGGGCGCGCCCCACTCGGCCACGGCGGGCTTGTCCTTGTAGTAGTCGGCGTTGATGTCGGCATAGATCTGCTGATCCGGCGTCAGTCTCGAGACGCGCGTGATCGCGTCCACCGGACACGCGTCGGCGCAGGCTCCGCAGTCGATGCACGAGCGCGGATCGATGTAGAGCAGTTCCGTCTTACCGAAGTCCGGCTCGTCGGGTGTCGGGTGAATGCAATTGACCGGGCACACCGACAGGCAGGATGCGTCGTTGCAACAGTTCTGCGTGATCGCGAACGGCATGGGTTATCGGATGTCCTTCACGGCCTCGAGCGGGAGCGGTGCGATCAGAGCATGTGCAAGCGACGGTAGATCATCTCGGCCGGCTTGGTGATCAAACCGCAGTCGAGAAGAAATGCCATCAGGTGCTCGCTCGAAGTACGCATCATCGTGTGGTGGTGCGCGTTGTTCTTCGCTTCCTTCACCGCGCGGTCGACGTCGAGGCCCGCTGCTGCGTAGACCTCCTTGTTGACCATGTTGGACACGATCAGCCGAGCAGCGATCGCGACGACGAGCGCACTGGTCTTGCGGCGAGCAGGGCTCTTTTGGGCGATCTCCTCACGCATCTGAGCGCGCGCGAAGGTCATGTGTCGTGATTCCTCGACGACGTGGATCTTGCTGGTGGTGCGCACGAGTGGCAGCACGTTCTCGCCGCGCATCCAGTCGCGCTGCATGACGTCGAGCACCTCTTCGGCGACGAGGATGCCGCCGTAGGCGACCTCGGCGGACGCGAGAGCCTTGAAGCCGCGGCCGAGTTCGATGCTCGATCGACGCGGCAGGTATGCCTTGATGCCCATCTTCTGGCAGGCGCGGGCGAACATGATCGAGTGACGGCACTCGTCGGCGATCTCGGTGAGCGCGAACTGGAAGTCGGAGTTCGACGAGTCCTTGCAGTACTGATCGCGCAGAACCATCTGCTGCAGGATCATCTCGAACCAGATGCCGGTGCTCATGATGGAGCAGACCTCGTGGCGAGTGAGCGTGATGCGCTGCTCCTCGCTCATCTCGTCCCACAGCTTCGTCCCGTACAGGGTGCTCCACTCCGGATTGAGTCCGTAGAGGGAGGGATCGAGGTCGGCTTCCCAGTCGACTTCCTCGGACGGGTCGTAGGACAGCTGGGCGGCGGAATCGAGCAGACGAGCGGAAACGTCCTCCGGCTCGAGAACGTCGTTCCGGGACAGTGTGCTGGTCATCGCCGTGGTTCCTTCCATCGTCGAAAAGCTGTAGGTAACTGTTACGGAGATTACCAGGTACTCAGCGACACAGGTAGTCGTTCGGGCAGAAGTTCCTGGATTCTTTTTGCCGGACCCCTAGAGTTCGAGCGTGCCGAACACGGAGAACCACCGGTGATCGCCGCCCTGCGATCTGCCCTCGAACGCAGACCCATGCGGCTGTACGCGGTGGGAATGGTGTCGGCCAACGCCATCGGGGCCGTCATCGTGTTCGTATTGGCGCGCTTCGTCCTGCCGCTGCCGGTCGGTTCCGAAGAGATCCTGTCGGACCGAAATTACCTGGCGTTCTTCGTGTACCTACCGGTCGCGATAGCCATCGGTATCGGGCTCGGGCTCCGCGTCGCAGCACCCCTGATTCGGTGGCTGCACACCGGAGGAACGCCGACGGACGAGACCGCGATCGGCGTCGTCCGACTGCCGTTGCGCCAACTCGGCGTCCACGTTCTGCTGTGGGCGCTCGGCGTCGCGGTGTTCGTCTCGGTCAATGCGTCGGCCGGTGCGGCGCTGTCGATCATCGTGGCGATCGCCGTCAGCTTCGGCGGCTTGGCAACGTGCTCGCTGGGTTACCTGGTGGCCGAACGAACTCTTCGCCCGATCACAGCCGCGGTGATGGACGTCGGTGCGGTCACCGATTCCGCAGCTCTCGGTGTTCGGCTTCGTGTCGTTCTCATCTGGGTCCTGAGCACAGCGATTCCCGTTCTCGGGTTGGGCCTCATCGGACTCGGCAGGTTGATCGACACCGTCATCCCTCCCGACGTCGATCTTTCCCCCGCGATGGTGTCGCTCTCCGCGGTTGCCCTGGTCGTCGGATTCGGCGGCATGTTTCTGGTCGGACGCTCCGTCTCGGACCCGCTGCAGCAGGTCAGCAGCGCCATGCAACGCGTCGAAGCCGGGGCGACCGATACCCGTGTCGACGTCTACGACGCCTCCGAGATCGGCCGTTTGCAGAACGGGTTCAACAAGATGGTGGTCGGACTGGACGAGCGCGAACGTCTCCGATCGCTGTTCGGTCGCCACGTGGGCCACGACGTCGCCCAGCGAGCGCTCGCGAGCGCACCCCGCCTCGGCGGCGAGAATCGGACTGTGGCGGTGCTGTTCGTCGATCTCGTGGGTTCGACGGCTCGCGCCGAACGAGAATCGGCCGAAGCCGTGGTGGACTGGCTCAATCGATTCTTCGCGGTCGTCGTGGAGCACGGCGAGCGAGGCGGCGGATTCGTCAACAAGTTCGAGGGTGATGCCGCATTGCTGATCTTCGGTGCTCCGGTCGATCACCCGGATCCCGCGACCGCCGCACTACGCACCGCGCGCACCCTGGCGGCCGAACTGTCCATCGACGGCGACTACGAGTTGGGCATCGGAGTCACGTACGGATCGGTCATCGCAGGCAACATCGGCGCCGAGTCGCGTTTCGAGTACACCGTCATAGGCGACACGGTGAACCAGGCGGCCCGGCTCACCGATCTCGCCAAGGATGACCCCGACACCGATGTGCTCACGTCGTCGACGGTGCTCGATCACGCATCCGACGACGAACGCACGCACTGGACGACGGGCGAGACGGTGACACTGCGCGGCCGCTCGACACCGACCATTCTGGCTGCACCCGTGCGGCCCCGCTGACGAACGCTCGGCCGAAAAAAAATTCGAAGGTTTCCCGTTCGACTCCGATGGGGCATACCCCCCGAACCAACTCACCCCATCGCGCTTACGCGAGACGTTGACTGGTACAACGTCTCTCGCTCCGAAAGGCAACCATGCCCGCAATTCTGTTCGGCTCGATCAGCACACTCGTCGACACGTCCGAACTGCAGCGTCGCTCGTTCAACGAGGCGTTCGCAGCGCACGATCTGAACTGGAACTGGTCCCGGGACGACTACCGGGCCATGCTCGGCTCGAACGGTGGTGCCGACCGAATCAGCGAATACGCGTCCGAGACCGGAACCGAGGTGGACGCCGCGGCCGTACACGCCACCAAATCGGAGATCTTCCAACGACTGATCGGCGAGTCCGACGTCAAGACACGTCCGGGAGTCGCCGACACGATCGACTCCGCCAAAGCGAACGGCCTCAAAGTCGGCTTCGTGACGACGACCTCGCGAGAGAACATCGACGCGCTCCTCGCGGCTCTGTCTCCCGAACTCACCGCCAACTCGTTCGACGTCATCGTCGACGCCACCTCGGTCGAGCCGGGAAAGCCCGACCCCGCCTCGTACCAGTACGCGCTGAAGACGCTGGGCGAGAACGCGTCCGACAGTGTGGCCATCGAAGACAACGCCGGCGGTGTCCAGGCGGCAGCGGCTGCGGGCATCACCTGTGTGGCATTCCCCAACGAGAACACTGCAGGCACCGAATTCGACTCGGCCACCGAGACCGTCGATGCACTCGATCCCGAGCGCGTCCGAGCTCTGCTCTCCGCCTGAGCCCGACCTGCGGAGCGCGCGTTTTGTCTGACCTTTTCATCCAATCCTCCAGGAGTAACCAGTGAGCAATCTTCAGGCCCAGGTCGTTGCCGGGGACAGGTCGTTTCGCGTCGAGGGATACGAGCGCATCGAGTACGACCTGATCTACGTCGACGGGGTGTTCGCGATCGAGAACACCGAATTGGCCGACAGCTACCGGCCGTACGGTCGCGCGCTGATGGTCGTCGACGAAGCGGTGCACGACATCTACGGCGACCGGATCAGCGCATACTTCGATCACCACGAGATCGCGCTGACGGTGGTTCCGGTGCACATCGCGGAGACCGCCAAGTCGCTGGAGACCTTCGAGCGCATCGTGGGTGAGTTCGATGCATTCGGTCTGGTCCGCACCGAGCCGGTACTGGTGGTGGGCGGCGGACTGACAACGGACGTAGCAGGATTCGCGTGCGCCAGCTACCGCCGCAACACCCCGTACATCCGCATTCCCACCACCCTGATCGGCTTGATCGATGCAAGCGTGTCCATCAAGGTGGCCGTCAACTACGGAAAGCACAAGAACCGCCTCGGTGCCTACCACGCGTCACAGAAGGTGCTGCTGGACTTCTCGTTCCTCGGCACGCTGCCCGAGGACCAGGTGCGCAACGGCATGGCCGAGCTGATCAAGATCTCCGTGGTCGGCAATCTGGAAATCTTCGAGATGCTCGAACAGTACGGGCCCGAACTGCTGCGAACCCGATTCGGCCATCTCGACGGAACAGCGGAATTACGTTCGGTCGCAGACAAACTGACCTACTCGGCGATCGCGACGATGCTCGAACTCGAGGCCCCCAATCTGCACGAGATCGATCTCGATCGCGTCATCGCCTTCGGTCACACCTGGAGTCCGACGCTCGAGCTGACCCCGCCTGCACCGTTCTTCCACGGTCACGCGATCAACATCGACATGGCGCTCTCGACGACCGTCGCCGAGCAACGCGGACATCTGTCCACGGCCGACCGCGATCGCGTACTCGGTGTGATGTCCAGCATCGGCCTGGCCCTGGACAGCCCGTACCTGACACCCGAATTGCTTTCCGAGGCAACGGCATCGATCCTCAAGACACGCGACGGGATCCTGCGTGCCGCGGTGCCCGATCCGATCGGCACGTGCCGCTTCCTCAACGACCTCGACGCAGCGGAGCTGGCCGATGTCCTGACGCTGCACAAGAAGATCTGCCTGGACTTCCCCCGGGCAGGCGAGGGCCTCGACATGTTCACCGCGCCGACGCCGTGACGAAGGCCCCGCGACCGGTGACCCCGACGACCATTCTGGCGCGTGAGCTGAGCGAGATAGCAGATCTGCTCGACGCCGGCGCCGGGGTGACCGACGAGCTGACCACCCGTGTTCATCGAGCCCGCGATCTCGCAGCGGGACTCGACCCGTATCTCGACACCTGTACCACCTCCCAATCCGCAGCGCTGGCGACACTGGCGTCGCGGACCCGCACCGAGGACTGGAGATCACGCGACGTGGTCTCCGGCTCGGGGCCCCTGGAGATGGAGATGCTCTCCGGCCACGTGGAGGGACGCTTCCTCGCGTTTCTCGTGCACATGACCGGGGCGAAGCGGGTACTCGAGATCGGTATGTTCACCGGCTATTCGGCACTGGCGATGGCCGAGGCTCTGCCTGCGGGCGGTGAGGTGGTGGCGTGCGAGGTGGATCCGTACGTGGCCGAGTTCGCGCAGTCCTGCTTCGCGGAATCACCTGCCGGCTCGTCCATCACGGTGGAGGTCGGTCCGGCACTGGAGACCCTTCGACGGCTCGACGGTCGGTTCGACCTGGTGTTCATCGACGCCGACAAAACCGGGTACCGCGCCTACGTGGAGTATCTGCTCGGTAGCGAACTGCTCGCCGAGAACGCCGTGATCGCGGTCGACAACACCCTACTGCAGGGCCAGCCGTACAGCGAGCAGCCCACCGAGAACGGCAGGGCCGTTGCCGAATTCAACGACTACGTAGCGAACGACCCTCGCGTGGAGCAGGTTCTGCTTCCTCTGCGCGACGGCGTCACGCTCATCCGTCGAACATGATTCGTACGGTTGCCGCGCTGCTCGGTCTCGCGGCCACCCTGCCCGCCGACCTCGCGGCGACGGCGGTGGCCGCGATCGGTGGCACTGCGCCGCCCACCCGCCGATCCGAGTCACCCAGAACGGTGCTGATCAGCGGCGGCAAGATGACCAAGGCACTGCAGCTCGCTCGCTCCTTTCACCTCGCCGGGCATCGGGTGATCCTGGTGGAATCGGCCAAGTACCGCTTCACCGGCCACCGGTTCTCCCGGGCCGTCGACCGATTTCACTGTGTACCCGATCCGGGTGCCCCGGGATACGCGCAGGCTCTGCTGGACATCGTGCGACGCGAGAACGTCGATGTCTTCGTCCCCGTGGCCAGCCCTGCGGCGAGCATTCACGACGCAGACGCCAGGGCCGTGCTCGACCCGCACTGCGAAGTGATCCACGGCGACGCGGACACCGTGCGAATGGTCGACGACAAGTCCCGATTCTCCGAGCACGCAACATCGTTGGGACTTCGCGTGCCCGACTTCCGGCGGATCACCGATCCGGCCCAGATCGACGACTTCGAGTTTCCGCCGGGTCGCGAATACATTCTGAAACGGATCTCGTACAACCCGGTCGGGCGAATGGACCTGACGCGGTTGTCGGCACGCACACCGGAGCGGAACTCGTCATTCGCCAGGAGCCTGCACATCACGGACGACGATCCGTGGATTCTGCAGGAGTTCATCGCCGGTCAGGAGTACTGCACGCACGGCACGGTACGCCAGGGTCGGCTGCAGGTGTACGGCTGTTGCGTGTCCTCGGCGTTCCAGGTCAACTACGAGATGGTGGACAAGCCGGACATCCTGCGCTGGGTGGAAACATTCGTCTCTTCTCTGGACGTGACCGGCCAGCTGTCGTTCGACTTCATAGAATCCGCCGCCGACGGCCACATATACGCGATCGAATGCAACCCCCGCACCCACTCGGCCATCACGATGTTCTACGACCATCCCGACCTGGCGGCCGCGTATCTCGACGACGGCCACCCGGTGATCGTGCCGCGTCCGACGGCTCGGCCGACCTACTGGGTCTACCACGAGATATGGCGCTTGTTCTCCGAGGGCAACCGAAAAGCTCGCCTTCGCAGCATCTTCCACGGCAAGGACGCCATCCTGACCGGATGGGATCCTCTGCCGTACTTTCTCGTGCACCACCTCCAGATCCCGTCCCTGTTGCTGCGCAATCTGCTGGCGCGACGTGGCTGGTCGCGCATCGACTTCAACATCGGCAAGCTCGTGGAGAACGGAGGCGACTGATGACCTTGTCGGTACTGGTGTTGGTCGGATCGTCGGTGGACGAGTTCCATTGCGATCTGTCACGGGTGTACGCGGGCGGATTCCTCGACGCGCTCGGCGGGAATCCCGACTACCGCTTCGAGGTGGCGTTCGTCTCCCCCGGTGGGCTCTGGAGCTTCCCCGGCGGTATCGATGCCGCCAGTGTGGCTGCGGCGCAGCAGATGTCGTTGGCACAGGCAGTGGAAATCATGTCGTCGTGGCATTTCGACGTCATGGTGCCGCAGATGTTCTGCCTGCCCGGGATGACGACGTACCGCAGTCTGTTCGATCTGTTGGGCGTGCCGTACGTGGGCAACGGTCCTGACGTGATGGCGATGACGGCGGACAAGGCCCGTGCCCGAGCCGTCGTCGCTGCGGCCGGGGTCGCCGTACCCACCGGGGTGGTGGTCCGCTGCGGCGACGACATCGACGTCGATCTGCCCGTGGTCGTCAAGCCGGTGGACTCGGACAACTCGATGGGCGTCGCGCTCGTTCGCGAATCCGACCGTCTGGCAACCGCAGTGACCGAGGCTCTGGCGTACTCGTCTGCGGCACTGGTGGAGTCGTACGTTCCACTCGGCCGGGAGGTACGTTGCGGCATCATCGCCCGAGGCGACGAGCTGATCTGTCTTCCGCTCGAGGAGTACGCCGTCGAGTCGATCCGCACCAGCGCCGACAAGTTGAATCGCACCTCGGACGGAGATCTGTACCTGGTCGCGAAGGAGCAGACCAAGGCGTGGATGGTCGACGTCTCCGATCCGATCACCGAGAAGGTCTGGGCCGCAGCACGATCGTGCTATCGCTCTCTCGGCTGCCGACACTACGGTCTCTTCGACTTCCGAATCGACCCCGACGGGGAGCCGTGGTTCCTCGAGGCCGGCCTGTACTGCTCGTACTCGCCGTCGAGCGTGCTCGCGGTGATGGCCTCGGCGGCGGGCATCGCCGTCGACGAACTGTTCGCACGATCGCTCGACGAACTGTCGGTGAAGGAGCTGTCCTCGTGACGTTGGGAATCGAGATCGCCGAGCTGGACCTGAGCTCTACCGACACCGAAGAACTGCGAGCGCTGTTGGCCGAACACGGCGTGCTGATTCTGCGCGAGCAACCCTTGGACGACGCGGGTTTCCTGGCGTTTCTCCGACGGTTCGGCGACATGATGTTCACCGAGGGCGAGACGCCGGTGCCGGGCTTCCCCGATCTGAACGTCATCAGCAACGTCGGCCGAACCACCCCGCCGAAGTCGACGTTCCACGTCGACACCACGTATGTGCCGAATCCGCCTGCCTACACCGCGTTACGCGCGGTCGAGGTACCGGAAGTTGGAGGCAGCACGCTGTTCAGCGATCAGTACGAGGCCTACGACACACTGCCCGCCGACCTGAAAGCGAACCTGGCCGAGCGAACCGTGACGCATCGAGTGACCGGGGTGGCGTCGGACACCGATTCCAGTGCCGAACATCCCCTGTTCGCAGTGCATCCCGTGTCCGGGCGCACTGCACTGGCGTTGTCGGCACCGGCGCGGTGCGTCGCGATCAGTGGAATGTCCTCCGAGGAGGCGCACGAGACCGTGCGAGTGCTGTTCGAGCACTCGACTCGCGAAACCAACCTGTTGCGGCATGCGTGGGCACCCGGCGATGTGGTGATGTGGGACAACCGATGTGTGATGCATCGAGCCGATCACAGCGGAGTCGTGGGAAACAGGGTGATGCATCGCGGAATGGTGGCGAATGGTGAATCGGCGTCGGTTATGTGATTGACAACTCAAAGATTTGCCGGTTCGCCCGTAGCCAGGAGAATCGAGTCATGACTTCTCCGGTGGCAATCAGCCGCGACACAGCAGTCGGTCCCGAAGCTCGTCTGTCCTGGATATTGTCCGGACTGGCCGGGATGGTGGGCGCAGTGGCGTTCTTGCATTCTGCCGGCTACTTCGTGACCTTCATGACCGGCAACACCGAACGTGCTGTCGTCGGGCACTTCGGGCACCCCGAGGGCAAGGAGGTCACCCCGGGCGCCTCACCGATAGCGGCTCTCGCGCTCATGGGCTCTTTTCTGGCCGGGGTGGTGATCTCGTCGATCTGCCGCCGTCGGTACTGGTCGAACCATCCCCACGGAGCAACGGTGCTGACCACGATCGCGCTCGCCGGAGCGGGAGCCATCGACATCGCCATCTCGGGATGGTCGTCGGCGAACGTGAACTTCTACCCGATTCTGTTGGTGGCCTTCGCACTCGGCGCACTCAACACCGCGTTCACGAAGAAGGAAGAGACCTACATTCCGCTGAGCTACGTCACCGGAACGCTGGTGAAGCTGGGCCAGGGTATCGAACGGCACCTGTTCGGCGGGGGAACGCGCTACGACTGGCTGTGCTACACAGCCCTTCTCGGATCGTTCGCGTTGGGCGGAGCGATCGGAGCCTTCATCGGCGTCGTCATCACCGGACCCCAGGTGCTGCTTCTGACCGCACTGCTCAGCTTCGGCGCAACGATCTTCACCTTCACCCACACCGAGCGTCGCACGCTGCTGGGATGAAGCAACGTCCCCCGGTCAGCCCTCGACCAACGGCGAGGCCACGATGATCTTGCGCAACATCTGCTCGATGAAGGTGGGGGAAAGGCGCGATCCGATCAGCACTTGCCGCTGAACGAGACCTTCGATCATCACCACGAGAGTTTCGGCGTCGGAGGGCGGATCCTCGGAGTCCAGCGAGGCGACGATCCACTGGGTGTAGGTGACGAATGCTGCACGTTGACTGTCGAACAACTCGCGGATTTCGTCGTCGTGCTGCGCCTCGCCGAGCATGATGTGGCGCGCGATCACCCGTTTGACCGCGTCTGCCGATGTCATGGCGTCGATGAAGTCGATGATGTGGGAGATCACGACGTCGACGGTGAGCGGTTTGACGTCCACCAGAGTGCCGAACGTCGCTCCGGCCACCTCGAAGTCGCGGACGAACAGTTGACCGAGAGCCAGGTGAAGCAGCCGACTCCGGGTGGGCGCGTGGTAGTTCACCGATCCGGGGCCGAGTCCCGCTGCGGCGTCCACCGCCCGGTGGGTCAAGCCGCGCAGCCCCTGCGTGGCGAGCACCTCGATGGCGGCAGTGGCGATCTCGTCGCGCCGACGCACTCTCGACTCGTCGTCCTTGGAGTGTGCCGACCTCATACCGCGCAGTGTAGTGCCAGGCCGTTGACATTCGTCGATTCCGAGACCTAGTCTCAACCGATGTTGAGCAACGGGGGGAACACGGGCCGGGGGCCCACCAGACGCCAGATCATGATCGGAGCGGCTGCCGCGGCCACCATCGCCGTCGTCGGCCCGGTCGCCAAGGCGGCAGCGGCCCCGGCGACCGGCTCGGGCGGCCAGTGCACCGAGCGCTACCAGGGCTACCGCGAGGCCGATCGAAACCTGCCGTATGCCAGATACATGGCACCGAGGACGACGCCCGCACCGGCGGTCGTCGCGGACGCCTACGCGGGACCTGCCATCGCGCCCGAGTCGATCCCCGGATTCGATGCGATCACAACCGATCTCGCGTCCACCGGCTACTCCACGATCGAGACCGGATACGGTCGCCGCGCCGACGGGGTGACGTTCGTAGCGGTCCGTACGGTGATGCCGCGCGTGACGGCAGCGATGTGGGACTGGTGGTTCGGCTGGCATTCCACCGAGGCCGCGCGATACAAGCTGTGGCATCCCGATGCCCACCTCTACGCAGACTTCGCCGAGGATCGAACGTCACTCGACATTCCCGACAAGGCCAAGTACATCGGCAACACGACGTTCGTGGACGAATACGTCGGTCCGAAGCTGCAGCAGCTGGGCATTGCCTTTCGCGATCCGATCGCGCACGGATTCGACGTTCCCGCAGATCAGACGATCGTCTTCGGCCGAGTGGGCAGTTCCATCGCACCGGTGGATCTGGGCTGGCTGGCCCACCAGGTGCGCCCTGTCGACGGTGGTGCCGAGATGCGTAGCCGCTTCTTCCTGAACCTACGAGGGCTCCACGTACCGGACGTCAAGCAGGCCGCGTGCGCCGTCGGCCGTGGGGCGTCGGTGGACCCGACGGACCTCGTTCTTGGCCTCGATCTCGCCCGAGACCTCCTGCTGCACTGCGGACAGGAGATGAACCATCTCGCGGGCTTCCTACCGGAGTTGTACGCCGAGTTCGGGAGCTAGTGCCCCAGGAACACCTTCGCCAGCACGATCGACGCAGCAACCGCAGCGGTGGCCAGGCCACCCAGAAAGGCACGGAAGGTCAAGCGATTGCCGCGAATTCGCTGGGTGACCATCTGAATCGTGGCGATGCGCACCACGATCACTCCGCCGGCCAGCAATTCCGACCACTGGCCCGGGAGCACCGACAACCAACCGAGGGCCAGCATCAACGCAGGGACGGTGCCGGAACTCAGGATGGGAACGGCATCGCGAAATTCCTCGACGGCCTTGAACTTGCGTTGCTCGTCGGTGGCATCACCGTGCGCTTCGGGGATCTGACTGCCCGCGACGAAGTCCGCGAACACATGCGCGAGAAACGTCGTCACCGCAGTGGCCAGAACCAGAACAGCCGCCGTTCCGTGCTCGATCGAGCTGGGCGTCGATGCTGCGACCGCCGCGAGGACCAGGATGTTTCCGTAGACGTAGGCGGAAAGCCTCCTGGCCGCCCGCGCGGGCTCGAGCGGGCCGTCCGCGCGGGTGACCAATCGGCTGTACAGCCGTGTTCCACCGATACCGGGTTCTGCGTCGCTCATGCCGGAGATCGTTGCACGGTAGGCGCGATTATTCGACGGGGACTCCGAGCCGACCGGCCTGGTAGTCCTCGAACGCCTGCAGCACTTCGGACTTGGTGTTCATCACGAACGGGCCTGCCATCGCGACGGGTTCCCGAATCGGCCGGCCACCCAGAACGAACACCTCGAGCGACTCCCCCACCGCGGATGCGGACATCTCGATGGTGTCGCCGCGGCCGAACAGTGCCGTCTGCCCCATCCTGATCGGACGCTTCTCCGCGCCCACCGTGCCCTCTCCCGCGAGAACATAGACGAGTGCGTTGAATTCTCGATTCCACGGCAGCGTCAGCGCCGCTCCCGGCGCGATCGTGCTGTGCGAGAGCGCAATCGGGGTGTACGTCGAACCCGGTCCCTGCAGACCGGCGATCTCACCGGCGATGACACGCACCAGCGCACCGCCGTCCGGACTCGACGCCAGCGCCACCTTGCTCCCGGTGATGTCCTGGTAACGCGGATGCGCCATCTTGTTCTCGCGCGGCAGATTGACCCAGAGCTGCACACCGTGGAACAGCCCGCCCGACATCACCAGATGCTCGGGCGGAGCCTCGATGTGCAGAATGCCACCGCCCGCCGTCATCCACTGGGTGTCGCCACCGCTGATGATTCCGCCGCCGCCGTGGGAGTCCTTGTGCTCCATGATCCCATCTATCATGTAGGTCACCGTCTCGAACCCGCGGTGCGGATGCCACGGCGTCCCCTTCGGCTCACCGGGCGCGTAATTCACCTCGCCCATCTGATCCATGTGAATGAACGGGTCGAGGGACGACATGTCCAGCCCGGCGAATGCTCTGCGAACGGGAAAGCCCTCCCCCTCGTATCCCGTCGGTGCCGTCGTGACCGACCGGACCGGCCGGGGGACGGCGGTGGCGTCGGGCATGGGGATGCGGGGCAACGCGAGGATGTTGTCGACCGTCACTGCGGGCATGGGCTCCCTTTCGGCAATGTAGTTGACTCTGCAACTACTCTACGCGCTTCAACCCGGCGGTGTCCGACGGTATTCCCGCGGTCAGCCCTGCCGGTCGGCCAGCCACTGCCGGATCTCGTCGGTGACCGGTTCGACGATGTCGTCGTACTCCCGATGCTTACCCACGAAGGCGGCCACCAGTTCGCAGATCGGAACGATTCGCCTGGCGTCGGAACGGGTGGCGTCGAGCGCCTGCTGCACGAGAATCGTTGCCAGACCACGTCCGCCGTAGGCTGCGTCGACCTCGGTGTGGAAGAAGATGCGCCTGCCCTGCTCGTCATCGGCGAACTCGGTGAAGCCGACCTGCGAACCCTCCACCGAGACGGTGAAACGGTCCGCCTGCTGGGCGATCTCGACCTCGGCACCGGTTTTGTCGACCGTCATTCCGCACTCCTCGTTCCCGGTAGGCGCGCACCGCACCTCGTCGGTCACGATCGTGCACGATCGGCGGAGATCTGTCGATCGTGAACCGCACCGAGCACCTGCGTACGGCGGGTTCGTGATCCACCGTCACCGACAGGGGTGCCGAGCGACCGTTTGCGCCTCTGTACGGTGGAGCGAAGGACCTCGACCGATGAATCATCAAGGGGAAGGAACTTCATGGCTCAGCCAGACAGGCTGGAGAAAGACCCGAACAAAGGTTTCGTGGCCCTGCTGGGCTGGAGTTTGGCCGCAGTGGAAGCACTGGACAAGTTCGATCGGCGCTACGTGGTCGTCGCTCCGGAGTGGGCCGAGGCGTACTGCACCGAGCACGACATTCCGTACCTCCCGTGGAACTTCGAGCGACTCAACGATCGCTCGCTGGAAATCGCCGAGACCCTGCAGGCCAAGGGCGTCGACGTCGCGATTCCGTTGTACGAGGAGACAGTGGAGTGGGCCGGTGCCATCAACTCGGTGTTGCTCGGCAACCCACGCCTGTTCGGTCAGGCAATGCTGTTGCGCGACAAGTCCTTGATGAAGCGCCGTGCTCAGCTCGGCGGCATTCGAGTGGGCATCTTCGAGGAAGCCCACGACCGTGAGGACGTCATTCGATTCCTCAAGCGTGTCAACCAGACGCTGCTCAAGCTCGACGGCGATCCCAACGACCCGATTCATGTCAAGGCCTTCGACAAGGCAGGTTGCCTCGGCCACCGCGTCATTCGCACCCCTGACGAGGTCGACTCCATTCCCGACGAGGAATTTCCGGCGCTGATGGAATCGCACCTCGACGGCTGGGAATTCGCGGTCGAAGCATGGATTCACAACGGCAAGATCAAGTTCCTCAACATCTCCGAGTACGTCAGGCTCGGTTACTCGGTGTTCGTCCCGGCCACACCGGAACTGGAGAAGTACCGCGAGCAGATCACGGTGCAGATCGAGAAGCTGATCAAGGCCTTCGACATCGAGTTCGGTTTCATTCACCCCGAGTACTTCGTCACCAGCGACGGCGAGATGTACTTCGGTGAAGTTGCTTACCGGCCACCGGGTTTCAAAGTCTTCGAGCTGCTCGAGCGCGCCTACGGCTTCAACGCGTACCAGGGCCTGGCATTGGCGTTCGACCCGAAAACCACCGAGGAGGAGATCGACGCCTTCTTCCCGAGAGAGGTGGTCGACGCCACCGGTCACGCCGGATGCTTCGGCGTCTACCCGCGGCGACGCGTCGTCAGCGATCTCGTCATCCCCGATGTCACCGCAGACGACGACTACTACGAGACCAACGACCTGTCCGCTCCGGTCGAGGAAACCGTCACCAAGAGAACAGCATTCGGTACTCACTGGGGCCTGCTGTACTTCTTCGGCGAGGACCCGTACCGAATGCGTGATCTGCTCAGGCAACAGGAAGAACTGGACTTCTACGTGTGAAGCAGCAACTCGGCAACGACCACGAACCATCGACGCAGACGATGAACGACTCTGCACCGGTCGACAAGGCTCTGGTGTCACGGCTGGCCCAGCTGGACCACGCCACCGAGGCGCTGGCCGGAGCACCCGAGTTCAGCAAGAACACCAAGGTACGGCGGGTGCTCGACGGCCTGCATCGAGTGTTGTTGCAGCCCGGCGGTTGCAGCGCAATTCGCGAACGAGCCGCGATGCTCGAGCAGGCCGGACTGTTCGCAGGTACCGACTGGGCCCAGCCGGACATTCTCGTCCCGGCGTTCGTGGGGCCGAGCCTGCGCAGCGGCAACGACGACACCGTGGTGCTCGAGGCGACCAGCGAACTGCGCATGATCGCGATCGTCGCGGGTGAGTACGAGCATCCGGCCGTGACCGCCGAGGAGGCTCGACGATTTCTCTCGCAGGTTCTCGCACTCAACCTCGACGTGCTCTTCACACCGCCGTCGGAGTCGGAGCGAGTTCGATTGGGCCGCACCGCGCATCTGATTCGTGATCTGTTCGGCTACGTCGCGCAGCAGATCGGGTACGACAGCGTGCTCGACGAGTTGGTCGAGGAGATCTGGCGGATTCTGCGCCAGCGTCCGATTCAGGTGGACACCATCAAGGCGATGGTCACGCGCATCGCCATCTATCGCGACGACCCGACCGTGGACCTCGGCAACTCCGGGCAGGGCCTCGATCGATTGATCACGGCGCTGTTCGGCACCACCGATGCCTGCCGCGAGGACCCGGGCGTCGAGGTGTACCGGTCTCGGCTCGAGGCGATGGACGTCGAGGCATTGCAGTTCGAGGCCCGTGGATTCGCGCGGGCCATGCACGACACCGGTCTGGTCTCGCCGTACCACGCGACGCTGACGCAGTATCTCGTCGACCATTACTCGTATGTTCTGCCCGAGGCGCTCGGTCTGTCCGATACCGGCCGGACCTGCCTGACGCGGTATCCCGAACTGGTTCATCGCCTCATCGAGGAGACGGTGTATCCCGAGACCGCGCAGTGCCTCTACGGATTGGCGCTGCTGCTCGATCGGGGAATTCTGCATCAGCCGCCGATCGTGCCGTCCCTGTGGCGCCAGATCTCGCTGAAACTCGCTCCCGCGGTGCGGGAGCGACTGATCACCTCGTTCGGGCCCGTCCCCGCGCCGGAGTCACGCTTGCTCGGGGGTTTGCTCTCGATGCTCGGGCAGCCCCTGGGCGTCGGCCAGGGGGACAACCCGACGTGTCAGTCGGCGCGGGCGTTGTCGATGTGGGCCTACAACGATCCCGACTACTTGCTGCAGATGGTGGTGTGGGCGGCGCGTGACGAGGAGATCGTCATGCACTTCGAGGGGCAGTCGATCTCGTCGACCGAGAGCGTCAGCGGCGTCGCCACGTCCGATCCGGTTGACCTCGATCCCGCGTCGTTGTTGTTGGTTCCGCACCTCGACCGCATCTACGCCGAGATGGTCCGCCGTTGCGCCGATCGTCCCGGTGATCCGCACCGCTGGGTCAACCCCGAGTTCCACGGCTGGTGGTCGGCACGCGAATTCCACATCGACGTCGACGTCGCGACCGGCAATCTCGTGGACCTGGACGTCTTCCTGCGGCAGTTCTACGCCGCGTACCACCCGGAATACAACGGGCACCAACCGTTGATCCATCCACAACCGGCCGGTGTGGCCGTAACCGACAGTGCGGCACGGTATGTGGGATGGCACGCCATCACGATTCTGCGGGTGTCCGCAGACCCCGACGGTGTCATGCGGGTGTACTTCTTCAACCCGAACAACGACAGCGGGCAGGACTGGGGCGACGGCGTCGTGGTGGGTACGGCGGGCAACGGCGAACGCGCAGGCGAAGGTTCGCTGCCGTTCGACCAGTTCGCCTCACGGCTCTACATCTTCCACACCGATCCACTCGAACACGGCGAGCCGGAGAGAATCCCGGCCGCAGACATCGAGCGGATTCGAGGATACATCGAACGGAGTTGGGGCGCAGAACGTTCGGTGCCTCAGGCCTGAGATCCTCCGATGCACCCGAGGCCGTGCACTCGGGTGCATCGAAAGAGCCGGGTGTCGTCAGTCCTTCTTGTCGAGCGCGTCCGGCTTGTGCACCGCGTCCTTACCCGACTTGTCGCTCTCGACCCGGTACTGCGGGTCGTCCTTCGACGCCTTCACGGTCCGGCCTGCGGCTTCGGTATCGGAGGTGATCTTCTCCACCACTTCGCCCTCGGTCTTCGTTCCGTGGGTCTGCCATTCGACCTTGTCGCCCTTGTGCAATTCGTCCTTCGACATGTTCGAGTCGTCCCTTCGTCGGTGTTGTCCACCGACGCGTACCCGCGCCGGTGTCGGCGCAATCACCTGGTTCCCAGAGCAGGTGCCAGCGTGGTGAACCACGCCTCGCGTAGCTGATCCTCGAACAGCGGCCAGGTGTGCGCGCCCTCCTCGCGCATGGACACCGTCGCCGGCACGTCGGCTCGGCGCAGAGCGTCGACGAAGATCGACGTGCAGTGGTTGACCATCGCTTCGACCGCCATCCCTCCGAAGGGCGGGATCGCGCCCTCGGGAATGCGATCGACAGGCCCCGGGAGTCCGCGGGACGAACTGACGTACACCGCGGTTCCGCGCAGCCGCTCGACGTTGAGCGATGGGTCGTGATCGCGCCATCCCTGGCTTCCCGGTAGCCCCCACATATTGAAGGGATTGTTGAGTCCGCCGGCGATCATCGCCGATATACCCGCCGTGGCAAGCGGAGTGGACGGTGCCGGACATCCACTGAAGGACGCGGCCGCGTCGAACACGTCCGGGGCCTGGATCGCGAGGTCGAGTGCCGGACCACCACTCATCGACAGCCCTGCCACGCCGCGCCTGCCGGTCGATCCGTAGGCTGCGTCGACGGCGGCGGGCAGTTCGCGGGTGAGGTAGGTCTGCCACTTGTTGCTGCCGAGCACCGGATCCGTTGTCTGCCAGTCGGTGTAGAAACTGAACCGGCCACCGATCGGTGCCACCACGGTGACCTTCTTGTCGAGGAAGAACTTCTCGACGCCGGAATTGTTGAGCCAGCCCACGCCGTCCTCGTTGCCGAGCGCGCCGTTGAGCAGCACGAGAGTGGGTGCTGGTCCGTCGTCGGGGGAATGCAGCACCTCGTTGGATACGACGCGATTCATGGACGGGGAGAACACGTTCAGTACCGCTCGGGTCGCCGACACCTGATGGATGCCGACGGCGCCCGCAGCCGCGTCGGCCGACCCCGTGTTCCCCGGCAGCGCCTGCACCGACGCTCCGGTCATCAGCATCGACGCCACCGCCGCAGCCGCCACGACCGCAGCGGATCGAGTCCGCTTCTTCCTCTTCTGCCCCACACGCAACATCAGCACCACACGAGGGTCGCACGAATTTCGCTTCCTACCGCTAACGATCGGATTACGAAACCGATCGGTCCGTTCGCTTGCTCCCAGGAGGGCTCACTCGGCCCGGATCCGCGCGGCCTGCAGCGTCAGGTGGTGCCGCTCGGACATCGACGACGCCCTCTCGGCTGCCTGCACGTACAACTCGGCGGCACGCTGCAGATCACCGGACTTCTCGTGCAGGTACGCGGCCGCTGCTGTGTGCCGCGGGACGGCCGAATCGACCTCGCCCAGTGCCGCAAGCCCCGCCGCCGGACCGTCGGCCTCCCCGATCGCCACCGCTCGATTGAGCCGCACGACGGAACTGCCTGTGAGAGCGAGTAACTCGTCGTACCACTCGACGATCTGCACCCAGTCGGTCTCCTCCACACGCGACGCGTCGGCGTGCAGGGCGGCGATGGCCGCCTGCGCCTGGAACTCTCCCAACCGATCTCGGGCGAGCGCAGTCTGCAGAATCTGCACTCCCTCCGCGATCAGCGTTGTATCCCAACGAGATCGATCCTGCTCGGCGAGAGGAATGAGGTGACCGTCGGGCCCTGTCCTGGCCGAACGGCGTGCGTGGTGAAGCAGCATCAGCGCCAACAGTCCGGCCGTTTCCTCGTCGTCGGACAACCTGGCCAGCTGCCGGGTCAACCGAATCGCCTCGGCCGCCGGATCGATGTCCCCGCTGTACCCCTCGTTGAAGACGAGATACAGCACCCGTCGTACCGTCCCCACATCACCGGGGGCGTCGAAACGCACGTCGCGCACCGTGCGCTTGGCTCGGCTGATGCGTTGCGCCATGGTCTTCTCCGGCACCAGGTATGCCTGCGCGATCTGCCGAGTCGTCAATCCCCCGACGGCACGCAGAGTCAGTGCCACCGCTGCCGCCGGACCGAGCGAGGGATGCGCGCACAGGAAGAACAACTGCAACGTGTCGTCGACGCCGCCGACACTGCCGGGATCCGGTTGGGCGGCGACTCGATCCTCACGTGCTCGTCGCGCGTTCTCGGAGCGTTGCGCGTCGAGAAATTTCCGCCAGGCAACAGTGACCAACCAGCCCTTCGGGTCGGTCGGTGCTTCGGAGACCCACGTCGAGATCGCCTCGAGCATCGCTTCCTGCACAGCATCCTCGGCCGCCGCGAAATCTGCTCCGCGGTGGACGAGGACGCCGATCACCGCGGGCGTCAGTTCCCGCAGAATCCGTGGATCCACGACGGTCGTCAGTCGGCGATGGTGGGAGGTGCCTCCATGAACGGACGCAGTTCGAGCCACTCGTCGATCGGCTTCCCACCGGCACCGGGCGCTGCCGACAGCTGCCCTGCCAGCTCGAGCGCGCGTTCGTAGGAGTCGACGTCGATCACCATCCAGCCTGCGATGAGGTCCTTCGTCTCCGCGAACGGGCCATCGGTGACCGGAGGCTTCCCTTCCCCATCCGAGCGCACCCACGTTCCCTCGGGGGCCAGAGCCTGCGCGTCGACGAATTCGCCGGTCTTCTCGAGTTCGGCGGCGAAGTCCTGCATGAACTCGATGTGATCGCGCACTTCGGCGGGTGTCCACCGGTCCATCGGGATCCAGTCGGCAGGCTCGGGGGCTCCGCGGTAGTGCTTGAGCATGAGGTACTTGGCCATGGTGTCTCCTGTCGTCCGATGCGGCCATTCTTGCCGCATTCGACCCTGGGACGGAACCGGTCCGCAGATTTCGACACGTTCGACGAAAAAGATTCTCAGCGCATCGTGCGACCTGCCGAGCCCAGCATCTGCGTCGCCTCGACCACCCGAGCCGCCATCGCTGTCTCGGCCGGCTTGCCCCACGATCGCGGGTCGTAGGCCTTCTTGTTGCCGTACTCGCCGTCGACCTTGAGGACTTGGTCGTACTTGCTGATCATGTGCCCGGCGATGGACCGGGTGAACGCGTATTGGGTGTCGGTGTCGATGTTCATCTTGATCACCCCGCTCGCGACCGCGGAGGCGATATCTTCTGCGCTGGATCCCGATCCACCGTGGAACACCAGATCGAACGGGTTGTCCTTACCGGTCTCGGCTCCGACGACGGCCTGGATCTCGGCGAGGATTTCCGGGCGTAGGTGCACCGAGTCGGGGTTGTAGACACCGTGCACGTTGCCGAAGGTCAGGGCGGTCATGTAGCGACCGCGCTCCCCGGCACCGAGCGCGGCGATCGTGGCCCGAGCATCGTCGACGGTCGAGTACAGCTGTTCGTTGATCTCGTGCGAGACGCCGTCCTCCTCGCCGCCGATGACGCCGACCTCGATTTCGAGGATCGTGTTCGCCTGCATCGACAGATCGAGCAATTCCCGAGCGACACGCAGGTTTTCGTCGAGCGGCACCGCCGAGCCGTCCCACATGTGCGATTGGTACAGCGGGTCGAGTCCGCGTCCGCGTCGGTCGATGGCGTCGGCCAGCAGGGGCCGCACCCAGTCGTCCAGATTCTCGGCTGGGCAGTGATCGGTGTGCAGCGCCACCGAGATCGAATAGTGCTGCGCCACTTCGTGGGCGTACTGTGCGAGCGCCTTGGAGCCGGCGAATCGGTTCTGCACCGCATTGCCGGACAGATAGAGCGCCGTGCCCACCGATACCTGAATGATCCCGTCGCTCTCGGCCTCGGCGAAGCCCTGAAGGGCTGCGTTGAGTGTCTGTGAACCGGTGACGTTGATCGACGGGTAGGCGAACCCGCCCTCCTTGGCGCGATCCAGCATGGCGGCGTACTGGTCCGGACTGGCAATCGGCATGAACTGTCCTATCTTTCGGGTGCGGCCGGCACGTCGGCTCGAGGTGCACTGCAGCCGCAGGAATTTCGGTGGGTGAAGGTGGTCGGTACTCGGATCGATCGGGGCGCGTCCTCGTGTCCCTCGATGCGCCGGAGAACCAGGTCGGCTGCGGTTCGGCCGATGGTCTGCACGTCCTGAGCTGCCGCCGTGAGCCGAGGCTCGAACAGGTCCGACCACTCGAAGTCGTCATAGCAGACGAAGGCCAGGTCCGCCGGAATCGACAAACCCAGGCCTCGAACTGCTTTCAGCGATCCGATCGTCATCGAGTTGTTCATCGACACCAGGGCCGACGGCCGGTCCGGACCGGACATCAGCTCACGCACCAGAGACTCGGCCACCTCGACGTTGGACCGGCCGTCGAGAATCAGTCGAGGATCGAGTTCGATTCCTCGATCGGCCAGCGCGCGGGCGTAGCCGTCGAATCGCTCGGTCGTGGAGGAGATCCCTTCGATGCCGCGCACGATCGCGATACGTCGGTGTCCGGCGTCGAGGAGGTGGGTGGTGAGCTCGTGCGCCGACGCGTCGTTCTCCGGACCCACCTGATCGCAGGAGACGTCGAGCATCCGGTCGATCAACACCAGAGGCGTTCCACTGCGGACGATCTCGGGAATGGTCGAGAATTCGGAGCCCGCCGCGGGTGCGAGAATCATGCCGTCGACCTGACGGTCGAGCAACGAGTCCGTCACCCTTCGCTCGGACCTGGGCTCGTCGTGCGAATCACCGAGGATCAAGACGTAACCGGCCTCGGACAATCGCTGCTCGACGGCATGGACCAGGCTTCCGAAATACGGGTTGGTCAACGCGGCGATCGACAGTCCCACGGTGTGAGTCCGACCTGCCGCGAGCGATCGAGCGACGACGTTGCGGCGGTATCCGATCTCGGCAATCGCCGCGTCGACACGTTCCCGGGTGGCGGCATTGACGTTGCGAGTTCCGTTGAGCACGTGCGAGACAGTCGATACCGATACACCTGCCAATCGGGCGACGTCGTCCATCGTGGGCATGTCAGTCGGCCCAGCGCTGTCGTGTCTCGTGGTTCTGCGCAATCGTCATGTCAGCCGCAGGATTCGATCGGCGCGACGTGCGGTGGACCCGATCAATTCCGCGTTGCGTTCGTCCGATCCCAGTGCCCAGAACTCCGCGTCCTCGTGCGACTTTCCGTAGGCCTCGTGCCTGGCCACCAGCCGCTCGTGCCGAACTCTCGTGTGTGGAGCCAGAAACCAGACTTCGTCGATCATCGCCCGCGCCGCCGGCCACGCATCGGATTCCATCAGCAGGTAGTTGCCTTCGGTGATGACCAGCGGAACAGTCGACGGGACCGGGATGGAGGAACCGATCGACTCCTCGATCTCTCGGCGAAATCTCGGCGCGTACACGAGGGGACCACCGGGCTGCTGATCGTGAACGGCCGCGATCAACCGCGCGTATCCACCGTCGTCGAACGTGTCGTGGGCACCCTTGCGATCGAGCCGACCCAGTTCGATCAACACCTCGTTGGCGAGATGGAATCCGTCCATCGGAACCAGTACCGCGAGTTCGGGCCCGAGCGCGTCGACGAGTTGCTGTGCCACAGTGGATTTTCCGGCACCCGGTGCACCGGTCAGGCCTAGTATGCGCCGCTCACCCGGTACGGCCAGCTTTCGCGCCAGCTCCACGAGTTCGTCGAGGGCGGCTTCCTGTACGTCCTGGTCAATGCTCACCGTTGTCGCTTTCGAGTCCGTTGATGGAAAGTTCGCGTAGCCATGCTCTGGGGCCGATCACCGAGCAGCGCAGCGCGGCAACGTGAGCCGAGCTGTCGATGCGCTCGGCCAGCGAGCCCGGCTGCGTGCAGTAGTAGGCATACGCGCCGTGGAACGCATCCCCGGCACCCAGAGTATCGACCACCGCGACCGGCTCCACATCGACCGATCCGGTCGATCCCTCGGACCACCACTCGACGGGCTCGCCGCCGTGGGTGGTGACGACGGTCCGCACACCGGATGCAACGAGTTCCGCGGCGTTCGCGGCCGTGTCCGAGGTGCCGGGGGCGCGAAAGTCCGCCGAGCACACCATGTCCGTGGCGTGCTCGATCAGCTCGGTCATCACCGGTTTCCAGCGACCGGCGTCCACGACCAACGTGGTAACCCGCACCGCCGCATGTTCCGCGGCGGCGCAGGCGATCAGGGGGTGGTGCCCGTCGACCAGAACGACGTCGGCACCGGCGACGACGGCCTCCAGCCCCTCCGGCGGTGAGGCGTCGGATCTCACGGCGTCGGCCGAGACGACCGATCGATCGCCGGTCGATTCGATCACCGTCACCGCCGAGACGGGCACCGATCTGCTCGAGCCCTCGGCCGCGTCGATCACGCGGACGCCGAACGCAGCCAGGTCCGCCTTCACCAGCGCGGCCACCGGGTCGTCTCCGAGTGCGGTGACGAGCACGGCCGTCCCGCCGAGCGCGGCAAAGGTGACGGCCGCGTTGGCGGCAGGACCTCCCGCCGCGACGAACTGAGCGCTCGAGGTGATCTTCTGGTTGGGTGCGGGCGCTGCCGACACTCGATGGATGACGTCGAGTGTCGCCAGCCCGACGAAAACACCGACCGGGCTTGTCGATTCAGAGCCCGGCGCGTTCATCGTCGGTCGGCTCCTCCGCGCCGGTCATGAGCGCGACGACCTCGGACATACTGCGGTTCTTCGGATCGACCACGCCCGCCCGCTTGCCGAGGCGGTGGATGTGGATCCGGTCGGCGACCTCGAACACGTGCGGCATGTCGTGGCTGATGAGCACCACAGGTATGCCGCGGTCGCGAATGGTGCGAATCAGATCGATCACCATGCCCGACTCTCGCACACCCAGTGCGGCAGTCGGCTCGTCCATGATGATCACTCCGCGGCCGAACGCTGCTGCCCGCGCTACGGCCACACCCTGACGTTGGCCACCGGAGAGCGTCTCGACCGCCTGGTTGACCGACTTGATACCGATCTTGAGGTCCTGCAGGTGCTTCGACGACTCCTCTCGCATCCTCGGCATGTCCAGCCGTCGAAAGAGACTGCCGCTGATGCCTTTACGCTTGATCTCGCGCCCCAGGTAGACGTTGGAGGCGATGTCGAGCGCCGGAATGACGGCCAGGTCCTGATAGACCGTCTCGATGCCTGCCGCTCGTGCGTCGCGCGTGTTCTTGAACGACACCGGCGATCCGTTCATCAGGATCTCACCCGAATCCGGAATGACAGCCCCGGCCAGAGCTTTGATGAGACTGGACTTCCCGGCACCGTTGTCGCCGATCACCGCCAACACTTCACCGGCCCGCAACTCGAAATCTGCACCGTTGATGGCCGTCACGCTGCCGTAGGTCTTGACCAGACCACGCGCTTCCAGAGCGAGAGGGGCGTTCACTGTGACCTCCGACGTGCGAATTGATCGACGGCCACCGCCACGATGACGAGAATGCCGGTCGCGATGTTCTGGTACAGGCTGTCGACGCCTGCCTGGGTGAGACCGTTGCGCAACACACCGACGATCAGGGTTCCGACGAGAGTTCCGATGACGGTACCGCGGCCACCGAACAGGCTGGTTCCACCGATGACCACCGCGGTGATCGTTTCCAGATTGGCGTTCTGATACGCATTCGGGTCGGCATTGGGGATTCGTCCGAGAGCCGCCCACGCCGCGATCGCCGCGATGACGCCGGTGACGATGTAGACCGAGAACAGCACGCGACCGGACTTGATGCCGGAACGGTCCGAGGCCTGCGGACTCCCGCCGACCGCGTAAATATGCCTGCCCCAGGACGTTTGGGACAACGCGTACCACATCACGGCGTACACCAGCAGCATCACCACCACGCCGTAGGTGGTGGAGAAGCTACCGACCTTGAACGAGGTGCCGAGAAAAGTCAGCGGCCCGCTCGGGACCTGATAGGTCTCGGATCCGGCCAACAGTCTGGTGGCCGCTTGAATCGCGGTGAACGTGCCGAGCGTGACGATGAACGGCGGCAGTCTCAGTACCGTCACCAATCCGCCGTTGATCGCGCCGAACGCCACGCACACGGCAAGCGTCGAACCCAACGCTACGACCGGTCCGTTCGCCCCGGCCGACTGTGCCATCACGATGGTGCCCATCACCGCGACCGCGCCGATCGACAGATCGATCCCGGACGTGAGAATGATCAGTGTCTGGCCGACGGCGAGAATGCCGACCACCACCGACTGCTGCAGAATCAGAGAGACGTTCTGCGGGTTGAGGAACGAGCTCGAAATAGAGCTGAACACGATGATGGCAATGACGAGCGCGGCCAACGGCCCGAGCAGCGGTTCACGCAGGACGGTTCCCACGTTGAACCGGCTCGGTGCCTTGGGAGGCGCAGCGGTTTCGGTACTCACTGATCAGTCCTCGTACTCGACGGCGGTCCGGGAATTCGCGATCAGCCCCAGCAATTCGCTTCGCCCCACGCGGTGTCCTGGGAATCGATTCCGGCAACGGGCTTGTCGGTGACGAGCTGCGAACCGGTGTCGTTGAAACCGCTGGGCTTGGTGCCGTCCTGCGCGAACTTCACCACTGCGTCGACGCCCTGCTCGGCCATCTTGGCGGGGAACTGCAGCACCGTCGCGCCGATGATGCCGGACTTCACATTCGCGATGCCGGTGCAGCTACCGTCGATCGACCCGATGGTGATCTGGTCGGCGCGACCGGCGGACTGGATCGCCTGGTACGCACCCGCAGCTGCAGGCTCGTTGATCGTGTAGAGAGCGTTGACGCCCGGAGCGCGCTGCAGCAGGTTCTCCATGGCGGTCTGCGCCTTGGTCTGATCACCGTTGGTGTTCTCCTGGCCCACGATCTCCGGCGAACTGTCGGTCAGACCCATGCCTTCGAGGAACCCGTCGTGACGGAAGGTGTCGACCGTGCCGCCCGCGGTGCCGTCGAGCATGATGACCTGGGGTGCGGTGGTGCCGAGCGTGCCCTTGACCCAGGCACCCTGGCTCACTCCGGCCGCCTTGTTGTCGGTGGCGAACGTGGCGTCGACCGCGTCCTCGGGGTCGGTTGCGGTGTCGAGGGCGATGACGACGACGCCGGCGTCACGGGCCTTCTTGATCGCGTCGAGGACTCCGGTGGACGAGTTCGGGGTGATCAGAATTCCCTTCACACCCTGGCCGACCAGGTTCTCGATCGCCGCGACCTGTCCTTCGTTGTCACCGTCGAATGCGCCGGCCAGAGCCACCAACTCGGCTCCGCTGGAATCGGCCTTGGCCTGTGCTGCCTCGCGGAGCTTCACGAAGTACGGATTCGAGTCCGTCTTGGTGATGAGCCCGACCTTGACGCTGTCCGAATCCGAACTGCTGCAGGCGGTCAGACCCAGCACGAGCGAACCGGCCATGAGCACGGTCCCGATCGTCAGCGCGGACTTCCGACGGTGATTGAACATGTGGACTCCCTTGTCCCCTGGCCACGCGGTCGCGTCGCTCGATTGCAGGAGCCTAGGACGCATACAAGCGCTTGCGCATGCGCTTTCGCGAAACGAACTCGAAGTTTGTTTCAGCCGACCGGTCAGCCGGTTCGTGACAGGGGTCACTCCATCGCCACCGGTCGTCGACGTCCGCCATCTTCGCCCTGCCCTCCGCTGCCGATTCCCCGGTCCCTCGCTGCCGGTCCCCCGCTGCCGGTCCCCGGTTCCCCCCGCTGCCGGTCCCCCGTGCCCCGCAAACGCGAGCGCACTTGCCATCCGCGCGCGAATCAGCGCCCGATCACCCGGCAATTCCGCTCGCATCCGACGAATGCGCGCGCGTTTGCCTCAGCCCGATCGGCCAGCGAACCGGCCGACCCCCGACTCGTCCCCCGCAGTCAATCCCTACGCGGCGACAGCAGCGCTCCCCAGCCCCTGCCCCGTTCACTCGCAAACGCGCGCGCACTTGCCATCCGCGCGCGAATCAGCGCCCGATCACCCGGCAATTCCGCGCGCACCTGACGAATGCGCGCGCGTTTGCCCGTCGACCGAACCCATCTGTCAGCGCGCGAGCGAATTCCAGAAGTCACAGTGATGCTCGGCATCGGCGTCGATCACCGAGATGTCGTCGGAGACGAACTGCAGAACGGGGCTGACGTCTGCGGTGGTACGAGGCCACGGCGGTGCATTGTCTGCACTGGGTGTTCCGGTGTGGGCGAACGAGGTGAGGTACGCGATCATCGTTCGGGCGAGATCGTGCTGCGCCGGAGTCTTCAGCAGATCGTGTCCCGCAATGTCGAAGAAGTACGGCATATCCGTCGCATGTGCGGCATCCTGTGGCACGCCGGACGCACCGACGCCACTGACGTCAGCGGTCCCGGTATCGGCGAACTCGTACGAATACACCGGCGCATTCACTGCCAGAGCCCGGTTGTTTCGGTACGTCGGGCACGACCAACCGGCATCGGTGGTCGCCGACGCCCATGCCAGCGCCGCAGACGAAAAGTTCTGCAGCGGATACAGATCGGCGACGCCGGCGGCCTCGGGTCCGAATGCATCGGCGAGGAGTGCGGGATACGAATCGGCTGTCACCGAAGTCGGATCCGCCAACAGCGCCCCACCGACGAACGAATTCTGTTCGGCCCGGTTGCCACCGGAGAACACCGGAACGTTCAGGGCTGCACCGGCTTCGACAGCACGCGCCGGATCGGCGGGTAGCAGCTCGGTACCGTAGGCGAGTTGATTGGAGAAATTCTGTCCCTGCGCTACGAGAGCATCGACGGGCAGCGCACGCAAACATTCGATCGCGCCCGAGCCCGAGCATCCCAGTTGCTTCGCCACTTCGGCTCCGGTGGCCTCGTTGTCGGCCAGCGCAACGTAAGGTCGTTGCTCGGGCACGCCCGGGTAGATCGAGTCGGTCGGAAAGTTCAACGCACACGACCCCGACATGATGGCCACCTTGTCCACCAACCCCTGCGCGGCAGGCGATGTCAACGCAGCACACGCCGCCATACCGCCTGCGGACTCTCCGAACACGGTGACGTTGTCGGGGTCTCCCCCGAATGCTGCGGCATTGTCGTTCACCCACCGCAGGGACTGAATCTGATCGGCGAATCCGAAGTTGCCGCCCCCGTCCAGGTCGGGGAGCCCCAGGTAACCCAGCATGCCCAGTCGGTAGTTCACCGTCACCACGATGACATTGCCCTCCGAAGCGATCCGCTGAGCTTCGTATGCGGAGCCCGCCCCAGACGTGAAACCGCCGCCGTGCCACCACACCATCACCGGCAGTGGCTCGTTCGACGTCACCAGCGGCGTCGTCACATTGAGGAAGAGGCAATCTTCGTCCGTCGTCGGTGTTCCACCGGACTCGGCCGAGCTCTGCGGACACTGCGAACCCGGCGCAGTGGCGTCGGCATCGTCGTCGGATGCCGGAAGCGGTTGTGGAGGTGACCATCTCAGATCACCGACCGGAGGCTCCGCATACCTGATGCCGAGAAATTGCCGCGTGTTCTGCGCAGCAACCCCGTGCACGGTAGCTGTGGTCGTGGCGACGTCGAGGGGCGCGCTGTCGGATGGATCCGAGGTAGATGCGCACCCGGCGAGTACCAGGAGCACGGTAGCGAGGGCGACCGGCAACTTCCTCATCGGCCGTCCGATCGTGTTGCGGCATCGAATGTTCGACGCAGCTCGTCGGCCAGCTTCACCGCATCGTCGCCAGCTCCTACTTGCCACACGGCCGCGTCGAGAGCAGCGCGAATCGTCATGGCCATGATCCGGGTGTCGAAGGACCGGAACTCACCAGTCCGCTGCCCCGACTCGAGAAGGCCGTGGACTTCGAGCATCTCGGCTCCGTGCTCGGATCGTTCACCGCGAGCGGGAGCTGTGGCGAAGATTGCCGACAGTGCCTTCATGTGCCGAGGGTAGGCAGCGTAGAACATGACGCTGCCGCCGATGAACTCCAGCAACGCTTCTCGACTCGAACCTGCCGCACGAACGAGAGGTCCGACCTCCTGTTCACCGAGTGCGTAGACGAGCTGGACGACGCCATCGAGGAGTTCCTCGCGGGTGCCGAAATGGTAGGAGATGACGCCGCGACTGATTCCGGCGCGCTCGGCGATGCGGACGAACGACGCCTTCTCCGCCCCCGCTTCCGCGATGACATCGACAGCGCATTGGATCAGCTGTTCGCGACGGGCGTTCTGAATGAATGTGGGTTCGGGACGGTCCGCCTTGGGCGATGGCATGATCCCAACTTTAGCACTGACGCATTATTTTTCCCATGCATGTCAGAAATTTCGAGCCGCCAGGAGTGACCACGATTCGCATCCGAACACGGGATCCCGCTCGCGAGCAGAAATAGTGGACACACGGGTCACTTGGTCGGCGCGTCTTCCCCGGTCACCGAATCCGGCTCGTCGTAGGTGACCGTGATGTCCTGGAATCCTTTGTTGCGCTGCGCTTCTGCCTGTCCGGTGTAGGAGTTCTTGTCACCCTCGGTGAGTTCGACGTTGTCGGTGAACGGCGTCAACAGCGCCCGTGGGTGCAGGTGGTCGACACGCACGGCATTGATTTCGATACACAGCACGATGAGCACCGACGAGACGTAGAGAAAGCCGAGCAGGCCGAGGACGATCGCAAAGATTCCGTTGCTGGCGCTGGCGTTGCCGACGACATAGCGAATGTAGATCCCGCCGAACGATTGCAGTGCCTGCCAGATCACCGCGGCGATCGCAGCGCCGGGCAGCACCTCACGCACGGTCAGGGCTCGGGCGGTGCCGATACGGAATGCGGCGGTGAAGACCACGACGTTGACGACGACGGCCCCGACAAGCGCCAACGCACCGCCGGCAAAACCGAACACACCCGAGGACGCGACTCCGTTGAGAACGGTCAGTCCGATGATCGCCGTGCCGACGGTGCTCAGCAGCAACAGCCCTCGCAGGCGTCCCTTGATCGGATCCGGTTGTTCGTTTCGCGGGACGGACCACGCGGTGTTCATCGCGTACTGCGCGGCAAGTGACACTCCGAGTCCGCCGTACAACGACCCCACCACGCCGATGACGATGGCGGTCGTTCCGCCGCTGAGGCGGTCCGGCTGACCGAGTTGGTCACCGATGACCGGGATCTGGCTCATCGCGGAATCGATGATTCGACTCTGCAATTCGGGGTCGCCGGCCAGCACGATTCCCAACACGGTGGTGAAGAGCAGCAGCAACGGGAACAACGAGAGAAACGAGTAGTACGCGATGAGAGCCGCGAGATATCCACCTCGATCGTCGAGGAACTTGTACAGAACTGCGAGCGGGAAACCCGCTGACGGGTGCCTGCGCTGAAAGCTGTCCACCTTGCCGACCATCATCGCTCGAATGTATCCGCCGTGCCGCTCCTCGAAACGTCGACCGAGCGCGGCGTTCGATGTGACCCAGATCTCATAGGTTCGGCGTGCGCTTTCCGGTTCGAGCATCGACCAACTACTGACACCGCACGAAACGAGAAAGGGACTCACATGAGCTTCATCGACAAGGCCAAGAACGCAGCAGAAGACGCCATCGGCAAGGCCAAGGAAGTTGTGGGCGACGCCACCGACAACAAGGACCTCGAGGCCGAGGGCAAGAAGGACCAGGGTTCGGCAGGCGTGAAGAAGGTCGGCGAGAACATCAAGGACACCTTCAAGTAAGTCGCACCCGCGAGGGCCGTCGATCTGCGGATCGGCGGCCCTCGCTGCGTTTTCGGGTGCCGCCGCCGATGCTCGACGGTTCTACGTACAACCGTCCCGAAGGCAGCGTATAAAATGCACGGAGCCGACACCGTCGGCCGAATCGAGCGTCCAGCAGAAGGCGCATGATCTCGGATCTCTGCGACGAAGTCGGCAGGGGTCCCATGCGAGAGGACTGTGTGCATGCCGCACTCTTCTATCGAAGACAACACAGCCGCATCGGCGGACGCCTCGAGCTTGGCCGAATTCGCCCGATCCTTGCGTGAGACTCGGCGCTCGATGCCGCAGACACTCGATGCGATTCTGCGTACTGCCATCACGATGATCCCGGGTGCAGTCACCGGATGCATCACCACGGTGAAAAAGGGCGAGCGGACGGTGGTCGCGTCCACCGATCCGGTTGCGGAGAAGCTGTGTCGCCTGCAGTACGAGCTCGGCGAAGGACCCATTTCCACCGAGGTTCATCACTTCGACGTCGTCGTCGCCGCCGATCTGACCGACGAGGATCGGTGGCCTCGATTCGCTGCCACCGCCGTCGAAGAGGGTTTCAAATCACTTGCTGCGTTCCAGCTCTACAGCAACGCCGACGACCTCGGTGCGCTCGTGCTCTACAGCGACCGACCCGGCGCATTCCACGCCGACGCGGTGACCATCGGTGAAGCGCTTTCTGCCCACGCTGCCATCGCGATGCTCAGCGCCCGTGACCACGAGCAGTTCCGAACCGGTCTGGCCAGTCGAGACATCATCGGTCAGGCCAAGGGCATGATCATGGAACGCTACGACCTCGACGCGGTGCAGGCCTTCGAGCTGTTGGCCAAGCTGTCACAGCAACAGAACCTCCCTCTGCACCTCGTGGCCCGTGATCTGGTGGAGACCGATCATCCGACGGACTCGACCTTCTGACGAGACGACGGGGTTTCGATTCGCCGCTCGCGAGGAATGGCTGTCAGTGGTACCGGCAGGCGACACGCGATACCCGCGGGCGGTTATCTCGTTGAGACAACAGCGATCGACCGCCCGTCGCTATTGCTCCGGTTGACAGCTCGGACACCACCACGTTCGACGCCTGTCCGGGTCACCGTTCACTTCTGCTACCACCCGAATCGATGTTCCGCACCGCAGGCACGGCTTCCCGGCTCGACCGGCGACCCAATGCGTGCGGCCCCGGCGAGTGTCCCCGGTGGTCACCTGCATCGCACCCGGGACCGTCGCCGAGTGACGCATCGCTCGTTCGAGCAACGCGACCAACCGCTGGGCGTCGACGGCGGTCGACGGAGTCCACGGCCACAGCCCGCGCAGAAAGCAGAGCTCGTTCGCCCATAGATTTCCCGGCCCGGCGATCACCCTCTGGTCCAGCAGCGTCGCGATGATCGGCCGCGTTCCCTGAGCGGCAATGTTGGCAACCGCTCGGTCTGCGTCGAACTTCGAGTGCAGTGGGTCCGGTCCCAGATGTGCGATCAGCGCGTTCATGTCCGGTGTGTATCCGTAATCGACGACCGGTAGCAGAATTCCGTAGGCGGTGGGCCCGTCGACCGCGGCGAGCCGCACCCGCACGTCGGGTCGGACACGCTGCGGAATCGAGCGACCGGCCCGCACCACCGTCCACGATCCGCTCATCCGCAGATGCGTGTGCAGCGTCGTGTCGTCGTCGAAATCGGTCAGCAGATGTTTGCCGTGGGTCCGGTGTGCGACGACGGTTCGCCCGGCCAGATTCTCGACTGCATGCGCGGGCACCTGCAGCCTTCCGGCCCGCAACGATGTGCCGTCCAATGCCCGACGCAACCTCGCGGCCAATACGAACACGGTGTCACCTTCGGGCATGACCTCCGGGTATCCCGCTCGAACGAAACGCAATCCGAACACCGGGCCCGCATCGGCCGGATGTGATCGTCGCTCGCTATGTCGAGAGCGACGCCGTCGGCGACACGCCCCGGCCGGCGTGGGCACGACAGAGCTGGTGGACAGACCCAGAACCTACGGCGCGACCGAGGATCGGAGAATTCCCGACGGCGTCGGCCGCAACACCGACGCGAGTTCGGCCAACGGCACCGGTGCCTCGACGAGGGATTCCCACGGATACTTCGCGCCGGTGTCGCGTAGGAAGGCAACGGCCTGATGGAGGTGCCGCGGCTCGTAGTTGTGGATGCCGGTGATGGTCAGCCAGTTCCGGACCACTGCTTCCGGGTCGACGGTGATCGGCGGACCCGGCGCGACGGATCCGGCAAGCACGAGCCGCCCACCGACGTCGAGTCGCCCCAACGCCGACTGCACGGCCGCCGACGATCCGGAGAAGTCGATTGCCACATCTGTTCGTGCACCGTCGTCCTCACCGGCCCCGAATGCACGAGATTGTCTCTGTCGCTCCGGGTCTCGATCGACGACCGTCACCGATGCCCCTCGCTCGCATGCCGCTGCGGCGGCGGTGACCCCCAGCATTCCGGCCCCGACGATCAGTACTCGTCGGCCGTTCATAGCACCCGCTGCGTCAAGAGCCGCCATGACCGTCGCCGTCGCACACGCTGCCGGTGCGGCGACGGCGTCGGGCATGGTGTCGGGAACCCGGGCAACTGCGGTACCGCGAGGAAGCACGATGTGTCGGGCGTAGGAGCCGCTGAGAACCCATGGACTCTCGGCAGATTCGTGCCCCACCTTGCGCACGGACGAGCACTTGGCCGTGAACCCGCGGACGCATCGACTGCATCGGCCGCAGGGCACGGTCACCGACCACACGATCCGATCCCCGACCGCCGCTGGGGATGTGGCATCACCGGCGGCCACGACGCGACCGACGGCCTCGTGCCCGAGTACCGACGGGCACGCTCCGTGCCGTCGACCGGACACCGTGTGCAGATCGCTCCCGCACACCGTGGCGAGATCGACGCGCACCAGCAGATCACCCGACTCGAGGGCGGGAATCTCGATGTCCCACATCTCGATCCCGCTCCCCGTCCAGACGGCGGCCGGTGTCAGACCAACAGTGATCTGATCCATCCTGAGACCCTTTCCACGATGTACACGACGACGAAGATGACGAGAACGATCGCACCGGCGACGTCGAAGTTCAGGGTACGAATCGACTCGAAGAGCAGGAAGCCGATACCGCCCGCACCGACGATCCCGAGAATGGTCGAGGTACGAATGTTCACGTCGAGCAGATACAAGCTCGAACCGACCATCGATGGAATGGCCTGAGGAACAACGGCACTCAATGTCCTGTTCCACCAACCGCCACCCACCGACGCCACCGCTTCGAGGGGACCGGGATCGATCTCCTCGATCGCGTCCGCCACGAGTTTGCCAAGAAATCCGACGGATCCGATGGCCAGTGCGCAGGTTCCCGCCACCGGACCCAATCCGAGCGCTGCGACGAACACGACGGCGAGGATGAGTTCGGGCACAGCCCGAACCAACACAATCCAGGATCGCGCAACCCAATACACCGCGGGATGCGGAGTTGCGTTGCGCGCAGCCAGAACTCCGACGGGAATCGACAGCACGATACCGATTGCGGTGGCCACGACTCCGATGGCGACGGTCTGTACGGCGGCGTCGAACAGGTCCGATCCCAGCGCGGAGAAATCCGGTGGGACCATTCGACCGAACACCTCGATCGACGGCCCGATCCAGGTCAGCAGCGAGCGCGGATCCAATTCGAGAACCACGAACGACGCCACGATCGCGAACAAGAGCACAGCCGACGCCCCGATGCGCATCAGTCGATCGCGCTGCGGGCCGGCCGCGGACGGGACCAGCAGCATGCGGCGCAGAGCCATCGCTACAAATTCCATTGCGGCGATGATCACCAGGATCACCAACACGATTCCGAGAGCACGCGGGTAGATCAGTCCGCGGAGAGCGTCCTGCAGGGCAAAACCGATGCCGCCTGCCCCGACGAAGCCGAGCACGACCGACATGCGCAGATTGATGTCGATTCGATAGACGAAAGCGCCGATCCACGCCGGAACCACCTGCGGAACAACGGCATTGATCATCTCCCGGTAGTAGCCGGCTCCAGCTGCACGGAGCGCCTCTCGCGGTCCGACATCGGTCTCTTCGATGGCGTCGGCGAACAGTTTGCCGAGCATGCCGATGGAATGTAGTGCCAGAGCCAGGATGCCGGGCAGCACACCGATTCCCAACGCCCGGACGAACAGCACCGCGAACAGCAGATCCGGCATCGCCCGGCAGAAGGTGATGACGGCGCGCGCGATGCCGTACAGGGCCGGGTGGGGCGAGGTGTTCCGTGCCGCGAGGAACGCCAGCGGTACCGAGACGACCGCTGCGAGCACGGTGCCCAGCACTGCCATGAGCAAGGTGTCGAGCGCGAGGGAGGCGATCCTTCCGGTGTCGTCGACACGCGGCGGCAGCATCCGCTCGAGCAGGTTGCCCACATCCTCGAGACCGTCGATCAAGGTCGTCGGCGCGAAGTCGATGTAGCCCGCCGAGAGCACGGTGAGAACGAGCGCGACGACACCCAGTGCCGGGAACAGCCATCGGCGCCGCTGCGGATCCTTCTGCCCTGCAGTGTTCGTGGGCTTCGGTTCGACGGTGACGGTCATGTCGGTGCCACCGTGGTCATGCTCCCGGGGTCGGGCGCGATCCGTTGATAGATCGGCATGATGTCATCACGCTGGAGACCGGCGGCGGGGCGATCGAGCACCACCCGACCGTCTCGGAGACCCACGAGGCGATGGGCCCAGCCGAGGGCGAGATCGACCTGATGCAACGTGCACACCACGGTCAGTTTCTCCTCGCTGGACACTCGCTGCAACAGATCCATCACCACGCCCGCGTTCTCGGGGTCGAGCGAGGCGACGGGTTCGTCCGCGAGGACGATCCGCGGACGCTGCATCAGGGTGCGTGCGATCGCCACCCGTTGCTGCTGTCCACCCGACAGCGTGTCGGCGCGCCGTTCGGCGAAGTCCGCCAACCCGACTCGGTCGAGGCACGCGCGGGCTTCCTCTCGCATCGCTTTCGGGTAGGTGAGTGCGCCGTAGCGCGGAATCGACAGTCGGCCGATGCCTCCCACGAGTACGTTCTCGAGGCAACTCAGCCGGCCCACGAGATTGAAGTGCTGAAAGACGAAGCCGACATCTCGGCGTAGCTCGCGCACACGGCGGCGGTTCGCCAGATCGACCCGGATGTCGAGTGCAGTCACGCTCCCCGACGTCACGGGCTGCAAGCCGTTGATGCACCGCAACAGCGTCGACTTCCCGGAGCCGGAAAGCCCGAGCAGAACCAACATCTCACTGTGATGCACATCGAGATTCACGTTCTCGAGCGCTGTGGTGGATCCGAATGTCTTGGTGACGTTGCGAACACTGACCACCACGTCGCCCCGGTCCATCGGTGCGGACATCATCAGCCCTGGCACTTCTCGGAGCCGGTGACCTCGCATACGTGGCGCACGCCGTCGTAATCGCTGTCCTGGGCGGGAACGACGCCCCAGGCGTCCTCGTCGGTGATGCGGCATTCCTCGGCACAGATGCCGTCGGCCACAAAGGCATCCGAGTTCATGCCGTCGCTGAAGACGTCCTGGAGCTTGGCAATGGCGTCGGCACCGAGATCGTTGTGGCTGCGAAGAGCGATCCGGCGATCATCTCGGACTTCCACACCGTCTTGAGCTCACCGGGTGCAAGTTCACCGTTGTCGATCATCGTGCGGTCGACCATGGTGTCGAACGCGAATCCGGCGTCGCAGTCTCCGGCCTTGACGGCCAGCGCCGATGCATCGTGTCCGCCGGCGTAGATCGGGGTCATCGCGGCGGAGATGTCGGCCTCGGAACCGGAGGAAATGACGTTGTCCTCGATGAGTCCCGCTGTCGGGTAGAGGAATCCGGAGGTGGAGCTCGGGTCGACGAAGCAGACCTTCTTGCCTGCGTAGTCGGCGAGACCGTTCACCGAGGCATTGTCCGAACGAGCGATTCCGTACGACTGGTAGCCGGGAGGAGTTCCCTCGTCCTGGACGACGGCACCCAGCGGTGTCATCTCCGCACCGTTGATGCCTGCGACGACGTACGCGAAGGGGCCGAAGAACGCGATGTCGACGTTGCCTGCGATCAGGCCCTCGACCACGCCGGCGTAGTCCGAGGCCTGGATGAACTCGACGCTCGCTCCGGTCTCGTTCTCCAGCCGCTCGATGACGGGGTCGTAGCTGGCTTTCAGGTCTGTGGAGTTCTCGGCGGGAATGGCTGCGAGCGTGATGGTTTCGGGGAATCCCTGCTCGGTGGTTGCTCCCTCGGATGAGCTCGAACAACCGGCTGCGACGAGAGCCGCGGCAGAGAGCACGGCCGCGGCGGTTCCGGCACGACGGCGAGAGATGGTGGTCATGGCGTGATGTCCGTTCGGGGTGTGGTGGATGTTCAGGGCAGAGCTGTTCAGGGCAGAGCTGTTCAGGGCAGAGCTGTTCAGGGCAGAACGATGGGGGGAAGGTCGGCGACGCTGTCGAGCACGTGGGTGGCACCTGCTTCGAGCAGCTGGTTCTCGGAATGAGCTCCGGTGAGCACGCCGACCAACAGCGATGCGCCGGCTCGGCGACCGGACAGGATGTCGCTCGACGTGTCACCGACGACGGCGACCGCGGAAATGTCGGTCACCTCGGCGAGCAGGGCGGCCGAGAGCACGAGATCGGGGTGCGGACGGCCACGACCGGCACTCCCGGGTGCGAGGAATGCGTCGGGCAGATCCCGCCAGCCGAGCGCGTCGATGATGCGATTCTGGGTGGGTGCCGAGAATCCGGTCGTCAGGACGACGGTGATTCCGGATTCGCGAAGCTTCGTGATCGCCTGGGCCGCACCGGGTACAGGTGAGACCCCGGCGTCGATGCGGGCGTCGTAGGCCGATTCGAAGGCGCGGTTGGCAGCCTGAGCGCGGTCCTCTGTTCCGAACAGTGCGCGGAACACCTCGATCTTGGACCGACCCATCGTGTCGAGCACATAGCGGCGGGCGTCGTCGCGTTCCGGACCGGCGTCGGCAAGTCCGACGGCGGTGGCTGCGGCATCGAACGATTCCAGTACCAGACCGTCGTCGGTGACAGTGGTTCCGGCCATGTCGAGGACGACGAGCTCGACGGGGGTGCTGATGTTCGGGCTGGTGGAGTTCGGCATGGGGAAGAGACTGCCGTTTGGTATAGACCATTACGTGGAACGTGAGTGAACGGACCGTGAACGTCGCACGACAATTAGGTCTAGACCAATTGATGCTATGGTTGGTCCATGGCCGTGGACACCGAACCTCGCGTACTCAAGCATCAGATCGTCCGCAGAAGCCTCGACGCGATGCTCGACGGAATGTCTGCGGGCGACGCGTTTCCGTCCGAGCGCGATCTCGCCGATCGATACGACGTGTCCCGCGAGACACTGCGTCAAGCCATCCGAGAACTGTTGGTAGCCGGTCGAATCGAACGTCGCGGCCGGGCGACGGTGGTGGCCGAACCCAAAGTGGTGCTGCCGTTGGCGATCGGCTCCTACACCGAGGCCGCGCGCGAGAAGGGCATGAGCGCCACTCGAATTCTGGTCGGCTGGGAAGTGTTCCGAGCAGACGACGTGCTGGCGGAACTCCTCGCGATCGAGATCGGTTCGGAGGTGGTGCAACTCGAACGCGTCTTCACCACCGGCGACGTGCGAGTCGGACTGGAAACGACCCGCATTCCCGCCTATCGAATCCCGGGGCTACAGGACAGTTTCGATCACCGAACGTCTCTCTATGCCGAATTGGCAGCCCGGGGAGTCACGTTCGGGCGCGTTGTCGACACCATCGAAACCGTCCTCCCCGATGCCAGGGAAGCCGCACTGCTCACCGTCGACACTCGGACACCGATGTTTCTGCTCGGCCGTGTCTCCTACGACACGGACGGTGTTCCCATCGAACACCGACGGTCGCTCTATCGCGGAGACCGGATGACCTTCACCGCCGTCATGGACGCCTGACATGACCTCAGCAGAAAGACTTTCCGTATGACATCGACGTACGACGTCGTGGTCGTCGGGGCCGGGATCGTCGGCCTCGCACACGCGTATCACGCCCATCGGCGCGGACTCACCGTGGCTGTGATCGATCATGCCGATCGTGTCGCAGGTGCCTCCGTCCAGAACTTCGGACACGCCTGCATCACAGCGCAATCCGGGACCGCACTCGAGTACGCGCGAGCAGGCCGCAGTCACTGGCTCGACCTCGCCCGAAGAGCCGACTTCTGGGCAGCGGAATCGGGAACGCACTGCGTCGCCCGGCACGAGGACGAGCTCGCGGTGCTCGAGCAGTTCGCCGAACTACGGGGCGAGGATCAGGTACAGCTGCTGGACCGCAGCGAGGTACTGAACCGACTCCCCCTTGCCGACACCGATGTGGTCGGCGGCATGTACCTGCCTCTGGACGTCCAGGTGGACCCGCGCTCCGCCGCTCCGGCCGTCGCACGCTGGCTCGCCGATTCCGGGGTGGACTTCCACTGGCGCACCGCTGCAACGTCGTTCGCGCCGGGAATCGTTCGCACCTCCCGCGGCGACCTGCATGCCGGTGCCACGTTCGTCACCGTCAACCACGACATCGATCGCCTGTTTCCCGAGAGCGCCGAACGCGGCGGACTGGTGCGGTGCCGACTGCACATGATGCGAGCCACCATGCCGCTGCGTGCATCGCTTCCCTCGCCGCTGTTCACCGGCTGGTCGCTGCTGAGGTACTCGGGCTTCGAGAACCTGCCCGCCGTTGCAGACGTCGCTGCCCGCCTGCAGGCCGAGTATCCCGACTACGTCGAACTCGGCCTGCACCAGATGTACACCCCACAACCGGACGGGTCGATCCTGTTGGGCGACACCCACGTTCGCGAGATCACCACCTCGCCGTTCCAGAGCGAAGACGGTTTCGAGGTGTTGCTCGGCGAAGCGAGAACGCTGTTCGGAGTCGACCGCATCGACGTCGTCGAGCGATGGCAGGGAACGTACTGCTCCGCACCGGGTTCGGAACCCCTTGGAAGAGCCCATCGACCGTGTGCACATCGTCACCGTCACGACCGGGATCGGCATGACCACCAGCATGGGTCTGGCGTTGTCCAACGTGGACAACGCGCCGACGCTCGTCTAGCGCCGACACCCCCGTTTTCGCCTCACCTCACTGTTCGGCTCGCGACACTACTGGGCACACCCCCGTGTCAAGATGTAGTCATGCCGCCGGTCGTTCGCCCCTACCGAGGTGTCGCCGCAGACAAACGTCGCCGCGAGCGCCGCGAGAAACTGCTCGACGCCTGCCTCGACGTGGTTGCGGAGTCCGGTGTCGCCGCCGTCACGGTCGACGGCATCTGTGCGCGCGCCGGCCTGTCCAAGAGGTACTTCTACGAAAGTTTCGGAGACCGCGACGCCATTCTGGTGAGCGCTCTCGACGACGTGATCGACACCGTGGGAACTGCTCTCGAAGAGATTGTGCAGGAACAGGGGTCGACCTCGGACCGCGTCGCCCAGACTGCAGCCGTTCTGGTGCGCGCGCTCACCTCCGATCCACGGTCGTCCCTGCTGTACACCTCGGCGTCGGCCAATCCCGCACTCGAGGCCCGACGCCGACAGATGGTCGACACGTTCACACCACTGCTGATGCGAGCAGTGCTCGACGCCGACCCCGCGAACCCACGGGCCGAGGCAGCGACCGTCCTGATGGTGGCAGGCACGACCGAGCTACTCGACCGGTGGCTTCGCGGCGATCTGGACTTCACCGAAGTGGAGTTCGTCGACACATTGACCGCGCTCGGCGTCGCCCTGGCGACCTCTTTCTGAGCGCACCCGTGTGTCGGGCCGTCACTCGAGCAGGCTCCGGCCCAGATAGCCGTCGTCGACCACTCCCGGCAGCACGGCGAACACCGCGGACCCGATGGGTGTCGTCCATTCGTTGAGCGCATCGAATTCGGCGAGGCGCCGCTGAATCGGGAGGAACTGGGTGAGCACATCGCGCTGATAGCTTGCGAACAGCAGCCCGGAGTTCGACACCGAGCCGGGAGCAGGTGGGTCGTCGTAGTTGTACGCCCGCCGGAAGATTCGCTCGCCGTCGTGAGTGTGCCGCGCCCGAGCGATGTGCGAGGACGGTGGGATGACCGGAATGCCGAATCGATCGGTCACGTCGAAATCGGCCTCGTCGAACTCGTCGGTTCCGGTCAACGGCGCACCGGTGTCGAGAGTTCGCCCCACCGACAACTCGCGGCCGGGTCGGTCCAATTCGTCCCAGGTATCCATCTCGATTCGAATGCGCCGCAACACCATCGACGTTCCGTGCTGCATCCAGGGCTGATCGCTGCCGTCGTCCCAGACCAGACCGTCGAAGTCCGTACTTCCGGCCGCCGGATTGACCGTGCCGTCGACCTGGCCCATCAGATTGCGCATCGTGTTGCCCGATTCCTCGGTTCCCCGCGAACGGCGGAACCCGCGCTGCATCCAGGCGATCGTCACCAACGATCGAACATTCTTGGTGAGTACCCGCACTGCGTGCGCAACGGTCACAGGATCGTCCGAGCACACCTGCAGCAACAGATCTCCACCGGTGAATCCCGGTTCCAGACGGTCGATTCCGAACGCAGGAAGCGGCGCCAGCCACGTTGGGCGCCGATCCGGCAGACCGATCGCATCGAACACACCGGGGCCGAGTCCGACCGTCACCGTCAGACGCGCCGGCCGAAGTGCCAATTCCGCCTCGGTATCGGCCAGCGCGGGTGCGCCGGCAGTGAGCCGTCCGATGTCCTCGGTCCAGACCTTCAGAATCCCGATCAGCTCGTCGCGTCCGACACGATCCTGCAGATTCAGACCGACGAACGTCGAGTGTGCCTGCGGCGGAACGGTATCGATCCCGGCTTGATGAATGCCGCGCCACGGCACCGTGTCGGCTCCGGTGGTCGTCTCGGCCGCATGGTTGCCGAAGACTCCGTAACCGGTCGCTGCTCCCACGCCCGCGACGCCGAGCGCGGCGACGCCTCCACCGAGGAGGCGTCGCCGGCTCAGCGAGCGTGGGGACCGGTTCTCGTTCTCAGCCACCGTGCGTCGGCGCAGGGGTCGCCGACCCGTCCGTGTTCATGCCCATGGTGCCGGGCTCGTAGTTCTCCTGGGCCCCGGAGAAGTCCCTGACCTGGGCGGTGAACGTCGCAGTCGACGCATCCTCGAACTCGAGGGTGAACTCTGCGTCGGCTCCTGGCGTCAGCGGAGATGTGACGTCCATGAGCATCAGGTGGTCGCCGCCCGCGGCGAGCACGTGCGTGCCGCCCGCCGGAATGACGAAGCCGCCCTCCTTGGGCCGCATCACCATCGCTCCGTCGTCCCCGGTTGCCATCTCGTGCAATTCCGTTCGGCTCGATGCCGGTGACGATGCACCGACCACGTGCACGTCGGCGTCGCCGCTGTTCTGCAATTCGGCGAACGCCGCGGTCATACCGGAGTCGGCGGCTTTGACCCATTGTTCGCGAACGACGACGGAATCGGACTCCTTCGCCGCGGCGGCCGGCTGGGTGCTCGAGCATCCGGTGAGCATCAGGCCGGTGACCGACAGCGCGGTCACCAGCGTCGAGGTGCGACGGGTGATATTCATGCGAGTTCGCTTTCATGTTGGGAAGCAGCGGAATTGGCGGCTCTGGTCCGAGCTCGACGAATCGAGCCGAGCACGACGTCGACAGCGAGGAAGGCCACCAGGCTCAGCCCGAGGAGTGGGACGAACCAGCCGACTGCGACGGCGACGACCGCCAAGACGGCGACGGAGATCGGCGAGATACGGCGAAGACCGCCGCGCAGAGGTGGCCGGCCCGCAGTGAGACCGGTTGCCTTGGTGGGCCGGCGCTTCCACCACATCATGTAGCCGCGCACGATGACCGATGCCAGCGCAACTGAAAGTGCGAGCAGGGCCAGCTGATTGGCCACACCGAACAGCGTTCCCATGTGCAGTTGAATACCCCAGGCAGCCAGCTTGGCCGCGAGCGGCCAGTCGGAGAAGTACAGGGTGTCGACAACCGTGCCGGTGCTGCCGTCGATCGAGATGGAATTGTTCGACATCAGCCAGGGCTGACGGGTTTCGGCGACGACGAACGCTGCGTCGTCCGACGCTGGGATCGACGCCTCCACGGCCCCGTCGATACCGTTGGCCTTCGCGATGTCGAGGACCGAATCGATGCGTCCGACTTTGCTGTTCGTCGTCGACGCGTCGGCCGCCATGTCCATCGAATGCCCGCCGTGACCGGAATGATCGGGCGTCGCGGCGTCGGAAGAGCCGATGGTCTCGGTGATGGCGGGTGTGGTCCAGCTCAATGCCGAACGCAGCTCGGTGACGTTCTCCCCCGCGTAGGTGGACCACGTGAGTCCGGTGGCGGAGAGAAATACCAGACCGACGGCGATCCAGATGCCCGCCACACCATGCCAGTTCAAAGACCTGTTGCGGCCTTTGGATTTTCGATCGAAGGTCAGCAGCCTGGTTTTGTCGCGGTTGCGCCGGTAGCGCTCGACCCACAGGTAGAGCCCGCCGAGCGCGATCACCCACAGCCACGATGCGGCGAGTTCGCTGTAGAGCCGACCGGGCTCACCCAGGTGCAGGTGGCGGTGGAGTTCGGAAATCCAGGTGCGTAGAGGTAACGCGCCGGAGGAGCCGTACACCGTCGACTCGCCCACGGACGTCGCGGTCGAGGGATCGACGAAGACGGCCAGCCGCTTCGATTCACCGAGGGAGGGGTCGGTGAACATCACCCGGGTGGTGTCGCCGGGGTCGGTGGCCGGTCGCACTGCGGCGACGGTGAGGTCGGGTTGTTCTGCCTGCGCAGCTCGGATCTGATCCGCCACCGGTACGGCCGGGCCGGTGGGGTCGACGTGCAGGTAGTCCCGATACAGGAGTTGTTCGATGGTCGGTGCGACGGCGTACAGCCCGCCGCTGATGGTGGCGATCAGGATGAACGGTGCGACGAGGATGCCCGCATAGAAGTGCAGCCGCAGGATCAGCGGACGCCAACTGCGGGGGCTGGTCGGACGGGTGGGCGGGGAAGGATCGGCGACGCGTTCCATTTCCGGTGTGGACACGAGGACTTCTTTCGTGAAGACATGACTGGGCGCGCGGATGTGCGCGAGATGGCATCGCACGACGGATCGAGCCGTGCGCGGACGGCGCGAATCGACGACAGTGCGAAGTACAGGATCGAATGCGGCAACAACGCACTACCCGACGCCTGACGAGCAGGGAGGGTGTGACGGTGGGTTGTGCTCAGGCAGTTCGAGCCGGTGGCCCGCGGTTTCCGCAGCCAGAAAGGTCGAGAAGTCGCGGTGATCCCGGAATCCGGTACACCGGCAGTGGCGGGGCGATGCGCTTGTCGTCGACGACGAGGGCGGCCAGTAGTGGGAGAGCCCTGCCCAGCGAGGTCACCGCGCGTCGGATGCCGAGTTCTGCACCCCTGATGGCCAGGGCACCGACCAGGATGGCGACCACGTGGGCCGCGAACATCTGCTCGGTGATCATGGGACCGTGATGGTGACTGTCGACGACGGTGAGCAGTAGATGGCCGATCGACTGGGCCGCAGCGAGAACGACCAGCAGTCGAGTGCGCGGTGCAGCCCCCGTCGGTGCCACCGCGGTTGCGTATCCGACGGCCGAGCACACCAGCGCCAGCAGCACGATCGCCGCATCGGACGGGGCCATCCCGCCGCCGACGGTGTGCGCCCAGGCGGTGACCAGCGCCGAGAGTCCGCCCACGGAGGCACCGCGCAGAGGCGCGAATCCTTCCGTCGGCTCGGACATGGACGGGAGCTTACTACCGACTACACCGAGTAGTAGTTCGGGCACGGCAGCGACGCTCCCGTTACACCAAAGCCGGTCCAGCGGTCTTTTTACAGTTGGTTATCCTGATCATCGGTACTCGAACGATCAACGGTCGAGCCGCGAGATCGAGAGTGGTCGCACATGGCAGAGAATTCGGACGCGGCTCAGGCGAGGGTGTTCGCCGACATGCTGACCGCCGAGATCGCGGCCGCGTCGAGTCGCGTCGAGGACTCCGAGCAACTCGCCCGCAAAGCCCTGCGCGTCGGCGATTCCCGCAGCCACGTGTGGCACAGCGACGAGGCGCAGACTCAGAAGCAGTCGCTCTACGAGCTGCACCGCCAGCTCGATGCGTTGCGCAACCGATTCCCCGCCGTGTAGCGGCCCTCCGCTCGGGTCGGGGTCAGTCCTTGCCGACCGCAGCGACGATCAGTCGAGCAAGTTCCCCCGTCGCGTCCTCCGGTGCGAGAGTGCCGGATACCGCCGCCTGAGAGAGAGCCTCCGCTGCACCGAAGATCGCAGTGAACGACGGTGCCGAGATACCCCCTGATCCGCTGTACGGCTCGAGAATCGACCGGCATCGTTCGGAGTACGCCCGTTCGGCCGTTCTCTTGACCTGTTCGAGTTCGGGCGAGCCCTCCAGTGCCGCCAGCACACCCGTCAGCTCACGACCCTGCGCCAACGCGCAGCCGACGTACGAGTCGGCGATGGCCTGCGCGGATCCGTTCAACGAGTCGGGCGCGGAGCGCAGAGATTCCTCGAGCATGACCGTTTGCCGGTCGTCGAATTCTGTGAACAGTGCGGCCAACAGTTCTGCACGCGAGGCGAAGTGGCTGTACACCACGGGTTTTGCGACGCCGGCATGTTCGGCGAGTCGGCCCAGCGTCAGAGCGTCGGCCCCCTCCGCTCGCACGAGCGCCCACGAGACCTCGACCAACTGGTCGTATCGGTCGGATCGAGACAATCGCGTCCGCGCCATCGGAGACCCCCTTGCGCTATGTACTAATAGTAACCTACTGTTGGTACATAGCCGTTTCGCCTCGCAGAAGGAATCAGCCATGCCCGCACTCGTCGTAGTCTCCCATCCCGACCCCGACTCACTGACCCACCACGTCGCCCGATCCGTGACCGACGCAATCCGCACTGCAGGTGACACCGTCGAGACGGCCGATCTCGCCGCGGAGAACTTCGACCCACGTTTCGCCGGTGAGGACCTGAATCTGTTTCGGGGCAACGGCATCGCGCCTGCGGACGTGATTGCCGAACAGGAACGGATAGACCGCGCCGATCACCTGGTTCTGGTCTTCCCGATGTACTGGTGGTCCATGCCTGCACTGCTGAAAGGGTGGATCGATCGCGTCTTCGTCAGCGAGTGGGCCTACGATCTCACTGCCGACTACGGCATCGTCAAGAAGCTGGATCGACTCACCGTCCACCTGGTCTCCCTTGCCGGCGACGACGCCGACAGCTTCGAGCGCCACGGCGTGTACGACGCATTCCGCACGCAGATCGAACGCGGTATCGTCGAATACTGCGGTGCCACAGTGGGGTCGACGACTTTCCTGCACGAAACCGATACCAAGACCCCCGACGCTCTCTCTGCGGAGGTCGCCGATCTCGCTTCTGCCATTGCCGCCCGAGTGGCCGGCCGACAGCAGGCCCTCGTGCACTGAAAGACCCATCACGTCAGGCGGCGCAAGTCATTCTCCGATCTTGTCGACCAACCACTCCACCGTCGACTTACGAACTGCGTCAGCGTGATCGGTGAACAGCTCGAAGTGCGATTCGGGGTAGGACACGTACTCGACCGTGTCGACGTCAGCGAACGCTGTGCGCACTCGCGAGGGCGGAGTGATGGTGTCGGATTCGGCGAGTATCGCGAGAACCGGAACGGTGAGTCGGGCTGCCGCCTTGCGCGTCGACCACCGCAACATGGCCGGTAGCGAAGCGACGGTCACCTCGTTGCGGTAGTTCTCCGCTCCGCGCGCCATCTCCTGTGACCATTCGTAGGCTCCGTCCGAGTTCATCGTCGCCACCTCACCCGGCCGTCCCGCCGCCGGAATGGTCAATCCCGGCCTACGGAACAGACGTCGTAGCGCATCCCGAACGATGACCGGTGCGAGCTCGAGATTGCCGGTGGGAGTGAGGCGGATGAACGGGATGATCGCGGCAACCGCCTTCACTCGCGGATCGTCCGCGGCCACAGCAATGGCATGCCCTCCCGACATGCTGGTACCCCACACGGCAATTCGGTCGGAATCGATCCGTGGGTCGCGCGCCAGTACGTCGAGCGCGGCATGGAAGGACCGCAACTGCTGAGGTAGGTCGATGTGCTGGCGTACGTCGCCTCCGCTTGCGCCGAACCCCGGGTAGTCGAATGCGAGCGATGCCACCCCACCTGCGGCCAGGTCTGCGCTGTAGTTCGGTATCAGCATTTCCTTCACTCCGGCGAACCCAGGAGCCGTGAACACCGCCGGGCACCGCATGGCGTTCTCTCCTTCGGGCAAAGTCAACACTGCGGCTACTTCGATACCGTCCACCGTGAAAGTCGTCTGTTCCTCGATCATCGTCCACCCCTCGGCCGTTCGCCCCCGTCCGAATCGACGGAAAACTACGATCGTAGTTTCTGCATACCGTACGGGAACGACATCCAACGCGGTTCGAAATCCGAGCGCGACGTTGTCGTCAGAGACCGAGCAACCTGCGAACTCCCTGCGCGACATCAGCACGCGTCGGTGCCCGGACCCCAGCGGTGACGTGTGCTAACAGCACACCATCCGCCCAGGCCACAAGCTGAATCGCCGGATCGATGGAGGCCTCCTCGGAACCGACACCGGCTGCGGCACAGAGCAATTCCGCCAATGCGGTGAAGCGACTGCGCGCGGCGGTCAACAACGGTGCCAATTCGTCGGATCGTGAGGACTCGAGAATCAGCGTGTAGCGCGCGACGAGCAGAGTGCGATTGGCCGGCAGCAGCCACGCGTCGACCACATCCGCGAATACTTCGGCAGCGGTGTCCACACTCCACGGCCCTGGCTCACGATCGCCCAGAGCGTCGTACACGACCACCATTTCCTGCTCGACGAGCGCATCGAGAGCGGCCCGCAGCAGATCGATGCGACGACGAAAGACATTCGAGGTGGAGCCGGGAGGGATACCGAGCGCCTTGTCGAGACGACGGTGAGTCAGTCCGTGCACACCGTCGGTAGCCAGCAGCTCGATCGCCCCACCGGCCAGAAGCCGAGCACGATCGGAGCCGTGGAAACCGCTCACCCGAGTCACGGGCTTCAGTGTATGGAGAACTGCCTCGAAATCGGGCACCGCCACCGTCACGAGGGACACCCTCAGCTCTGGCCGCTTCGCTTCCTTCGAGTGACTCGAGGTCGTTCGGCGGGATCGATGCGCCCGATGCCGTGCCAGTCCCAATAGATTCGATGTCTCGAGATGAGGGGTCCGTCGAGCTCCACGATCTCGACGAGATCGAGTTTGTCGCCGTTCGCCGTCTGGCGCGGGTGTTCCCAGACCAGACGGTGCCCGTCGAACGTGTAGATGCCCACGCGGTCCGGCGACGGCGATTCGTTCTCGTCGGATCGCCGGCGCGTGGTCTCCTGCAGAAAGCTGTCGAGTGCGATTCGTCCTTCGACTATTCCGGATCGCAGATCGAACAGCACCGGAACCAAGGGGCTTTCGAGAACCGCACCTGCGGCGTACAACTCGGACAGAGCGGGCGCGTCTCGATCCCCGATGCGCTTGTGCCACTCACGAAAGACATAGGAGGCTTGCTCCACGGTTGCGGCCACGTCGAATCCTTCTGTGTTGCAGTATTGTCCGCGACGATTGTTCGCGGGTCGACCGAGGGGAAGCACGCTGTCTGGTGCCGGTGCCGGTCACGTTCGGCAGATGATCATGTTTCGCGAGCTGTCGACGAACGGCGCAGACGCCTGCGACACGAACCGACGAAGAGCCGCCGCTGTGGCGACACACGTGGTTCCCACGACAATGTGCATATCTCGTCCCCGTCGTCGAGCAGTGCAGTTCGACAAGCATTGTGCACCAACAGAAGCCATTCGGCACCTTCCGGTCCGATGGTCCCGAACCGATATCCGAAACCCGCGAAACCACGGTTATCGCGACAATTCCGGTGCCCCCGGGCATGTGCGGCAGCAGATCTGCTGCGCGGCGGCACAGCGTCCACCGAGACCGGCACCCCGAAATCGAGCGCAACCACACCGACTGTTCACCTGTAGGTCGACAAAGATTCCGCAGCCGTGACCCTGTGCCGCGAGCGAAGTGGGTTTAACCGAGCACTTCGCGAGCGCGGCGATCGACATCAGCACCGCGCCCGCACCGGCGCGATCGAGTCAGGCCGGCGTCAACCGAAAGATCGGGAACCGACGACCCTCCGCCGTCTCGACGTATTTCGCGAAGCCCTCGGACGCGTCCAAGAACTTCTGCCAGTTCGCGTCCCACTCGTCGTCGGGGAGTTCCGACACGGTCACCGCGATGGTTCGGACGGCACCGTCGCCGGGAACCTCGACGTCGATGGCGGGGTGTGCACGCAGGTTGTGCACCCACGCAGGATGTTTCGGTGAGCCGGCTGCCGAGCCCACGATCAGCCAGCTGTCGTCCTCCGGAACTGCCATGAGTGGGTTCAACCGGATCTCACCGCTCTTGGCTCCGATGGAGTGCAGCACGACGAGCGCATCACCGAACCCTGCCGTCGACACGTGTCCGCCGTTGCTCCGGAACTCGTCGATGATCATCTGGTTGAAGTCGGCCATAGGACGAGCATGCCGCCCACCACGTCGTTTCGGACCCGATCGAATGCCACGATTTCCATCGGCGCAAGACAAAGGTTAGCCTGTGCTCATACGCACATCGGTGTGTGCCGCCGTCGGGCAATCCCCGGCGGCTCGTTGCTGTCTGAACCCGAAGGACATTCCACGTGCTCAACGTTCCTCGCCGCGCAGGCACCCTCGCTGCCGCCGCCGCCCTGATCGGATCGCTCGTCGCCTGCGGAGCATCCGAGGAGGTCTCCGACGCCACCGCGGAGACCACCGACGGAGGGACGTCGTATCCGCTGACGATCGAGAACTGCGGCGAGTCGGTCACCTTCGACTCCGCCCCGCAGCGAGTGGTGTCACTCGACCAGAACTCCACCGAAATCCTTCTCTCGCTCGGTGTGCAGGATCGGATGGTGGGCACCGCATCCTGGACCGATCCGGTCCGCGACAACCTCGCAGACGCCAACGCCGCGGTTCCTCGACTGGCCGACAATGCCCCCACCTACGAGGTCGTCGTCGATACCGAACCCGACCTCGTCACCGCATCGTTCGGACGCCACTTCGAGCAGGGCGGCGTCGCGCAGCGTTCGCGCTTCACCGAAACCGGTGCCGCCACGTATCTTTCCCCCACCGACTGCGACGCCGGTCGTAGCGTCAACGGGGGCAACACCCGGACGACGCCGCTCACCATGGAGTCGCTGTACCAGGAGATCACCGAACTCGCGGCGATTTTCGACGTCAACGAGCGCGGTGCCGAATTCGTCGAAGAACTGAAGACCCGCATGGCCGACGCCACCGCGCGAACCGCAAATGCCGATGTGTCCGTGGCCTTCTGGTTCGCGGACACCAAGAGCCCGTACATCGCAGGCGGACGCGGCTCGGCCGATCTGCTCGCCAGAACGGTCGGAATGACGAACGTCTTCGCCGATACCGACGACGACTGGCCCGCCGTCGGCTGGGAGACCATGGTGGATCGGGATCCGACCGTCCTCGTACTGGGTGACCTGGCCCGCAATCGCTTCCCCGGTGACCTGCTCGCCGACAAGATCGCATTCCTCGAGTCCGACCCCGTCACCAGCACGATGGCCGCCGTCCGCGACAAGCGCTACATCTCGCTGCACGGCGCGGAGATGAACCCGTCGATCCGGGCCGTCGACGGCGTCGAGAAGGTGTCGGCCGGACTGCGCGACCTGGGACTGTCGTCCTGACCGCGACCATCACCCCGCGGCGGACCGCCCAGCGATCGCAGACCGACCTGTGGCGTTGGGGGTTGGCTCTGCTGGGCGGTGTCGTGCTGTGTGTGGTGTCGGTTCTCGTCGCCATCACGCTCGGGCCCGCGAACATCTCGCTGGTCAACGTTCGCGATGTGGTGCTCAACCATCTCGGCGTCACCGATGTGCCGGTGAAAGTGTCGAAGAACGCGATCGTCTGGGAGGAGCGGCTCCCCCGAGCACTCGTCGCTGCGGCCAGTGGCGTCGGGCTCGGGATCTGCGGCGTCATCATGCAGTCGCTTCTGCGCAATCCGTTGGCGGATCCGTTCGTGCTCGGGGTGTCCTCGGGTGCGTCGACGGGAGCCGTGGTGGTCGGCGTTCTCGGTGTCGGCGGTGCCGCACTCGGTCTGTCGGGCGGCGCGTTCATCGGTGCGCTCGTTGCGTTCGGGTTGGTGCTCTTCCTTGCCCGCATGTCCGGTAGCGGAAACGACCGCGTCATCCTCGCCGGTGTCGCGACCACTCAATTGTTCTCGGCGCTCACATCTTTCGTGATCTTCGCGTTCGCGGACTCCGACGAGACCCGCGGCGTGATGTTCTGGCTCCTCGGATCGTTCGAGGGAGTGCGATGGAACGACGTCGTGCTCTGTGTGACCGTTGCCGGTATCGGCGCAGTGGTCTGTTGCTACTACGCGTACGTGCTCGACGCATTCGCGTTCGGAAACTCGGTGGCGTCCTCGCTCGGCTTCGACGTCAAGAAGGTGCGCCTGGCACTGCTCGTGGGAACCGCCCTGATCACTGCGACACTCGTCAGCGTGGCCGGTGCCATCGGTTTCGTCGGCCTCATTCTTCCGCACGCGGCGCGACTGTTGGTGGGGCCCAACCACAGCCGCCTCGTGCCCACCACTGCCGTCATCGGCGCGATCTTCATGGTGTGGGTCGACGCCGTCTCCCGAGTCGCCTTCGCCCCGACCCCACTGCCGGTCGGCGTCGGAACAGCACTGGTCGGCGTCCCTGCCTTCATCGCAATCATGGCTCGCAAGAGAGGAATTCGATGACACTGCACGCGTCGAACGTCTCCTGGAAGCGCGGCGGCGCACTCGTGGTCGACGGAGTGACGCTGCACCCGGCACCCGGCCGAACGGTTGGCCTGTTGGGGCCCAACGGTTCCGGTAAGTCCTCGCTGCTCCACCTGCTGGCCGGGGCCGCGTCGCCCACCTCAGGCGTCGTCGAGTTGGACGGTGCCGAGCTCGGTTCGCTCAAACGCAAGCACATCGCTCGCGCCGTCGCGGTCGTCGGACAGCACGCGCACACGGACGTCGACGTGACGGTCGGCGATGTCGTGCGTCTGGGACGGATCCCCCATCGCGGGGCGTTCGGCGGTAGCGACCTCGACGACGACGCAGTGGACGACGCGCTCGCGCAGACCGGACTCACCGACAAAGCGGATCGGTTGTGGCGCACGCTCTCCGGTGGTGAGCAGCAGCGGGCGCACATTGCACGCGCACTCGCCCAGCAGCCTCGCGAGATGTTGCTGGACGAGCCGACCAACCACCTCGACATCCATCACCAGCTCGAATTGCTGGCCCTCGTCGCCCGTCTGCCGATCACCAGCATCGTCGCGCTGCACGACCTGAATCTGGCCGCGATGTTCTGCGACGAGGTGCTCGTGCTCCAGGACGGCAAGGTCGTCGCAGGTGGCGCACCTGCGGACGTGCTGACCGAAGAACTCATCGCCGAGGTGTATCGAGTGCGGGCGCGGGTGTCGGTGGACGACGAGAACGGACGGGTGCACATCCGTTTCGATGCGGCGGCCGGGTACGAGACCGTCGAGGGTGAGCAGAACACCCGCGTGACGGCAGGCTCTCGCGGCTGATCGGAGTCGGACTGCAGTCCCGGGAGGTTGGGTGCCACGATTCGTGGTACCCCTGAACCATGAGCGAATCTTTCGGACCGGGCGTTTCGACCACGAGCCTGCCCCCATTCGGGTTCGAGTCGACCTTGGCCGACCAGGTCCCCGGCGTCACGTTGCCGTGGCAGGGCACCCACGCACCGGATCCTCGCGTTCTGATCCTCAACGACGGCCTGGCCCGGTCACTCGCGCTCGACCCTGCGTCGCTGCGCACTCCGGACGGGGCCGGCGTGCTGTCCGGATCCGTTTCTCCGACCGAGACCGCCACCGTGGCGATGGCGTACGCGGGTCATCAGTTCGGCAACTACCAGCCCTTGCTGGGGGACGGCCGAGCGCTGCTGCTCGGTGAGCTTCGCGACGATCAGGGCCGTCGGGTCGATCTGCATCTCAAGGGTTCCGGTGCCACGCCGTTCTCGCGCGGTGGTGACGGGCGTGCGGTGGTGGCAGCCATGCTGCGCGAGTACCTGATCAGCGAGGCGATGCATGCGCTGCACATCCCCACCACCCGCTCACTCGCCGTCGTCACGACCGGAGAACAGGTGGTGCGAGAGGGAGGTCCGCAGCCCGGCGCGGTACTGGCCAGGGTCGCGTCGAGCCATCTGCGGGTGGGCACCTTCGAGTTCGCTGCCCGAAGAGAGGGACTCGCGCAGACCCTCGCGGACTACGCGATCGCCCGCCACTACCCCGAATTCGTCGAGCGAGCACCCGAGGATCGGTACCTCGCATTCTTCGAGGCCGTCGTCGATGCTCAGGCGTCCCTTGTCGCACAATGGATGTCGGTCGGATTCGTGCACGGCGTCATGAACACCGACAACACGACGATTTCCGGCGAGACCATCGACTACGGGCCGTGTGCCTTTCTGGACGCCTACGATCCCGCCACGGTGTTCAGCTCCATCGACCACGGTGGCCGCTACGCCTACGGCAACCAACCCGCCGTTCTCGGGTGGAATCTGGCGAGATTCGGCGAAACACTACTGCCACTGGTGAATTCGACTCCCGATCTCGCGATCACCGCCCTGACCGCGGTCCTGGACACCTACGGGGATCGCTACCGACAGCACTACGGCGCCGCGATGGCCGCCAAACTCGGCCTGGACGAGGGTGCAGTCGATGGCGCTCTCGTCGACGATCTGCATCGGTTGCTCACGGATCACCGCGCCGACTGGACCCTGACTTTCCGCGCCCTCGCCGAGAACCTACGCGGAAACTCGGCGCCGTTCGACTCCCTCGTCCCACCCGACGCCTCCAGGAGTTGGCTCGAAAGTTGGAGGACTGCGGTTTCGGCTCGGGGACAGGACTTTTCATCCGTCGCCGACGGTATGGACCGCGTCAACCCAGCATACATTCCCCGGAACCACCTGGTCGACGCTGCGCTCCAGGCTGCGACTACCGGCGATCTCGGGCCCTTCGAGCGTCTTCTCGAGGTCGTCACATCGCCATTCGACCGACACGATGACCGATCGGATTACTCCCTGCCTGCGCCCGAGAACTTCAGTGCTGGTTTTCGGACCTTCTGCGGAACCTGACTTCCTGCGCGCACCTGCCTGATCGTCACCGCGGCGGCTCCATGAATTCGATGGTCTCTCCATTCGGGCCCACTGCGTACATGACTCGGGTGCCCACCTTGGTGCCGCCGGCAATCGGTTGTGGAGTTCCCTGCGCCGTCCACCCGAACTCCGCTATGCGCGTCAGGGCCGCATCGATGTCGTCGACCTCGAAAGCAAGGTGGGCGAAACCCGGATCGTAGGGTCGAGACGACCCAGACTCTCCGCGAATATCGCGGTACTCCAGCAGCTCGATCGTCTGACCCGCAACGGTGACCACCGCCATCCGAACTGCCGCTCCGTGTGCTCCGGTGACCTCTCCCAGAAATTCCCCGCCCATCTCCCCCGTCCGTTCGAGGGTTGCTCCGAGACCGTCGATCCAGAATCGAAGGGCGTCATCGAGCGACCCGACAGAGAATCCGACATGGTCGGAGCGTAGAATTCTGAAGGACGTGGCGTCAGTCATGGAAACCAGTATCCCTCCGAGCATTTCCATCGAGCCGAACCGCGCTTACGAGTTACGCTTCTGTTCGGCCCGGATCAGGCCGCCACCGACGATCAGTCGCTGAATTTCGCTCGTGCCCTCGTACAGGCGCAGCAGTCGCACATCCCGATAGATGCGCTCGACCGGAACCTCACGCATGTACCCCGCACCACCGTGGATCTGGACGGCGAGATCGGCCACCTTGCCCACCATCTCGGTGCAGAAGAGTTTCACCGCGGACGGCGCGATACGCCGATCGGTCTCCTGCACCCACGCCCGCGCAGCCTCACGGACCATGGCCCGGCCCGCCATCACACCGACCTGCTGATCGGCGATCATGGCCTGCACCAGTTGGAAGTTCCCGATCGGCTCACCGCCCTGCGTGGACGCCGCGGCATACGAGACCGATTCGTCCAGCGCACGCTGCGCCTGACCGACGGCCAGCGCCGCAATATGTACACGCCCCCGCGCCAACGACGTCATCGCCGCCTTGTAGCCGATATCGATCATGGGTCGTTCCGCAGGCTCCACTCCTGCATCGCTGTTGCCGCCAACCAAGGCGTCGGCCTCGACGCGTACGTCGGTGAAGTTCACGTCGGCCGTGCCGGATCCCTGCTGCCCCATCTTCGCGTCCTTGACACCGACCTCGATTCCCGCAGCGTCGGCGGGAACCAGGAATACCGCAATACCGTTGCCGCTCAGCGGTTTCGGATCCAGTTTCGCGAAGACGACGAACATGTTCGCGATCGGCGCATTGGTGATGTACCGCTTGCTGCCGTTGATGACCCACCCGGAGCCGTCGACCGTCGCAGTGGTCTTCAGGCCCGCCGGATTGGATCCGGCCCCGTCCTCGGTCAGCGCGAAGGACGCAACGACGTCACCGGACGCCATGCCCGGCAACCATGTCGCCTTCTGTTCCTCGGTGCCGAACCCCACCAGCACCTGCCCGGCAATTCCGTTGTTGGTGCCGAACATCGATCGCAACGCCAACGAGGTGTACCCGAGCTCCATGGCGAACTCGACATCCTGAATCAGATTCAGGCCCAGCCCACCCCACTCCTGCGGAAGCGCATAGCCGAACAATCCCATCTCGGCAGCCTGCGTGCGCAGATCCTCCGGGATGGCATCGGTGTTCATGATCTCGAGTTCGCGCGGGACGACACGCGACCGCACGAACTGCGAGACCTGCTTCAACACGTCGGCGAAGACGTCGTCGGGTACATCGGGATTCAGCGTGTCCATCGGACCACTATCTGTCAGAGCAACGTGATTCGTCCACTGCCGTGCGAGGGCTCGAACGACTGGAAGACCCGACGGTCGGGACCAATCCGGCCTCGTCGCGTGCGTACATCGGAGTCCTCGTGACTCTGTTGTCCATCAACGGCTTCCCAGTGCCGGGCCATCGGTGCGTCCGACGGCCTTGCGGTGGCCGAGTGTGGGAATGTCCAGCGGCTTGGGATGCCGCGTTCCGAAGTGGTCGGACCAGGATCGGTGGGGCCGATGCGGGCGAACGCCCTGAAATGCCAGGTACGCACCGATCGCCGGCGGCACGACATGCCGATGGCCTCGGGACGGCTCGGGCAATCGATGTATCGCACGCAGGTCTTCGGTGAACACCGACAGCAGAATGCCGTCGGCGAAGCGCTTCGTCCGACCGGGGAACCATCGCTCCTGCCAATCGAGAAACAATTGATCGACGATCTTGCGGGCACCGTCGGTGTGCTCGTACCGAGACTCGTAGTCGAACGTCCAGCGCAAGAAACGCTCTCGCGTCTGCGGAACATCGAGGCCCATGTACTCCCCGACCTGACGCCAGAAGTGAAAACGCGCTTCACGCTCGTTGTCGGTGAAGACGCTCAACCCGAGATGTTCGACGATGCGGTCCGGCTCGAAGGCCAGCGAACCCAATGTGTACAGCTTGTCGTCGTCGGTGATACCGAACCGCGAGTGAATCTGTTCCATGCGGTCGATGATCGATCGGCCGTATTCGCTGGAATGCCCGTGATGGAGCATCTCGCCGAAGAAGAGCAGCGTGTCGTCGTTGCGTCTGCGCACGTCGTGCATCATGTCGCCGGTACCGGTCCGGTACAGAATTCGCGCGATCGACGGAACCGCCACCTGTCGAGCGAATGCCACGGTGTACGCGGCATGGGCGAAAATGGCGTCGCCATAACGGACTTCGAGGCTCAGATGCGTGGCTTCCTCGTTGCCCACAACCGGGTCGAGTTCCTCGATCCGGCGACCGACCGCCCGCCCCGTCACCCACTTCCGAGACATCAGTGCCGCGTTCGTTGCCATGACTTACCTCCACGTTCCGTCATCGGCACCAAACAGGAACGGCACCGTTCTCAGTTCACCATGCAACTAGGAACGTCTTCGTGTCAATATGTCACCGGAGATTTGCGCCTCCGGTGGCAATTCCCCCCGTTCGCGCGCTGTGGGTCAAGACGAGGGGCGACTTTCCTGGCCCGCGGAGCTCATTCGCGGCGAAGGGCCGCACATTGTCGGCGCAGATCCTGCGTGACCGGTCGACGACGGGTTGCGGCGAACACGTCGACCGGGTGCGGCACCCGACGTCTGCCGTCGGTGCCCGGCACCGAGACCGCGTCGAGATAGGCCCGCACGGTGCCGTACAACTCGGGAGTCAGCCGGGCCTGCACTGCGAAGTCGAGTACCTCGTCGCCGGCAGAGGCGAGGTCTACCAACGCGTCCAGAGTGGCCACGTCATCCACTGCGATCCCGCCGTCGACGAAGGCTTTCTCGACGTCTGCACTGAACCACTGCCGGTGGCCCTCCAGCGGCGGGGCGAGAACGCCCACCAGAGCGTTGAGCGCAGCCGACGGTGCAACGGCCACCCACAGCTCACCGCCGGGCCGCAGCAGGTCGAGAGCGCTTCGCAGCGTCGCCCCCACGTCGGCGACGTAGTACATCGAGTGCACGAACAACACGACGTCGAAAGTCTCGTCGACCGGGGCGTCACTGAAGGACGCGACGTGCGCATCGACGCTGAGCTCGGCGGTCGTCAGCGCGGCCATCCTGGCGGTGAACAGCTCCACACTCCCGGGCCAGGGGTCGATGCCCACGTACCGCACTGGTTGCCCGGACAGCCGCTGCACCAGACCGGCGGCGAGCCGGACGTCGAGCGACCCGTCACCGCAGCCCACCGACAGCACCGAGATCGGTCCATCCCCCATCGCTGCCAGCCGGGCGGCGAGGTGCTCGGCGATCAGACCGCGCTGGTCGGACAGTCGCTCGAAAGCGGCGTGGTCTCGGGCGTAGGAGTCGGCCGCGAGACCGGGCAGAGGCCCGGAGTCACGCCGCAGGGCGCGTAACGCGTCGAGGAACCCGGCTGCAGCGTCGCTCGACGGATACGGAGCTATGTTGGACACCACATCGAGTGAACCACGACGCAACCGGGAATGCGTTGCGGTTGGCTTCCCGAGAGGAGTGCCATGAGCAACGGAGACACGGCCGAGCGCAGTCTGGAGCACTGGAGCGAGGCCGGCCGCACGGGCATGGAGGCCTTCTACGCCCTGGCCACGGAGGACTACCACCAACTGGCACTGGCCGCCGACTGGCCCGCCCTGCTCGCCGAGCACAGCCGCGACGGCTGGTCGCTGCTCGACGTGGCCTGCGGCAGCGGCAAGTTCCCCACCGCTCTACGCCGCTACACCGATCTGTCGACGGTGCCCGAGCTGGCCTACGACCTGCTCGACCCGTCTGCCTTCTCGGTGGCCGAGGCTCGCGGAGCCCTCGGCACACCGTTCGTGCCTCGAGACGACCTGGTGATGACCCTGCAGGACCTGCCGGCGGATCGGACCGGGTACGACATCGTGTGGGCCACCCACGCGCTGTACGCCCTTCCGCCCACAGAATTGGATGCCGCAGCCGAACGATTCGTGGCTGCGCTGGCCCCCGGCGGCCTCGGTTTGGTCGCGCAGGCCACGGCGAGCTCCCACTACCTGGCGTTCTACGACGCCTTCCGGGCAGGCGTGCGTGACGCGACCCCGTACACGACGGCCGAGCAGGTGCGCGACGCGCTGATCCGAGCCGGCGCGGATGTGCGCGACCAGCGCGTCACGTACACCACCGGGACATCCGATCGTGTTGTCGCCGAGGGCTTTCTGCAGCGCTGCGCCTTCGACGACTCCGTGTCGCTGGAGGAGATGGAGGCTGCACCGGTGCTGGGAGACTACCTCGCCTCCTGTCGAGACGAGTCGGGTTCCTACACCTTCTCGCACGAGGCGGCCCTGCTGTGGCTCTGAACGAACCTGCGGCTCCGACGAACGAACGGCTCCCCCAGCAGAATCGCGATGGCGGTATCGACCAGGACTGGGCAGGCGACGATCAGGACTGGTGGGATTGGTACGTCACTCTGGCTGCCAACGACCAGGTGCCCGCCGAGTTGGTCGACGGGCCGGGCCTGCCGGACGTCGACGCAGCGTCCGACGAGCAGGTCGAGCGTGAGCTTGCCGAGCCGTACGACCTCGACCCGGCCGCGGTCGGGTCCTTCGCCCGGGAGGCCTTCGTTCGGCTGCCCGCCGTGTTCTCCCCTGCCGTGGTACGACGCCTCGCCGAGCGCCTCGAGGAGCTACTGCGCGCCGAGCACGGCGAGAACGTCGCCGGTCGGTTCACCGCACTGGAGCAGATGTGGCTCCACGACGACCTGATGCGTGCCGTGGCACTCTCGCCCCGGATCGGCGGCCTGGCCGCGGCCTTGCTGGACGAACCGGCCGTGCGGCTCTACCACGACAACGCGCTGTCCAAGGAGCCCGGCTGTGGACGCACGCCCTGGCATCACGACGCGGAGCATTTCCCACTGCAGACCGTCCAGGCGGTCACTGCGTGGATGCCGATGTCGGCCATCCCCGGCCGAATGGGTCCGCTGTCGTTCGCGCGCGGAGCAGACGTGCTCGACGAGGTCGAAGACCTGGAGTTCGACAAGGTCGGCACGTCGTACGACGAGGCCGTCGCCCAGCGCTTCGTCGAGCGCAGCGTCGCGGTGGCATCGGAGCCATTCGAAGTGGGCGACGTGTCGTTCCACTCCGCGCTGTGCTTCCACACCGCCGGGCCGAATCGGACGACACAGCCGCGCCGAGCACTGGCCACCACCTATTTCGCCGACGGGGCTCGGGTCGTGGAATCGCCGACACTGATCAGTGGCACGTGGCGCGAGTTCCTCCCCGGTGTCGAGCCCGGCGGCCTCGCGGCCTCCGAACTGAACCCGGTGGTCGGCCGCCGAGACTGAACCGGACTGCTCGCCCGAGACCACATGCGATGGGATCGGTCGACGCTGCCGTAGTGGCGCAACAGACCCTGGCACTACCGGCACCGATGCGACCGCTCCCTTCCGAATGAGGTGGGCTGCATCGCAGACGGAGGAACCGTCAAAGTTTCTCGGCGAGTACATCGAGGTAGCTTATTTCGGGCGGCGAGGCGAAGAGTTCGTCCGCCCGTTCGCCGAGAGCCTGGCCGACCGGTCCGTTGAGATGCGTTTCACGGGCGGCGTCGTCCGGGAAAGCATCGACGATGCCGAACGTCGATGGGCCGAACCGTACCGCCAACCAGGGTCGGGTGCCGGGCTCCTGTTCGACGAGCGGTTGGGCCGACCGGAGAAACTCCTCGACTGCATCTTCCTTGCCGGGCTTGGCTTCGAGTCGGACCAGCAGTGCCTTGGTGACCATGACGATTCTCCTGTTCGAAGTGGTGGACACGGCCAAGCATCACACCTCGGACCGGCAAAGGGAAGGGTCTGCAGTCCGCGCGCGATCGAATTTGGTTTTACCCCTGGTAATCTCGCAGCCGAGAGAGGAGACTCGACCGGTAGAGGGAATAAGCACGCCAGGTGCAGCGCCGGCCGAATTTCGGTCACGTCGCGAAACATGTTGATGTGCCAACGTTTTGGGTTACCGGTCAGTTCAGTGTGCTGCTTCGAACTGCCCACACCGCGTATCGGCTCGAACATCACGATCTGTTGCACGGATACAGAAATATCGAACGACCGACACTGGCCGACGTCGACAGTCGCGACCAGGGATTCAGGCGGTCGACCTCCGTTGTACGGTGAATAATGCTGTCTACCAGCCGCATTCGTTCTCATCCCATCATTTTTCACTGCGGGTGCGTCGGCCACCTTCTCGACCTGCATTTCCCAACAGGCGTGCCGATCTCGACTCGTACCAACCAGTACAACCACCTCACTACGAAGTCTTCGCCGATGTCGGGGTAACGGACGCCGCTGTCCACATGCTCACCGGCCGGACCGATCGAAAGGAACGAGTCATGGCGACTGCTGTGGGTATAGACCTGGGCACCACCAACTCCGTCATCGCCAGCTGGCAAGGCGGCGAGCCGGTGGTGATCTCCAATATCGAGGGAGCGCGGACGACGCCGTCGGTGGTGGCCTTCACCGAGAGCGGAGAACGGCTGGTGGGTCAGCTTGCCCGACGGCAGGCGATCTTGAATCCGAAGGGCACGATCTACTCGGCGAAACGCTTCATCGGACGCCACTACGACGAGATCTCCGATGAGGCAAGAGCGGTCAGCTTCGACATCGTGGCCGGTGACAACGGCGAGGCCCGAATCGATGTGCGGGGCAAGAAGTATGCGCCGGAGGAGATCAGTGCCCTCGTACTGCGCAAGCTCGTCGACGACGCGAGCAAGTTTCTCGGCGAGAAGGTCAAGGAAGCGGTCATCACAGTTCCTGCGTACTTCAACGACGCGCAGCGCAACGCCACCAAGGACGCCGGCCGTATCGCGGGCCTCGAAGTCCTGCGGATCATCAACGAGCCGACCGCTGCGGCGCTGGCGTACGGCATGGACAAGCAGGTCCACGAAACCGTACTGGTCTTCGACCTCGGCGGCGGCACCTTCGATGTGAGCTTGCTCGACGTCGGCGAGGGCGTCGTCGAGGTTCGGTCGACGGCCGGCGACTCTCACCTGGGCGGGGACGACTTCGATCGACGCCTGGTGGACTACCTCGCCGACGACTTCCAGCAGGTGGAGAACATCGATCTGCGCAAGGACGCACAGGCGTTGCAGCGCCTTTTCGAGGCCGCAGAGAAGGCCAAGGTCGAGTTGTCCTCGGTGACCCAGGCCCAGGTCAACCTGCCGTTCGTCACCGCCGATTCGGACGGTCCCAAGCACCTCACGACCACCGTCATGCGATCGAAGTTCGAGGATCTGACGGCGGATCTCGTGGAGCGCTGCCTCGACCCGGTGAAACAGGCAATGAGTGATGCCAAGGTCACCGCCAACGACATAGACGAAGTGATTCTGGTCGGTGGTTCGACGCGCATCCCGGCGGTGCAAGCCCTGGTTCGCCGGCTCACCGGCGGCAAGGACCCCCACATGGGCGTCAATCCGGACGAAGTCGTGGCTCTCGGCGCGGCGGTTCAAGCCGGCGTGCTCAAGGGCGAGGTCTCCGACGTGCTGCTGCTCGACGTCACCCCGCTGTCTCTCGGCGTCGAGACACAGGGCGGGGTGATGACCAAGATCATCGAGCGCAACACGACCATCCCGGCCCGCCGCAGCGAAGTGTTCTCCACCGCGGAGGACGAGCAGTCCGCCGTGGATGTCGTTGTGCTGCAGGGCGAACGCGAGCGGGCCGCCGACAACCGTTCGCTCGGACGTTTCCGTCTGGAAGACATCCGGCCCGCACCGCGCGGCGACGCCCAGGTCGAGGTCACGTTCGATATCGACGCCAACGGCATCCTCAATGTCACGGCCAGGGACAAGGACACCGGCAAGGAACAGAGCATCACGATCAGTGAGCAGAGCAATCTGGACCCGAGCGAGGTCGAACGCATGCTGGCCGAGGCCGAACGGAATCGGGGCGATGACGAGGCGCTGCGCAAAGCTGTCGACGCGCGCAACGAACTCGATTCCGTTGCGTATCAGGTGGAACGGCGACTCGCCGAACTCGGTGACAGCGCGCCACCGCACGACAGGGCACGGGCCGAGATGCTGATCGCCGATGCCAGAAAGGCAGTGAAGGACGGCGCTTCGCCTGCAGATGTACAACCACTCGCCTCCGAGCTCCAACAGCTCCTCTACGGGCTCGTGCCGGTACAGGACGGCGGTGACGGACGTCAGGTCGGTGGCGCGGACGCGGCCTCGACCGATGACGACGACGTGATCGACGCCGAATTCGATCGAAGCTGAGGCACGAGATGGAAAGGGCTGCAGATCATTCGACACCCGAACCAGCGGCCGACGTCACGGAAGGCGATCGAACCGAGACGGTACCGGATCACGCCGCCACGAGTGCCGAGGAGGCTCGACTCGACGACCGCTGGCGCAGAGCCCTTGCCGATCTGGACAACCTGCGCAAGCGGTATGCCAAGGACCTGGAGCGAGAACGGGCCGCGGAGGTGACGAAGGTGTCCGCGGCGTGGCTGCCGGTACTGGACAATCTGGAACTTGCGTTGGCACATGCGGACAGCGATTCGCAGACCGTTGTCGACGGCGTCAAGGCGATCCGCGATCAGGCGGTGCAGGTGCTGTCACGGTTCGGTTTCGAGCGTCACGACGAGGTCGGAGTTCCGTTCTCCCCGCAATTGCACGAAGTGGTCAGCGTGGTGGTCCGGCCCGACCTTCCGTCCGGGACCGTGATCGACGTCGTCCGTCCGGGTTACGGAGAGGACGGACGGCAACTGCGGCCGGCGTCGGTGGTCGTCAGCCGCCCCGAGGGGTGAGCACCGATGGCGCGTGACCACTACGAATCGCTCGGAGTCCCGCGGGGTGCGAGCACCGACGAGATCCAGCAGGCCTACCGCAAGCTGGCTCGCAAGTATCACCCCGACGTGAACAAGGACCCCGCAGCGGAAGACACGTTCAAGGAGATGAACGAGGCCTACCAGGTGTTGTCCGACCCGGACACTCGGAAACGCTACGACCGGTTCGGTGCCGACTTTCGGCGTGTCCCCGAGGATTACGACGAACGGACCCGCACCCACTCGGGTGGATACCGCGGTGGCGGGAACAGTGGCGGAGGATACGACCGCGGGAGCAGACGCGTGCACTTCGGTCCCGGTGGCGACGGTGGTGTCGATCTCGACGACCTCTTCGGGCAGATGTTCGGCGGCGGTGGCGGGTACGGGCCGATTCCCGGTGCCGATCAGGAAGCGGAACTGGCCTTGACGGTCGAGGAGGCGTACCGGGGCGGCACACGCACGCTCGGACTGGACGGACGGCAGTACGACGTCGACATTCCGGCCGGGGTCGTGGACGGCCAGCGAATTCGGTTGGCCGGACAAGGCGGACGGAGCAACGGCGGCGCGCCGCCGGGGGATCTGTACCTCGTGGTGCGGATCGAGCCACATTCCCGGTTCCGAGTACAGGGCCGAGACATTCACGTCGACCTCCCGGTATCGCCATGGGAGGCGGTCCTCGGGGCGACCGTCGCCGTTCCCACCCCGGGTGGCGAGGCGAAAGTGAAAGTGGCTCCGGGCTCGTCGACTGGAAGGAAGCTGCGACTGCGCGGCGAAGGAATGCCGAATCCACGTGGTACCAACGGCAACCTGTACGCCGAGATCAAGGTGATGGTGCCGTCGAAACCGACAGCACGCGAACGCGCACTGTTCGAGCAGTTGGCCGCAGAATCGAACTTCGATCCGAGGACAAAGACATGAGCGACCCGAACCCGGTGGTCCGGTACGTACTGGTTCGACGCACCGAATTGTCGACCGACGCCTTCGCCGAACGTACGGGGCTGCATCCGGAACTTGCACGGAAGCTCGTGGTCCTCGGTCTGCTCGACGCAGATCGCGTCGTAGGTGGCGAAATGTTCTTCGCACCAACCGAAGTGGCCCATGCAGCCCGCATTCGACGACTGCGGACCGGTCTCGGCCTGAACTACTCGGCAATCGGGCTCGTGCTCGACCTGCTGGAACGAATCGAGACACTCGAAGCATCTTCCCGCAGAAGGAGGACAACCACATGGACATCAGCAACCTGACCGAGAAGTCGCGCGAAGCACTGCAGGAGGCCCAGAGCCTTGCGACCAGAATGGGTCACACCGAGGTCGACGGAGAGCACCTACTGCTCGCCTTGGTCGGTCAGCAGGATGGCTTGGTGCCCCGATTGCTCGAGCAGGCCGGTGCCGAGGTCGATGCCCTGCAATCCGATCTGGAACGTGAACTCTCGCGAAGGCCCAAGGTCAGCGGCCCCGGTGCCGGGACCGGTCAGGTGACGATCACCCGACGCTTGTCCGTGCTCCTCGACGCCGCCGATCGAGAGGCGAAGCGGCTCAAGGATTCCTACGTGTCGGTGGAGCATCTCCTGATGGGCCTCGCCGAAGAGGGTTCGGCCACTGCGGCAGGGCGAGTACTCGCCCGTCACGGAATCACCAGGGACTCCTTCCTCACAGCGCTGACGAAGGTGCGCGGCAATCAACGCGTCACCTCGGCCAGCCCGGAAGGTGCGTACGACGCGCTGGAGAAGTACGGACGCGATCTGGTCGCCGAGGGGCGGGCGGGCAAACTCGATCCGGTGATCGGACGAGACGCCGAAATCCGCAGGGTCACGCAGATCCTGAGCCGCAAGACCAAGAACAATCCGGTTCTGATCGGCGACCCCGGCGTCGGGAAGACCGCGATCGTCGAGGGCCTTGCCCAGCGGATCGTCCGCGGCGACGTTCCGGAAGGCCTGCGCGACAGAACGATCTTCTCACTCGACATGGGTTCCCTGGTGGCCGGCGCGAAGTACCGCGGGGAATTCGAGGAGCGTCTGCAGGCGGTGCTGGCCGAGGTGAAGGCAGCCGACGGGCGGATTCTGTTGTTCGTCGACGAGTTGCATACCGTGGTCGGTGCGGGATCAGTGGGCGGTGAGGGGTCTCTCGACGCCGGCAACATGCTCAAGCCGATGCTCGCCCGAGGCGAGCTGCACATGATCGGTGCCACCACGCTCGACGAGTATCGCAAGCACATCGAATCCGATGCGGCACTGGAGCGACGGTTCCAGACCGTCCTCGTCGACGAGCCGAGCGCCGAGGATGCCATCTCGATCCTGCGCGGACTCCGCGAACGCCTCGAGGTGTTTCACGGCGTGAAGATTCAGGACGGCGCTCTCGTCGCTGCCGTCACCCTCTCGCACCGCTACATCACCGACCGCTTTCTCCCGGACAAGGCCATCGATCTGGTCGACGAGGCGTGCGCTCGGTTGCGCACCGAAATCGATTCGATGCCGGCCGAACTCGACGAACTCACCCGGAAGGTGACCCGGCTCGAGATCGAAGATGCCGCGCTGTCCAAGGAGACCGACGGAGCGAGCAAGGCACGTCTCGACGAGCTGCGCAAGGAGCTGGCCGATCTGCGGGCCGAGGCCGATGCCCGGCACGCTCAGTGGGAGGCGGAGCGACAGGCGATCCGCCGGGTGCAAGAGCTACGGAGTGAGCTCGAGCGCTTGCGCCACGAGGCCGAGGAGGCGGAGCGCGCCTACGACCTCAATCGGGCCGCCGAGTTGCGCTACGGCGAGATCGTCGAGCTCGAACGCAGGCTCGAGTCGGCAGAGGAGCAGCTGGTCACCAGACAAGGCCGGAGCCCGTTGTTGCGCGAAGTGGTCACCGAGGACGAGATCGCCGAAATCGTGGCTGCGTGGACTTCGATCCCGGTCGCTCGGCTGCAGGAAGGCGAGCGACAGAAGTTGTTGCAGCTCGACGAGATTCTGCACGAGAGGGTCGTGGGTCAGGACGAGGCGGTGCAGCTGGTCGCGGACGCGGTGATCCGGGCGAGGTCCGGCATCCGTGATCCACGCCGGCCGATCGGGTCGTTCATCTTTCTGGGCCCGACGGGCGTGGGAAAGACCGAGCTCGCAAAAACATTGGCCGGCGCTCTCTTCGACAGCGAAGACAACATGGTGCGCCTGGACATGAGCGAGTACCAGGAGCGGCACACGGTGAGCCGGCTCATCGGGGCACCTCCCGGATACGTGGGGTACGACGAGGGCGGACAGCTCACCGAGGCGGTGCGCCGAAAGCCGTACTCGGTTGTGCTTTTCGACGAGATCGAGAAGGCGCACGCAGATGTGTTCAATACCCTGCTACAGGTGCTCGACGACGGCCGGATCACCGATTCACAAGGCAGGCAGGTCGATTTCAGGAACACGGTGATCATCATGACCTCCAACATCGGTTCCCAGCATCTCCTCGAAGGAGTCACACCCGACGGCGAGATCGAGCCGAACGCCCGCGAGCGGGTTCTCGCGGAACTGCGTGGGCATTTCCGTCCCGAGTTCCTCAACCGGGTCGACGACATCGTGCTGTTCACCCCACTCACCCTGCCCCAGATCGAGCACATCGTCGGGTTGCAGCTCACCGATCTTCGAAACCGGTTGTCGGAGCGCAGGATCGATCTGGACATCACCCCGGACGCGCGCAGGCTCGTCGCCGAACGCGGATTCGACCCGGTCTACGGTGCACGGCCATTGCGTCGGTACATCGCCCACGAGGTCGAGACCAAGATCGGTCGCGCGCTACTGCGAGGGGACATCGAACCAGGCGGCACCATCACCGTCACGGTGGTCGACGGAGAACTCGTCGTCGCGTATGCGGAACCCGCCGTCGCGGCGGCCTGAGAGGAGATGTCGCCATGGAATCGGACAAGGTGAAGTGCGCGCACTGCGGCAAGGTCAACAGGGTGCCTGCCGCAGCGGACGGGACACCCCGGTGCGGGAACTGCCACGAGCCGCTGCCGTGGATCGCCGCAGCACGGGACGAGGACTTCGCGGAGATCGCCGAACACCCCTCGGTGCCCGTACTCGTCGATCTCTGGGCGACCTGGTGCGGACCGTGCCGCATGGTCAGCCCGGCGCTCGAACAGCTCGCCGGAGAACGCGCGGGCCGGATCAAGCTGGTCAAGGTCGACGTGGATGCCGCACCCCTGACGTCCGAACGATTCACCGTCAGGGCCGTGCCGACCCTGCTGGTGATGGATCGAGGTGAGGTCCTCGCTCGGCAGGCCGGTGCAGCCCCGGTACCCCAGCTACGCGCATGGCTCGATCGAGCGCTTTCGGAGAATGCAGGCAAGGAGGCGACATCATGACGTTCGTGCCAGTGGACCCGCACGTCGATGCAATCCGGTCCGTGGTGCCCAGAACTCCGCAGGGCTGCGAAGAATGCCTCCGTCTCGGCACCCCGTGGGTGCACCTGAGGCTGTGCCTGACATGCGGGCACGTCGGGTGTTGCGACTCCTCGCCGGGCAGACACGCGAGCGCGCACGCACATGTCGTCGGTCATCCGATCGTTCGGTCGATGGAACCCGGAGAAGATTGGAGGTGGTGTTATGTCGACCGAAATTTCGTCTGAGGACGCCGGACCAGCGGTCGTCGACGAGACCACGGACGAGCACGGCGCGTTCCCGCGGCTGACGGACGATCAGGTCGCAGTGCTCGAGGTCGGTGGCACACGTCGATCGGTTCGTACCGGAGAAGTGCTGATACGCGAGGGTGCGCCCAGCAATGACTTCTTCGTCGTTCTGTCCGGCAAGGTCGCCGTTCTCGACGAGGGTGACCGGGACGGTGAACGTCGAATACTTCGCGTGCACGGACCCGGCCGCTTCTTGGGTGAGCTCGGACTGCTCGAAGGTCAGGTGGCGTTCTACACCGCCGAAGCGATCGAAGACGGCGAGCTGCTCGTCACTCCCGCCGAACGGGTGCGCGAACTGGTTGCCCACGATCCAGTGCTGAGCGATCTGATCCTGCGGGCTTACCTGCTGCGTCGACACCTGCTGATCGGGCTCGGCTCGGGGTTCCGGATCATCGGGTCCTGCTATTCACCGGACACGTTGCGGCTTCGAGAATTCGCAATGCGAAATCGATTGCCTCACAAATGGATCGATCTGGAGCGGGACGAGCGGGCGGAGCAGCTGTTGCGCAGCCTGGACATCGCCCCCGAGGACGTTCCCGTCGTCATCTGGCACGGCGAGAAGGTACTGCGCAATCCGACGAACACAGAGCTCGCCCGCATCGTCGGACTTTCCGTGCCGAACGCTGCCCAGGACGTGTTCGATCTCGTCGTCGTGGGTGCAGGACCGGCCGGACTGGCCGCATCCGTATACGGAGCGTCGGACGGGTTGAACACGGTGACACTGGAGACGATCGCCGCAGGGGGACAGGCCAGCACCTCCTCCCGAATCGAGAACTATCTGGGATTCCCGGCCGGAATCTCCGGATCCGAATTGGCCGAGCGGGCTGTGATCCAGGCCGACAAGTTCGGTGCCCGCATCCTGGTCTCGGCAGAGGTGACCGGATTGACGTCCGAAGCCGGGTACCACGTGCTCCGGCTCTCTGACGGCGGCACGGTTCGCGGCCGGTCCATCGTGCTCGCCACCGGTGCGCGCTACCGCAAGTTGACCGTTCCCGGTATCGCGGAACTGGAAGGCACGAGTGTGTACTACGCCGCCACTCATCAGGAAGCCCGCATGTGCGGGACCGACCCGGTGGCCATCGTCGGCGGCGGTAACTCCGCAGGCCAGGCGACAGTGTTTCTCGCCGAACATGTTTCGGACGTCCACTTGCTCATCCGCAATGACGATCTCGGAAAGAGCATGTCCCGTTACCTGGTCGACCAGATCGAGCACCACCCGCACGTGACCGTGCACCGCCACACCGAGGTTCGCGAGGTCCGCGGCAAGAAGTACCTCGACGAAGTCGTGGTCGAGAACAACCGCACGGGCGAACAGGCCACGATCAGAGCGCACGCCCTGTTCGTGTTCATCGGAGCGACGCCTTACACGGGGTGGCTTGCCGACGCCATCGCACTCGACGAACACGGGTTCGTCGTCACCGGTACGGACGCAGCTCTCGCTCGTGGAGACGGCGCCCTACAGATCGGAGCAGCGCTGTGCGGGACGCTCGAAACGAGCCGACCCGGCCTGTTCGCCGCGGGCGACGTCCGCAGCGGATCGGTGAAGCGAGTCGCATCCGCAGTCGGTGAAGGAGCGATGTCGGTACGCCAGGTCCACGAGTATTTCGAGCGACGGTGACGTGGGACAACCGCAACCATCGCAGCCCTGACGGATCCAGTGGACACACGTACACTGAATCGAGTGGGGAAGAGAACTCAGCGCACACAGGAGTTGGGTGAACTCGCAGAAATCGCGCTTCGCGAGCTGGCATCGGCCACGGGTGGTGTTCGCGCAGTTCACTCGGCCATTGCACGACGCACATTTGCCGCCGTGAAACTCGGCGTCGGGCCGGCCGCCGTGCCGACGCAGCTGATGCACGACGCGATCGCCGCCGGAACCTACGCGACCATCACAGCCGCCTGCACCGGCGCAGCCACAGCAGTCGGTGCACTGACCGGCAGTTCCGACGTGACCGGCGACGAGGTCACCGAGGACGATGCGCGGCCGTCACCGTCGCACACCACCCGCGGCGCTCAGACCATCGCCGTCCTGCACGGTCTCATCGGCGACGACATGGAGCGCAGTTCCCGGGTCCTCGCCTACCCGATGTCGATACGTGTCGACGGACGCCCGGTAGTTACCAAGTACCGCGCCCTGGCCACGGCGTTTCCCGACGCGGGAGCGCACCTCGTGGTGTTCCTGCACGGGCTCGTGGAGACCGAATCGGCATGGCGGCTCGGTGGGCGACCCACGTACGGGGAGCGCCTGGACTCAGAATCCGGAACGACCTCGATCTTTCTGCGCTACAACACCGGTCGTCGAATTGCCACCAACGGTGCCGACCTGTCGGACCTGTTGGAACAGCTCGTGCCGGCCTGGCCCGTCAGGGTTCACCGCATCACCCTGGTCGGTCATTCCATGGGCGGGCTGGTCTCGCGCAGCGCCGCACACCACTCTGCGGAGAACGGCCGCCGATGGGTGGAGCTGTTGACGGACGTATTCACCCTGGGCACACCACATCTGGGTGCGCCGCTTGCGCGCGGCGTTCACGTCGCCACGGCAGCGCTGGCAATAGCGCCCGAGACCCGTCCGTTCGCGAACCTGTTGGCGCGTCGAAGCGCCGGAGTCCGCGACCTGATTCACGGATCGATCACCGAGGACGAGGGACATGCCAGCTACGCCGACGGATTCGACGTCGGAGCGGCCGCGGACATCTCGGTTCCGGAGGGGGTGCGGCATCATCACGCGTCCGCCGTCATCACAGGAAACCCGCGACACCCGATCGGAATCTTCGTGGGCGACGGCCTGGTCCGTACCGACAGCGCCGGAGGGCGGAACAAGCTGCGTGACATAGGACTTCGTCCGGACGACGGTCTGGCGATCAACACCGCACACCACTTCACCCTCCTCAACGACGAGAGAGTGTACGAATGGATGCGACGCGCACTGGTCGGCCCGCCTTCCGAATCGGCCCCCTGACTGTCGATTTCGGCCTACTCGGTCCATCGATAGTCGAGGAACTTACCGTCGAACGTCACCACGACCCGATCTCCGTCATCGTGCGGTCGTCGTTCGATGTTCATCGTGAAGTTGATGGCGCTCATGATGCCGTCGCCGAATTCCTCGGCGATCAGTTCTTTGAGCGCAGGGCCGTACACCTGCAGCGCCTCGTGGAATCGGTAGACCGTGGGGTCCGAGGAGATGTCCAGCGACCCACGATAGGGAGCCAGGGTCAGCTCGAACAACGAACCGTCGGGCATGCCCAGTTTTTCGGCAAGGAGGTCGGCCTGGGCGAGGCTGAGGGGATGCTGTCCGTAGAGTGCCGACACCGTCCATGCCACCGGCATGTCGATGGCCTCGGCCACAGCGGCCCAACTCAATCCGGCTCGAGCTCGTGCAAGCCGAATCTCGCCGATCAATGGCTTACCTGAAAAATCGGTCAACAGCTCTCTCCTTCGTGGCCGTACTGCAGGCGCACACCGAGTGCGCCCCGAGTTCACAGTCTCAGCTCGATGATCCTGCCTCGCAACATCTGGTATCGATCACGCGAGCGCGGTCCGATCGCAGATATGGTGGTTGTTTCCGCCACGGCACAACGAAAGTACTGACGACATGACCCAACTCGGTCTCGGCCTTGCCGCCCTCGGACGCCCCGAGTACCTGACGGTCGGGCACTCCGATGCCGTCGACGGGCGATTCGATCCGGCAGCCCTCGAGCAGCTGTGCCACGCAGTACTCGACGCCGCATGGGACAGCGGAATCAGACACTTCGACGTCGCGCGCTCCTACGGCTTTGCCGAGCGCTTCCTCGGCAGCTGGTTGTCGCGACACCCTTCTCGGCGAGACGAGCTGGTGATCGGCTCCAAATGGGGATACGCGTACGTCGCCGATTTCCAGCGGGGTGCCGAGGTGCACGAAGTGAAAGAGCACTCGGTTGCCCGCTTGGCCGAGCAGTGGCCGCAGACTCTGCGCGACCTCGGCGGTGCACCGGACCACTACCTGATCCACAGCGTCACCCCGGACAGTCCAGCCCTGAGCGACACTGCCCTGCTCGACGACCTACGTGCCCTAGCCGAGAGTGGTACCCGAATCGGCATCAGCACCAGCGGGCCACATCAAGCCGACGTGGTGCATGCAGCGCTGGAGATCGGGGTGTTCAGCTCGGTGCAGTCGACGTGGAACCCCCTCGAGCCGTCCGTCGGCCCGGCGTTGGCACGAGCACACGAAGCCGGCTGGTTCGTCGTCGTCAAAGAGGCCATGGCCAACGGCCGACTGGTGGCCGAAGATTCTGCACTCGCCCGCGTCGCGGACTCCGCCGGAATCGGCCGCGACGCACTGGCGCTGGCACGTGCACTCGCCCAACCCTGGGCCGATGTCGTGCTCTCCGGCGCGGCCACAGCGGCACAACTCGAGCAGAATGTCGCTGCTCTGTCGATCGACCGCGAACTGATCGCAGCGAGCGATCCGGATCTTGCAGAATCGCCAGAGATGTACTGGGACAACCGCTCTCGACTGGACTGGACGTGATCGGTTCTGGCACGAGCTGATCGTCCGCTGAATACTCGGATCCACGCCGATGTTCGCGGAGGCCGTCTCTGCGACCGACCACCTCGGATCGGCTCCTCCGTTTCGGATACCCGACTCCGATCGGCGTCGGGTTCACAAGAACGGGGAGCTGATTCGTGGCAGCTGAATGGGTAGGGCGGATCGAACCGTCGAACGCTCGCAAGCGGGTGCGATCACACCCGAGCTTGTCGAGCCGGTGTCGAGCAGCATTGCGGCGTTTGGGACGATTCGGGCATGACGACGAACCGGCAGACGCCCTCCGAACATGGTGACAAGGAGCAGGATCGACCCGGACTCGATGACGTTGTCAGGGGGCGGCCGCCGGCGACGGAATTGGCGGCCAACGTCGTTCGCGGCGGTCTGATCGGTCTGGCGGAAACGGTTCCCGGGGTCTCCGGCGGCACGGTCGCCCTGGTCACCGGGATCTACACCAGGGCTATCGCGTCGGCGAAGCATCTGACGGACATCCCCAAGGCCGTGCTCACGCGGTCCGACGTGCGTGCCGCGGTCCGCCAGGTCGATTGGTGGCTGCTCGTCACGGTCGGCGTCGGCATGCTGTTGATGGTGTTCTCGGTGGCGGGGATCATGGCGGATTTCGTCACGGATCAGCCCGTCTACTCGAAGGCACTGTTCATGGGCATGATCGCGATGTCGGTGGCGATCCCGTTCATGGAGATCAGTCGTGGAGCTTTCCCCACCATCAGGTCCCGACTGTCCGCCGTGGTTCTGTTCGTCGTTCTCGCTGTCGCGGTCGTCGTTCTCACGTCGCTACCCGGGGTCGAGGCGTCGAATCCGTCGTTGATTCTGGTGTTCTTCGCCGCGACGATCGCAATATGTGCGCTCGTGCTGCCAGGCGAATCGGGGTCGTTCTTTCTGCTGGTCATCGGCCTGTATGCGCCGACGCTCACGGCCGTCGACGAGCGGAACCTGACGTACCTGGCCGTGTTCGCCCTGGGTGCTCTGGTGGGGTTGGTCAGCTTCGTTCGAGTGCTCGAACGGTTGCTGGCGAACTACCACGACCTGGCGATGGTCGCCGCTGCCGGCCTGCTGCTGGGGTCGTTGCGTGCACTGTGGCCGTGGCAGGGCGAGAACAGAGAACTACTGGCCGTCGGCGACGAATGGCTCGCCGCCGTGGGCCTCTTCGCCGTCGGAGTTGCGGTCGTGGCTGTGGTCGCCATCATTCAGCATCGACTGGCAACCACGCGTACGCCCTGACCGAAACCGGCAGGCATTGCCGGCCATCCACGCATTTCGTCGGAATCCGCACCTCCTACAGGCACCGTGAATTCCCACGAGGGGCGTATGTGCGCGCGAGCCGTCCGCACCGGCCACCACAGACAAAAACTCCGACCCCAGCAGCGGGATCGGAGCAGTGGAGCCTCCCAACGGGATCGAACCGTTGACCGCTCGCTCACAAGTATGTTGCGAGACAACCGGATACGTCCGCATGGAACCACCACAGAGGCTCTGACCTGTGTCAATCGTCCAGGCAGCACCACCCGAATCCAGGTCCGTTCGTACCGACATGTGACACGCTCGTGACACCGAAGAGCAAGGCATCAGCGACCCCACCCCGCACGCAACTACCGACTCACCCATCGTCAACGTGCCATTAGTGCGAAGGTCAAATCGTCAGGAGGAGCAATGCGCATCGGAGAGCTGGCGAGCACGACAGGCGTCCCGCCGAGAATTCTTCGCTACTACCAAGAACAGGGCCTGATCAGCCCGCGTCGACTCGACAACGGGTACCGAGAATACGACGAGTGTTTGATAGACCGGGTAAAGAAAATTCGCGAACTCATCGACACCCCGGCACCGACCTCAGGAAATGGCGAGTCGCAGACTGCCCAGAACACTTCTGTGGCGGCTTCGGACGATCCTCAGCGTCGTTTTCCGGCGTTACCAATCCTCAGGACCGACGCTCGACACGGATGCAGCCGCGCTCTCGACGTTGCTCAGCGCGCGCAGACCCAATTCGATGGTGTTGGCCGAAAAAGGAATGGTAAGGGCAACTGCAGCAACGATTTCCGAATCTGTAGCGCCATAGCGTCGGGCATTGTCGATGTGAAGCTTCGCACCGGCACCGTACAAGTGGGTGGTCGAGAGATCGGCAACCACCAACGTCAATTCGCGCCACTTCGGTGCGAGCCCGTCCTTTCGCCACAGCACCTTTCCCATCGAGCGATAGGCAGAAAACAGGCGTGGAGTGTGCGTGCTCATCATCCCGTGTACACCGGGAAATGGGGCCTCGAATGCGTCCCAATACCCTCCGCTCGTCGATTCTGGAACACCGTAGTCCTCTGGGTCGAAGGCGAGCGGTAAGCCGATAGCGAGGCTGTGCGTGGAAATCATCGAAAGAAGCTCGAGGACATCGAGTATCTCGCGTCGACTCGCTCCGAGTTGGAGTGCTCTCCGAATTCGCTCGTCGACCCCGTGCTGGTCAAGCACTGTCATCGATGCGTCGTGGGCCAGCAGCAGAAGCTCGCGAATGTGAGGATCGAGCTCAGCGGCCGAGAACGCAGCGTCCAGGTACTCGGCATAGGCCTCGGCGAATACGAGGTCCAGTTCGATCAGCAGTTCCCATTGCCGACTGACGCTCCCGTACACCCGTTCGACTTTGCCGCGGACATCGTCGGCGCTCACAGTGCAGTGACCGGGAGCGGAAGGCCGGTGTGAATGGCAGGGATCGATACGACGGTTCCGCCTTTTGCGATGGTCACGATCATCTGGTCGAGCGCTGCGCCTGCGAAGCACACGCTGGTCACGAGCACGCGGTTGCCGAACAGAATTTCATGACAGATCTCGCCTTGATCATCAACGGCCACAACGTTGTCGCCGGAGCTGCCGGCGATCCAGAGCCAACCGGCGGAATCGACTGCCATGCCGTCCGGGCGGCCTCGCTCAAGGGTAACGGCCCATCCGTCCGGCGTGCATCCTTTCTCGGTGACGTCGTAACGGCGAACGGAGTCGGTTGCCGTTTCGGCGACGTACAACTTGCCACGGGTGCTGTCGAAAGCCAGGCCATTGGGAAACATGAGTCCATCGAACTGCGTTTCGAGATCGCCGGTCTTCGGATCGTATGCGTGCAGCCGCCCGGGCTTGACCTCGCCGATTGCATGCTCGGCGGTGTCGGTGAACCACAGTCGACCATCAGGACCGATAACGCAGTCGCTGGGCGCAGACACCGTTCCCGACAGTTCGACGCTCAGAGTGCCGTTTGCCCATCGCTGCAGCGAAGGCGCGGCCGGGAGTTTCGAGCGCGAAGGCATCGCAGTTCCGCCGTTCTGGGTGATCCACAATTCACCGCTGGGGCCAAGGGCGAGTCCGTTCGGACCACCTCCGGTTTCGCACAACAGTGTGGGCCCGGATCCATCCAAGGGAACCTGATAGACGTGACCGCGATTGATGCTGGTCACCGCAATCGAGGTGTCGTCGATCTTGACCGGTCCTTCGGTGAATCCGACACCGCTTGCGAGCACAATCGCGCCGTCGGGAAGTTCGAGCGACGCTGGCGCTTCCTGCATCGTCATCGGGTCCTACTTTCCTTGGGGTCGGTGCCAACCTGGTCGCGCTCGAACCGGACGGCCGTGTGGCCGTCTATGTCCACGAATGCAGCGCGGACATGCATGCCTATCGTCAGTTCCGTGTTGTCCAATCCGACGATGTTGGTGATGAGTTTGGTTCCTTCGTCGAGCTCGACCACGGCCACGTTGTACGGCAGCGGACCGAAATTCGGAAAGTACATTTTGTGAAATACACCGAAAGTCCAGATCGCTCCTCTCCCTGTCGATTCGATCCACTCGAATGAACCGAAAGCCCCGCAACTGCTACAGGCCGCCCGAGGGGGAAACTGGGTCACCCCGCACCCGAAGCAACGAGTGGTCATCAGTTCGTGCCGATCGAGAGCCTCGAAGTACGGTTTCAGCAGTTTGGATGCCGGAGTGAAAGGCACTGTTGGAGAATTCATTCTAATAATCCGATCCGTAGATTATCGAGGAAACGACCGGCGAGGGGCAGACGTACTGGATGATCGAGGTCCGTTCCAATTGACGCGCACCGCACGTCCGCCGTATTTGACGCACTGCCTCGACCGTGAGTCCCCATCCCTGCATATAACTTTCGGAGAGATGGCCGCCGCTGGTGTTGAGAGGTAGCTCGCCTCCGATACCGATTCGGCCGCCCTGGATGTAATCGCCACCTTCGCCCTGTTCGCAGAATCCAAGCCCTTCGAGCGCGAACAACACATTGGGGCTGAAGTTGTCGTACACCATCAATGCATCCACGTCGGTGCGCTTCACATCCGCCATGCGGTAGGTGCGCTCCCCGACGGCTCGGGTGGCATCACACCAATTGTCCCCGGGAGGGAAGTCGGAATTGATCAGCTGCCCTTGCTGTCCATAACCCAGGACATAAGCGGGTGGGTTCGGGTAGTCGGCGGCTTCGTCTGCGGCGCACATGATCAAGGCCACGCCGCCGTCGTTGATGAGGCAATAGTCCATGACGTGCAGGGGTTCGACGATATAGCGGGAATTGTGGTACTCGTCGAGACTGAGCGGCCTCCGCATGACGGCATTCTCGTTCAGTGAGGCATTGTGACGGAATGTCATCGCCACTGTCGCCAGCTGATCGTCGGTGGTGCCGTACAAGTATTTGTGACGCTGGTACATCATGGAGTAGAACGCGCCGGGGGATGTGAAGCCGTACGGGGCAGTCAGATCCGCAGACGTTCCGTAAGCTTCGCCGACAACGCCTCCGTAGGTGGCACCTGCCGACCGCCCGTTGTTGCCGTACACCAACGCAACACGCCTGCACAGACCGGTAGAAATCGCCATGGCTGCCATCTCGATCGACGTGCCGGACATCCTTCCCTCGGATGGGAGTTGAGCCATCCAGCTGGGCTGGATGCCGAGATTGGCGGCGACAGCCTCGTATGAACTCACGCGGTTCACTATGAGTCCATCGATGTCCTTGACCGTCAACGCTGCATCACTGAGCGCTTCGTACAGAGCCCAGCTGCCGAGGTCGTCGGCGGAGTATCCGGGTAGTTTGCCGAAGGGCGTGGTGCCGACGCCAACGATGGCGCTTGTTCCCTTCGGTCCGTTGGCTGATGTCATTTTTCTCGCATCTCTTCTCTCGTAGTCGACCGGACCGACCAAGTGATCACGGAGCTCAGTAAAAATATTATATATAATAATCCCCAGGAGCGTAACCTTTCGAAGCCTGCGGCGAAGCTTTGAGCGATGATCCCTCCTTTTGTATAGAATGCCTCCTGAGCGCGCTTTCGATGGCGCAAGCCCGAAGAATGTGTCGCCGGAGCGCCGAGGAGGCCGAGTGTGAACAGCGAGAAAGTGTCGCCCGCCGCAGCGCAGGTGGGTGGGAGGAAGCAACTCTCCGCCGAGGTCGAGGCCTTCGTGCGCGAGGAGATCATGACCGGGAAATTCGAGGCCGGCCGGTACATTCGAACGGAGACTCTGGCGGCGCACTTGGGTGTCAGTCAAACGCCGGTCAGAGAAGGGCTGCAGGCGCTGCGAGGTCAAGGTTTCCTTCGCCTCGAACCACGGAAGGGCTTCAGGGTATTGGAGCTGCGCCGGTCCGACATCGACGACATCTTCGGCGTGCAAGCGGATCTCGCCGCCGAGCTCGCCAGGCGTGCCGCGACGCGTCTGAGCTGGGAGCAGGTGAACGAACTCGCGCGGGTACACGACGAGCTCGTGGTCGCCGTCGACGCTAGCGACGGGGTCGCAGTGCAACGGCTCAACAGCGACTTCCATCGCCTCATCAACCACAGTGCCGACTCGCCGAAGATCGCCATGCTGCTCGCTGTCGCTCTGTCCTACGTCCCCAACAGGTTCTACGAGACGACCGGACTGTACCCACCGACCGACGAGCGGACCGAAATCCTCGAGGCGATGAAGACCAGGGACCCCGAGCGGGCAGCGGCCGCGATGCGCGTCCACATCGAGCGCTCGGGCGTGGTTCTCCAGAAATTTCTGGACGACAAGGGAATTCTCGGCAGCTGACTTCATGCCGTCTCGGGCGGCCCGATGGTTGTCGACTCGATATGTGACTCGAGCTTCTCAAGGCATTCGGTGCGGTCGAGCGTCGGTGAACTACACAACAGCAAGTCGTTGCCGCTCGGTCCGCCCACCACACAAGCAAGGCAGAGCTGTTGAGTCGGAACACGTTCGAGTAACGTTCCGGCCGCGGTGACGCGTTGGGCTGCATTGCCGAAGACATCGGACACCCAGATACACCCCCACCCGTCCAGGCCGATGCCGTCGGGAGCGAACCCGAGCGGAAGACGCACCCTATCGATCAAAGTCCCGTCGGGCGCAATATCGAACCTGCTCAGTTGCGAACCGAACGACTCGGCGACGAACAGCTGTCGGGTTCGATCATCGATGACGATTCCGTTCGAGAATGCGATTCCGGACGCCGCTTCTCGGTAGCTCCCGTCCAGGTCCACCACGAACACTCGACTGAGGACTGGACATTCGAAGGTGCCTGCCGATACCCGTGCGATGTCGTCGGGGCCGGAGAGATGGTCGTGGGGATCGAATCCTGTTTCGCCGACGTAGCAGCGTCCGGAAGCGTCGACCACCATATCGTTCAGCGTGGTCGGCACGGTGGCCGACAGGTCCGCGTGGATAGCCCAGCCGTCGTTCTCGCGCCGAAGGATCTGCCGTTGCTCCATCATCACCACCAGAAGTCGACCGTCCGGGAGCCAGTCGATCCCACCGGGTGATCCGGGCACCTCGATGACCGTGTGGACACCAGTTCGCACGTCCGCGACAACGATTTGTTCGAGATGCATGTCGACGAACCAGAGTCGGTCTTCGTGCCATCGTGGACACTCGGTGAAGGCGAACCCGCTCACGACGGTGGTGGATGTTGTCGGTGTGTTCACTGTGCGCTACTCCTTTTGTCGGTTGTCGCCGGTACTGCCGAGACCTGTCGGGCAGCGGGCTGCCTGCGGCGGCTCAGCAGGGCGGTGAGGAATGCACCCACGACTCCGAACGCGGCGAATACGAAGAAGCTCGTGGATGTGCTGCTGCCGCTGGCGATCAGAAATCCGATCAGTGTCGGACCGCCCAACGCGCCGATTCTGCCTGCGATCGAGATCCAGGACAATGCTGCGACGCGTGTGGAGTGCGGGTAGTCGGTGGCAACGAATCCTGGCAACAGGAGTTGTGCACCAAGGGTTCCCGCGCCAGCGATGAACACCAAGCAATACACGATCAGAATGGGCATGGGAATCGACAACGCCAGAATGCTGGCCGACGCGGCCAGAAAAACACTGATTATCACGATGCCCGGGCCGGAGATGTCGGCACGTTTTGCGAGCAGGGGTGGCATCACCGCTGCGCCGAGGTTCAGTGCGATGAGAAAGGTGAGGGCGGAACCGAGTTCGTACCCGTTGGCGCGCATCAGTTGCGGAAGCCAGGTGTTCAGTCCATAGGTCAGGATCAGACCCGCTGCACTGACCGCGCCGAACAAGGCGGTACGCAGTCGGACGGTACGGGTGAACAAGCCTGACACCACCGTCGATATGGGCTTGGTTGCGCCGGAGTCGAATTCGCGACTCACGCCGAGAGCTACGTCACCTTTCGGTAGGCGAGCAATCATCAGCGGAACGATCGTCAGCAACGGCAACCCTCCGAGTGCGAACAGGAATCGGGCACCGAGGGGTTCGAGAACGAAATAGCCGATCAGTGCGGCGATGACACCGCCGACAGGGTAGCCGGACCACGCGATCGCACTGTAGCGGTTACCTTTTCCTACAGGCGCGCACTGCACGGCCAGTGCGGCAACCAACGGTACGAACGCCCCTACTCCGAGTCCTACGAAGAATCGCATTCCGCCGAGGACCTGCGCATTCGGTGCGATGGACGATGCAAGCATCCAGATCGAAAACCACACGCAGGAGACGATGGTGAGCCTGCGTCGCCCGAGCATGTCGGACAGAGTGCCCGAGATGATGGATCCGATCAGCATCCCGATCACGGTCATGGTGCCGATCAGTCCGGCCTGTGTCGGGCCGATGTTCCATTCGTCGGATGCAATCAGCTGGGGTAGGACCGTTCCGTACACGACCAGGTCGTAACCCTCGAACGCGAGCCCTAGAAAGCAGATCGCCAGTATTGTCTGCCGTTGTCCACGATTCGTCATGCGATACCGTCCGCTTCGCCGGATTCGATCCGAACACGCCTGGAGTTTGCCCGTGCCGCGGACACCGGCGACGCGGTGAGGTCGTCGTCCAAATGCGAGGGGCGGCCCCCGAGTACCGATATGCATCCGAGGGCGATCACCGACAAAAACGCGATGTACCAGGCAACCGAGGTATTCGATCCGGTTACTCCGAGCAAATACTGCGCCACGAATGGGGCGGTTCCAGCGATAGCAGCGGCTGGAATAGCCTGAGACAGCGCAGTTCCGGTGTATCGCGACAGTGCTGGGAACTGTCCCGCATACAACGCGAACTGTGGTGCATTGACCGGTGCCATAGTGAAGCAGAGGTACACCGACATCGCGACGAACACGCCGATCGGGCCGGCCTCGAACAGCAGGAAGAATGGATACACGAAGACGATCGAGAACGTCAGGCCGAACAGGACAACAGTGCGGGCGCTGGATCTGTCGGCCAGCCAGCCCGCAAAGGGAACGGCGATCGTATAGAGCAGAGCAGCCACGATCAGGGCATTGAGAATCGAGTTTCTGTCGTAACCCAGTGAGCCCGTTGCGTATCCCACGCTGTAGGTGAAGACGGTGTAATAGACGACACCACCGGCTCCGGTGATCCCTGTGGCCAACAGTATTGGCTGCCAATATCGAACGAAGGTGGCGGAGAGGCTCAGGCGGGGCTGCTGTACCGAATCGGTGTTGGACGCGATGAACTGTGGGCTGTCGCTGATGGACCGGCGGAGCCAGAACGACAGACCGAACAGAACGGCACTGAGAAGAAACGGTATGCGCCATCCCCAGTCGAGAAATGCATCGCCGGATATGTGGGAGAAGAACGAGGTTGCAACCGATGACAGGATGAGCCCGAGAGCGCCCATGTGGACGATGCTTCCAAGAAGGTTGCGCGTGGACTTGCCCGAATGCTCGACGAGAAGCAAAGCAACACCTGCCACTTCGCCACCGAGAGCAAAACCCTGAATGAACCGCAGCGTCACCAGGATCAGTGGTGCAGCGATGCCGATGCTCTCGAAACTGGGTATCAGACCGATGGCGACGGTGGCACCGCCCATCATCAGGAGTGTGAGCATGACGGTCTTCTTTCGGCCCACACGGTCCCCGATCCGGCCGAGCACAATGCTGCCGATCGGACGCGCAACAAAGCCGACCGCGAAGGTTGCGAATGCCGCGAGCGTGCCTGTCGCGGGGCTGTAAGACGGAAAGAAGACCTGGTTGAACACGAGCGCGGCCATGGTTCCGTACAGCATGAAGTCGTAGAACTCGATCGTACTTGTTGCTAACCCGGCTACGACCAGTCGACGTCGGTCTGCTGTCGTGGCGGGCGGATTCGGTGGCTGTGATCCCATAGGAGGTCCCCTTGAGCAGGATGGTTCGTGGCAGATGATGCTCGGCTGGCCGAGGTCGAGGAGGGCAGCGGTCCGGAGGTGAATGCCGCTTCGGAGCTACGATTCTATATAGTGGTGTGTATCACTATGCTTGTCAAGCACTGCTTTGAGCGGGACTGGATGAGGTTTATGTCCAAAATGACCTCGCAACTGGTTTTATTATATAGAATCGCTGAGTATGGGAGCCAAGAAGTTTCCCGCAGATTTCCGATGGCCCGGCACGACGCCTCCCGCGCGTGATCCGTTGACCGATCTCTTCAGAAAGATGACGACTATGAACACCGGACACGTCAGCGAGGCGCTGACTCCGTACGAGCTCACGAGGTCGGCGACCCTTCCTGCAGTGCTTGACGCGTATGCGGGGGCGTACCCCGGTCGCACACTGTTGGTGACCAAGGACCGAACCATGACCGCTGCCGAATTCGCCGAGAGCGTCCGCAGCCTGGCCGCGTCGTTCCACGCTTTGGGATTGCCGAGGGGTTCGGCGGTGGGCATCTTGATGCCCAACGGCTGGAAGATGACGGCGGCGATGCTGGCCTTGAATTATGCAGGGCTCGTTGCTGCGCCACTGAACACCTGGTACAAAACCGCGGAGCTCGCGACAGCGCGTCGGAAGGCGAAGTTGACGGCGATCGTGGCGTCACCCGAGTTCTACGGCACCGACTATCGCGGGATGTTGGCCGATGCCGACCTACTCGAAGCCGATGTTTCCCACGGCTGGCTCGGAACATTCTTCTGGACGAAGGGTGAGTTGCCCGACGGGTTCGAGCAGCTCCCGCGCCTGACTCCGGAACATTCGACGCTGGTGTCACCCGGTGATGTATCGATGTACGTGTTCACCAGCGGCAGCAGTGCTGAGCCGAAAGTTGTCGTCGTCAATCATGACGGCCTGGTTGCCAATCCGTATCAGATGGGCCGCCGGTGGACGTTGACGCCCGAAGACAAGATCTGGTTCGCGGCTCCGATGTTCTTCGGGTTCGGATGTGTCAATGCACTGCCGGTGGCGCTGACACACGGAGTGCCGTTGTGTCTGGAGGAGCGGTTCGATGCCGCGGCATCGGCACAGTTCATCGAAGACCACAAATGTACCGTGTACTACGGGCTGGGGCCGATGACCAGGGCCCTCGTCGCCGCGGACGCTCACAACAAATTCGATATCTCTTCGTTGCGGACCGGGCCGGTGGGGTTCAGTGCGGAGGACAAGCGCCTTGCAGTCGAAACTCTGGGCGTCACAGGCGCTTCCAGCGTGTACGGACTCACAGAGTCGTACGGGAACTGCAACGTCACCGAGCCCGGCGATCCTCTGGATGTCGTTCTGCACACTCAGGGCACGATCAACTCCACACACAAGATTCGCTGCATCGATCCCGTGACCGACATGGAGGTGGTGCCGGGTGACTCGCAGCTACTGGGCGAGATCCAACTGTCAGGATGTGTCACGCCAGGCTACCTCGACGACGACGTCGCCAATTCTTCGTCGTTCTCGGCGGACGGGTGGTTCAGAACCGGTGATCTGGGTTGGATCGACAACGATGGTCGCCTGCACTTCGCCGGGAGACTGAAAGAAGTCCTCAAGATCAACGGGATCACCATTTCCCCCGCCGAGGTGGAGGGGTTCGTCGAGAGCCACCCATGGGTCGACGAAGCCTACGCGTTCGGCTGGACCCTGGAGTCGGACAGCGAACAAACCCTCTGCTGCGCAGTCGTTCTGAGCGGGAAAGCTGGAGACTCGGAGGGCGCAGAATCGATGTTGCGGTCTTGGTTGCGCGAACGCGTTTCGTCCTACAAGGTGCCAGGGCTCTTCGTGGTGATGGCACCCGGCGAGGTGCCGTTGACGGCGACCGGCAAGGTGAGCAAACGGTTGATCGGAGAGCGCCATGTCGACAGTCGACAGACCGCCGACCAGTCGCGCTGACATCTGCCTCCCAGCGAGAACATGCCTCCAAGAAGAAATGAAGGGAGAGATGACATGCATGCTGTCGTCATGACCGGTAACGGTGGTCCGGATGTGCTGAGTTATCGCACGGTGGCCGACCCGACTCCCACGCCCGGTCAGGTGGTCGTGCGCGTGTTGGCCTGCGGAGTCTGCGGCCATGACGTGGCCGACCGCGCCGGCTTGACGAAAGTGGGCGCGGGAGTAGTTCTCGGTCACGAAATTGCGGGAGAGGTGGTTGCAACCGGCGCCGCTGTCCGTGGTTTCACTGCCGGTGATCTCGTGGCCGGCAAGCAGCATCATACGTGCCGCACCTGTCGGGAATGCCGCTCCGGAGACGAATTGGCCTGCTCCGAAGCAAATTTCGTCTACGGCGGGTACGCCGAATACGTCGCGCTGGAACAGGACGTCCTGATGAAGGTCCCGGACGGCGTCGATATGGCTGCGGCTGCGGTCTCGGCCTGCGCGGTCGGAAGTTGTGTCCAGGCGCTCGAGGACGTCGCCCGTGTGCAGCCGGGTGAAACAGTCGTGATCACCGGCGCGGGGGGTGGACTGGGCCTGCACGCCATGCAGATCGCACGGCATCTCGGTGCCCGGGTGATTGCAGTGACCTCCTCCCCCGCCAAATCCGACCTACTCACGGCATACGGTGCCGACGACGTGGTGGTCGCGTCTGCCGGTATCGCAGAACAGGTGCTCGAACTCACCGGCGGTGCGGGTGCCGAGGTGGTTCTGGACAACGTCGGACTCGCGAACGTTTTCGACGGCTGCTTCAGGTCATTGCGCCGGCGTGGTCGGTATGTGTTCACCGGGCAACTGGAACGAGAGAAGATTTCGCTGTATCCCGCGTTTGTGTTCTTCAAGGAAGCGGTTGTCACGGGGTCCGCATCTACCACTACGGCGAGCTTCCGTCGGGCACTGGATCTGGTAGCCGCCGGGGCGGTGCGGCCTGTGACCCGAACGTTCGCACTGGCGCAGACCGACGGGGCGCACAGAGCAATCGGGAATTCCGACGTTGTCGGTCGCGCTGTTCTCGTTCCGTTCTGACCTCGGTCGTATCGAGGCGCACTTCCCACGGTAAGCGCTTCGGTGCGGGTTGCTTCGCCGGAGCAACCCGCACCGAAGCGTTATCGGTGTTCGGACCACCGTGACAGCACCGTGTCCACTGTTTCATCGGTTCGTGGCGGCTGTACCGTGCTCGGCGTTCGATCGAACCGGGGAGCGGGTGCCGGTTGCAGTACACCGTCGATCTCGAGGAAAGTACCACGAGCGACGTTGTGCGGATGTGCCGCAGCTTCTTTCATGTCGAACACTCCTGTCGCACAGGCCTGGTGCCCTTGAAAGGCTTCGGTCCATTCTTCGAGGGTTCGTTGTGCAACCGCATTGGCAAAAACGAGCTTCATTGCGGGCCAACGCGATCGATCGAATTGAGGTGAGAGCACCTCGGGGTCTATGTCCAACACTTGCACCAATTCCCGATAGAACTTGGGCTCGACCGAACCGAAGGCCATGTGGCGGTTGTCCTTGGTGGTGTACACCTCGTAGAACGGTGCCCCTGTATCGATGACGTTGGTGCCGGGTGGTTCGACCCATGAACCGCGATTCATCCACCCCATGATCGAGGTCATCAGCAGTGCCGACCCGTCCAGCATCGCGGCGTCGATCGTTTGTCCCATGCCCGATCGGTTTCGTTCGATCAGCGCGGACAGCACCCCGACGGTCAACAGCATTCCGCCGCCCCCGAAATCGGCCAATAGGTTGAGTGGTGGGAGCGGACGCTCGCCCTCGCGAGCGATGTACCGGAGAACCCCGCTGAGGGCCAAGTAGTTCACGTCATGGCCTGCAGCATCCTTCATCGGTCCTGTCTGTCCCCAGCCTGTCATGCGGGCGTAGATCAGGCCTTCGTTGCGAGCATGGCAGTCGTCCGGTCCTATACCCAGCCGTTCCATGACGCCCGGACGAAATCCTTCGAGGATCACGTCGGCGTTCGCTATGAGTTCCATCGCGCGCTCTCGATCGCCAGTGGTCTTGAGGTCGAGTTGAACAGCCGATCTACCGCGCCAGATTGGGGTTTCTTTGTCTCCCATCCACGCGATGTCCTCGGTGTCCCCCGACGGAGGTTGGGTCGGGGGATCGATTCTGACGATGTCCGCGCCCATGTCGGCCATCATCATGGCCGCGAAGGGAACCGGGCCGAGGCCCGCCAACTCCACGATCTTCACACCATCGAGCGTGCCCATCAGCGTTGTCCGTTCATCCGTTTTGTCCGATTGTCGTCGAGTCGGTCATCACTGACCGACCATCGCCGAACTGGCGAAGATCGACTTGTATTCGAGGTAGTTGCTCAGCGCTTCGGGACCGAGCTCCCGTCCGATACCGCTGTCTTTCATTCCCCCGAACGGAGCACCCAGATCGAGGCTGTAGTAGTTGATTCCGATCGTTCCGGTACGTACTCGTCGGGCCACGTCGAGGCCACGGCTTTCGTCCGTGGTCCACACCGAGCCCGCAAGCCCGTAGTTGCTGTCGTTGGCGATCTTCACCGCCTCGTCGTCGCCATCGTAGGGAATGATCGCCAGCACAGGACCGAACACTTCCTCCCGAGCCAGCTCGTCGGAGTTCTGCACGTCTGCGAACACGGTCGGCTCCACGAACCAACCGCGGCCATCGCCGCGAGGTGTCCCGCCACCGGTGATCAGACGAGCGTCGCTGGCGATTCCCACGTCGATGAAGTGCCGCACGCGAGCCAATTGCGACTCACTCGCCATCGGCCCACAGGTGACAGCGGGGTCGAGGGGGTTGCCGACGGTCATTGCAGACGCGTAGCCGGCGACGGCATCGACGACCTCTTCGTAGCGGGATCGGGGAGCGAGGATTCTGGACTGCGTGGTGCATGTCTGGCTGTTGTTCATGAACGACGCACCATCCAAGCCCTGCACGAAGGTGCCGAGGTCGGCGTCATCGAGGACGATGGATGCCGACTTACCGCCGAGTTCCAGCGTCACACGGCGGATCAGCCGACCGCACTCAGCTCCGATGACTCGGCCTGCGGCAGTCGAGCCGGTGAAGGCGACCTTGTCGACTCCCGGATGCGATACCAAATAGCTTCCGACTTCTCTGCCTGCCAGCACGATGTTCAGAACGCCGGGTGGCAGCTCCGCTTCGACTGCGGCGTCGGCAAGGAGGTAGGAGTCCAGTGCTGTTTCCGGGGAAGGCTTCAGGACGACCGTGCAGCCGGCTGCCAGCGCGGGGGCAATCTTTGTCATGGCCAGGATCTGAGGATAATTCCACGGTGTGATCGCGGCGACGACGCCAACAGGTTCACGCCGGACGATCGTCGAACCGGCTGCACTCACCCGAACTTCCTCGAGCGGAAAGTCGGTGATCCAACCGGCGTACATCCGCAGAAGTCCCGCGGGCGCTGCGCCATTGAACGCCGAGGACAGTGCGATCGGCATTCCATTCTCGCGGCTGACGAGGGCGCTGATCTGATCGGCACGTGCATCGAGTGCGTCTGCAAATCGATTCATCGCAGCGGCCCGCTCTGCAGCGCTGGTTCTACCCCATGGACCGTTGTCCAAGGCTGCTCGCGCCGCGCCGACGGCTGCGTCCATATCGGATTCTGTTCCGAGACTTGCCGTTCCCAAGGCATCGCCGGTAGCGGCCTCGATAGCGACGTGCGACCGGTCCGACGCCGGCGAGGCCCACTGGCCGTCGATGAAGAATGCGGTGCGATCCGTCTCGACAGTCGAGTCGAACGTTGCGGACATGGTTCCTCCTGTGTGGGATTTTCGGGAGTTGTATAGAAACTAGACAACACGCTCACCCTCTGCGGGGTTAGAGCTGGCACTTCCAGGGTTGCGAGGGCTAGATTCTATATGATTGTATCATTCTAGTAGTGATTCAAGACACAGTGCCGTCGTTGACTTCACGGACCGATTTGTCGGTACGGGTCACACGACTGGCACATGCCGTTTCCGCGTGGACGCCGCTGATGGAAGGCCGGGCCGATAAATGAACGAATTGCACGCCGACAATTGCCTGCTGGAAGGGCTCGAAATCATCGAGCTCGGAGAGGGGCTCGCAAGTTCGCTCTGCGGTCGAATACTGGTGGATCTAGGAGCGAGAGTGGTGAAGATCGAACCTCCGCAGGGAGATTGGCTTCGCCGATTCGAGCCACGTCACGAAGATGTGTCATTGGCCCACCGCCACTGCTCGATGGGCAAGGAGATCGTGACGACGCGGTCGGAAGTCGAGTACCAGAATGCTGTCACAGCGGCAACGGCCACTGCGGATGCTGTGTTCGACCATCCGCAGTCCCATCAGGATCCGACATCGCTCGCGTGGCTTCGCAGCCGTGAGGATCTGGTGCTGTGCGACATCCACGATGGCGCATTCGGGGAAACGACGAGACTGGGAGAGAACGGAATACAGGCGACAACCGGCCTGTGCGGGTACTTGGGTTCGGTGGAGGACTCCCCCCGCAGCGTACGTGCAGATGTCGCCTCGCTGGCGGTGGCGTCGTTCGCCGCCCAGGCCATCCTCGCCGCGCTGTTCGCGCGAGAGCGGACCGGAGTCAGAACCGTCGTCGACGTGTCCGCTACCCGATCGATCGCGTCGATCAAATCGTTGACGTGGGCAGCACAACATTGTCCCGACGCGTGGACCGGATTTCACTGCAACGCAGAGACGGGACCGGTGCAAGTTCCGTATCGAGCCGCTGATGGTCCGATCTCGTTCGATCTGGGCGCCGTGTCGATGCCCGCCTACGATCTGCTCGAAGGCGAGCTTGGGCTCGACATCGACATGACCGATCTGACACCGTCGGACATTGCCGGCTTCGGTGACGATGCAACTCGATACCGGGACGCGATCAACGCTGCCATAGGGACGATGAGTGCACACGACGTGGGTCTGGCGGTCCAGCGGGCAAGGGGTATCTCGGTTCCGTATACCCAGCTCTCTCACATTCCCGATGTTGCGCAAGTACAGTGCCTGAAGCCTTTTCACACAACGACCGACTCAGTGGGCGTGGCCGTCAAGACGCCGATTCGCAGCGCTTGCGCGACGGCACCGGTTGAATCCGGCAGACACACGAGTTCCGAGCCACTCGATTCGGCGGGGGCCGGGGGGCCTCTTGCCGGCGTGAAGGTCATCGATCTCGGCATTGCGGGCGTGGGCCCTTGGGGTGCCACGCTGCTCGCGTACCTGGGTGCAGATGTGGTCAAGATCGAGTCCCCGTCCGGTGACATGATTCAGCAGGTCGAACCCGACCAAAACGGGCGCCGCACCACCTACGCTGCGCTCAATCTCGGCAAACGAGTACGAGTTCTCGACCTCAAGACGGCCGACGGCCTGGCGGCACTCGAAAGCGCCATAAGGGAATCCGATGTCATCACCGAGAATTTCAGGCCAGGTGTCATGGCGAGGTTCGGTCTGACCCCGGCCGACATCGTGGCCTTGAATCCTCGGATCGTCACCTTCAGCTCTACCGGCTACGGCACCGAGGGACCATTCACCGAGCGGCGGGCAACGGACGGCCACATTCAAGCGCTCAGCGGATTCGCAGCGGCGAACGGACGCGGATCCACGCCGGAAGTGCTGCGCTACAACGGCTTTCTCGATCTATTGACGTCAACGATGAACGCGGTGGCAATGATCGCGGGATTGGTTCACAGCGCCCGCACCGGCAATGGCACCACGGTGTCCAACACCATGCTCGGTACCGCACTGTTCGCCGAGCAGGTCGCCATGGCCTCGGCGCTCGCGGGTGCCGAGGAACCGACGAATCTCAGCGAGCGAGCCGAGTACGCCCCCGCAGGGGCATACCGGACCAAGGATGGGTGGGTGGCGCTCGACGTGCGGAACGATCACGAGTGGGCCGCACTGCAATCCGTGCTGGAACCTCACGGGAACTCGGCGGCCCCCATCGAATTCGTCACCAATGCCGAACGAACGGCGAATCGGGATTTACTGCGACGATGGATCGAGGATCGCACACGTCGTCTCCCCACTCGTGCATGGACACTGATGTTCCATCGATCCGGAGTACCGGGTGCGGCGTACATCCGCGATGCGGAGAACCTCTGCCGCGCCGAGGCGGGTGACATCAGCCTGATCACCTCTACCCGAGGAGATGGGCACGATCCACTGTTCGTCGGAGCCTCACCGTGGGCCTTCGCTGCGTTCGGTTGCCCGGTGCCACCACCACCGCAGGCATATGAGACTGACGAAGACACAGTCGGTGTCCTTCGATGAGCGTCGACGTTGCTCGAGACGTAGAAGCGATCGATGCGCTGACGGCAACCCTGCCGGCCGGCCGCGTCATCGACGATGCCGACGTGATGAACGCCTACGCGCACGACGAAGCACAGTGGGCACCGTTCGTGACACCGTTGGCAGTGGTTCGCCCGCACACCGAACTCGAAGTACAGCAGGCGGTGAAAGTGTGTCTGCAGTACTCGATTTCCATCGTGCCGCGTGGGGGAGGAACGGGTTTGTCCGGTGGCGCGAACGCCACACCGGGATGCATCGTGCTGGTCCTGGACAAACTCGACGACATCAAAGAGATCAACGTCGACGAGCGACTGGCCGTAGTGGGTCCCGGAGTCATCAACAACGATCTACGTCGAGCATGTCTCGAGCAAGGTCTGTGGTACCCGCCGGACCCGGCGAGTGCCGCCTGGTCGAACATCGGCGGTAATGTCGCGACCAACGCCGGCGGGATCTGCTGCGTCAAATACGGAGTCACCCGTGACTACGTTCTCAGTCTTCGAATGGTCACAGGTACAGGTGATGTGGTCAGCGTCGGTAGACGAACAGCGAAAGGCGTTGCCGGGTACGACCTGGTGGGTTTGCTGGTGGGGTCGGAGGGGACGCTCGGCATCATCACCGAGGTGACGGTCCGGCTGTTGCCGGCTCCTCCTCCCTCTCGCACCGTTGCGGGGTACTTCGATTCACTGGTCGACGCAGGACGCGCAGTCGCTGCCATTGCGACTTCAGGGCTGACGCCGGCGGCGCTCGAACTGATCGACCGCCAATGCCTGGTCGCCGTCGACGAGTGGAAGAAGATGGGATTGTCCACCGAGGCAAACGCTATCCTGTTGGGCCGCAGCGACACTCCCGGAGTCGAAGGAGACCAGGAGGCACAGGCGATACTCGAGTGCTTCGAGAAGTCCGGTGCGACCTGGGCAGCGGTGTCCACCGATCCCAACGAAGCCGAGGCGCTGTTCGAGGCGCGGCGGCTCGCGTACCCAGCGATGGAACGGTTGGGGCGTGTGATGACCGAGGATGTGTGCGTCCCGAAAATGGCGTTGCCCGACATGTTGGCGAGGATCGAAGCGATCGCACAGCGACATGACACCGTCATCGCGAACGTCGCCCATGCGGGCGACGGAAACCTTCATCCGATGCTGTTGGTTCGGCACGGTGACGAACACGGGAGGACCCGCGCCGAAGCCGCGTTCTCCGACATCATCACCGAAGCGCTCGAGCTCGGGGGTACCGTAACCGGTGAACACGGCGTCGGGCTGTTGAAGAAGGACGGTTTGGCGCAGGAGCTGCCCGGCCCAGTGATGGACATTCATCGCGCGATCAAAACCGCCATGGATCCCCTCGGACTTTTCAATCCGGGCAAAGTCTTCTGATCCGATCTCTTCGGCATCGAGCCCGCTTGCTGCTCACAGCGAGCGGGCTCGATGCCGGAAAGTACATCTCAGCCGGCGGCGAGAGCGGCCAGAGCAGGGACGGAAGTTGAGAGCGACGTGAGCAGTTCTGCGCGGGCGCTTCGGTAACGCGCGACATTGTCGGTCTTGATGCTTTCATATCCGCGCACCATGTCCGGCAACTCGGCGATCGCGACCGCAGTGGCCAACGATTCTGGGGTGAGATGACGAGCAAGCTCGAGCACGGTGTCGGTGTACTCGACAACGAGTTCACGTTCGAGCCGCCGAACGTGTGCGTAGCCGAACACATCGAGCTTGGTTCCTCTGACGCGTCGCAGTGCGACGAGCGTTCGCAGTGCCGGGCGGAAGTTGCGTCCGAGAGAGAGTTTGTTCTTCATTCCCAGGGCACGAAGAACGGGCGGGTGCAGCCTGATGGCGGCCTTGTTGCCACGCCCGAAACCGGCAGCAAGCTCGGCATCGAACTGTGGATCCAGTGCCAGGCGCGCCACCTCGTACTCGTCCTTGTACGCCATCAGCTTGTACAGGTAGCGGGCGACGGCCCGGGTCAGATCTTCCGAGCCAGACACGGCCGCGTTCTCCAGGGTGCGTACCTGCGCAATCGTTGTGCAGTAACGAGTTGCGTAGTCATGGTTCTGGAATGCCACGAGATCATCGACACGGGCCTCCAGAAGATCGACCAGTGGACCCGTTCGTTCCTGCGTGATCGAGCCGATCGCCTCGAGGGCGAAATTCGACAACGCCATCGGGATGCTCGAAGCCGCGCTGTGCGTGCGAGCATCGAGATCACGGCGCAGAGCATCCGGATCGGCAACGGCTTGCCGTCCCCGCCGAAACGCCTGCAGATTGACCGCGACCGATGCACCGTTGAGGGTGATCGCCTGTTCCACGGCCTCGGTGCTCAACGGCATCGTGCTTGCTTGAAATGCTGCACCGACAGCAATCATGTTGGAGTACTGCTCGTCGTCGAAGAGCTCGATTGCGAGTGTGCCTGGATCGAGGTAGAACGTTCGCGCACAGGCATTCTCGATTGTCGACCGAATGGTCGACTGCTCCGGAAACGACACCAACGTGTCTACGATCATCTTACCGGTGGGGATCTCGGTGGTGGAGACCACGGCCGATGTTCGCAGCCGCGACGCCACTTTGAGATTTCCCGGTTCGGTTCCGACAAGAGAATCGCACACCAGATACAGGTCGCACGATTCCGCACCGACTTTGTTGGAGCGTTCGTGCGCCGTCGCCGACATCTTGATGTCCGAGATCACCGCACCACCTTTCTGCGCCAAACCCGTCTGATCGAGGCTCCGCACATCGAGCCCGTCCAGCACGGCTGCAGTGGCCAGAATCTGGGCCACGGTGATGACGCCCGTTCCACCGACGCCCATAATGCGCATGTCGAATTCGTCGATTTTCTCTTTGCGCTCGGGTGAAGGAAGGTGGCCTGCATCGAGGTCGGCCACCGGTGCTTTCTGTTCGGCCACACCCGGAACGACGGTGACGAACGATGGGCAATCACCGTCCAAGCAGGAGAAGTCGAGATTGCAGGACGACTGGTGAATCTCGGTCTTGCGGCCGAACTCGGTGGCAATCGGTCGAACGGACAGGCAGTTGGACTTCGCGCCGCAGTCGCCGCAGCCCTCGCAGATCCGTTCGTTGATGACGACGCGTTCCGCCGGGGTGTCGATGGTCCCACGCTTACGCTTACGGCGCTTTTCAGCAGCGCATTCCTGATCGTGAATAAGTACGGACACACCGCTGACCGTCGCCAATTCGCGTTGGACCTCGGCGAGATCGTCTCGATCGCGAACACCGACGTCCTTGGGTAGCTTGAAGGATTTCACTCGGCGTCGATCTTCGGTTGTCACGACGATTTTCGACACGCCCTCGGCCTTCAGCAACTGGACCAAACGATCCAGCGGCATACCACCGGTGGGGTCCTGACCTCCGGTCATGGCGACGGTGGCGTTGAACAGAATCTTGTAGGTGACATTCACTCCGGATGCGACAGCGGCGCGAAGCGCAAGGCTTCCCGAGTGCATGAAGGTACCGTCACCGACGTTCTGAACGAAGTGATCCTCTTCCAGGAAGGGTGCCATCCCTATCCATTGGGCACCCTCGCCACCCATCTGGGTGACTCCGAGAACGTCGCCCGCCTGGCTCTCGTCCATGACCAGAACCATTGCATGACAACCGATTCCGCCACCGACAATGGTGTTTTCATTGACTTTGGTCGACGAGTTGTGTGGGCACCCCGAACAGAAGTACGGCGTCCGGTTCATGATCGGCAGCATGATCCTGCGGTTCCGTGGTCTGTCCCGCCACTTCGATACCGGCTCGATCTCGTACTGTTTGCCGAGCCTTCGGGCGAGTCCGGTGGTCACCGAGTCGACATCGAGTTCACCATTGGCAGGGAAGAGGGTGAGACCGGAGGAATCGATCTTGCCGGTGATGGCGGGCGCGTTCACGCGACCGTAGAGAATCTCTTTGACGCCCGTTTCGATGAAGGACCGCTTCTCCTCCACCACGATTATTTCGTCGAGACCGTCGGCGAACTCGCTGACCACTCGAGGATCGAGTGGGTAGATCATGCCCAATTTTAGAATGCGAATACCGAACTTGTTCAGAGCCCCATCGTCGAGACCGAGTATTGTCAGTGCATCGCGCACATCGAGGTACGTTTTGCCGCTGGCAATGATGCCGATTCGGTCCGAGGCACCTTTCACGACGACACGATTGAGGTCGTTCAGACGCGCGTACTCGACTGCTCGGGGCAATCTGGTCGAGATCTGACTCTCTTCCAGAGCCGCGAGGTTTGTGCCCATGAGCTTGGCCGATGGGACATGGGTGCTCGCACCGAGTTCGCCGAAGGTGGGGTCGAGTCGAAGCGGATGTACATCTGCAGTACTGGCACCGTCTGCCACCGCAGTGGCAACTTTCAGCGCCGACCACAGGCCGGTGAACCGAGAGAGAAACACCGAGTGCACGGCGAGGTCCAGCATGTCCTGGGAATCAGCCGCATACAGCGTAGGGATGTACAGATCCGCAAGAGCAGATTCGGACGAGCAGGGATAGGTGGACGACTTCGCTGCCGGATCGTCGCCGACGAGCGCGACCACGCCGCCTTTCGAATCGGTCCCGATCAAGTTCGCGTGGCGAATGGCATCGCTGGCGCGATCGAGCCCGGGCGCTTTCCCGTACCAATATCCGGTGACGGAGTCGACTTTCAACGTACCGGCTTGTCGTGCAAGTTGGCTTCCGGCGACGGATGTCGCCGCCAGCTCTTCGTTCACGGCCGGTCGATGCACCACTCGCGAGTCGGCGAGGAACTTCTGTCGTCGCATGATCTCGAGGTCGTATCCGGCCAGAGGTGAGCCCTCGTACCCGGAAACGAAGCTCGAGGACACCAGGCCGCGCCGACTGTCGAGTAGTGCACGGTCGCGAAGTGTGCGTACGAGAGCTTGGATTCCGGTGAGGTAGATACCTCCTTCCTGGCGAAGATAGCGATCGTCGAGGGAGAACTGGCGCATGGTGTCGGTAGGCATTGTCAAAGTTCCTGATCTTGTATGGGTCGGAGCGCGAGAGCGCTGGGCAAGTTACTTCGACCCGGGTCGAGTCGTATGTTCAGGACCGAACTGATCGACGACGCTTTCGATGATCGCGTTCGCAGATTCTCCTGCCCTGGTCGACAGGTCGTTGAAGACGCCGAAGATGGGATCCCAAGGCACTACCGTCAAATTCGCCACCTGTCCGCGTATCACGTACGGGTCGGTCCGAAGCAATCGATCGAGGGCTTCTTCGTCCTCGCTGCGAAACAGCAACGCGGCAGTGCGGGACGAATCATCGTCCGGCGGTGTCGGCCCCGACGCCAGAAGAGTTCCCTCGCTGACTTGTTCGGCTATCCACTCCAGATGTGGAGCGAGATGTTGTCGCCAGCCCTCTGGGTCGGGGTGCGCGTACGTGACTATGAACAGCGTCAAGGAAATCTCCTTCTGGTCGACTCGAGAACGCAACGGTACTGTACGACATTGTATAGAATCGTACTGAGGTTTCAAGGCAGATGAGTCGCCTCCTCCGTCCAAATGACCGTCGAACCACAGCCAGACAGCGGGTCTCGATGTCTGAGCAAATTATATTTTCTGTTGAAAGGGTCACCAATGTTCACGTTGAATGCCGAGGAATCCGCCTTGGTCAAGACCGTCAAGGACTTCGTCGAGAAGCAGGTCAAGCCCACTGCGCATGACCTGGAGCACGCCAACGAGTACCCGGAAGAACTCATCGACACGATGAAGGCGATCGGTATCTTCGGTCTCGCGATCCCCGAACCGTACGGCTACGGCACAGTGTCGATGCCCTGCTACGTGCAGGTCACCGAGGAACTCGCCAGAGGGTGGATGAGCCTGGCGGGCGCAATGGGTGGACACACTGTTGTGGCCAAGCTGATCGTGCAGTTCGGGACCGAGGAACAGAAGCAGAAGTATCTGCCGCGCATGGCAACTGGGGAATTGCGAGCCACGATGGCGCTCACCGAGCCGAGCGGAGGATCGGACCTGCAGGCGATGCGTACCGTCGCCAGACCCGAGGGTGACGGCTACGTCGTCAACGGAAGCAAGACATGGATCACCAATGCCCGTCGCGCCGGCTTGATCGCCCTGTTGTGCAAGACCGATCCGTCGGCCGAACCGGCGCACCGAGGAGTTTCCATTCTGCTGGTCGAGAAGGTTCCCGGCTTGACCGTCTCCAAGGACCTTCCCAAGCTGGGCTACAAGGGCGTGGAGAGCTGCGAGGTGAACTTCACCGACTGCAGGGTGCCTGCCGACGCGCTCCTCGGCAGCGAAGAAGGCAAGGGCTTCGCCCAGATGATGAAAGGTCTCGAGGTTGGCCGGATGCAGGTAGCAGCGCGTGCAACCGGCGTGGCACGCGCAGCGTTCGAGGATGCGCTTCGATATGCGCAGGAACGCGAAAGCTTCGGAAAGCCCATCTGGCAGCATCAGTCGGTCGGAAACCTTTTGGCCGATATGGGAACCAAATTGTATGCCGCACGCAGCCTCCTCTTCGATGCCGCCGAACGTGTGGACTCCGGCGAGCGCTGCGACATGGAAGCCGGCATGGCCAAGCTGTTCGCGTCCGAAACCGCCATGGAGATTGCGCTCGGCGCCGTTCGCGTTCACGGTGGATACGGCTACTCGACCGAGTACGACGTCGAACGATACTTTCGGGACGCGCCGTTGATGATCGTCGGAGAGGGAACCAACGAGATTCAGCAGGGTGTCATCGCAAAGCAGCTCGTCAGGCGTGGCGGACTCGCGATCTGATCACGTCCTCACCCCCCCCCCCCCACGACTGCCGACGATCGGCAGAAGTGGGGGGTCACGGACGCGGTTCGTGCTCGAATACTTTCAGGGACAGACACTTCCGCCCACCTTGGGACGCCGTGACGGTAACGGAACCGGCCTCGCGTCCGTCGATCTGGAAGTCGATCCGCTGACCGCAGTATGCGGGCGCGAGGAGCCGATAGCTGCTGAAGACGACATGACTTCCACTGTCGCGACGGGCAACTTCCAATCCCATCAGAGCGATCAGCGGACCGTGAACTACAAGTTCGGGATGCCCTTCCACCTCGGTCGTGTAGGTCCGGTCGTAATGAATGCGGTGGACGTTGTAGGTGAGCGCGCTGAACATGAACAGCAACCGCTCGTCGGGCAACAAACCTATCGACGCCTCCGGCGCAGGAACGCTGCGCGGGACAGTGGCAGTGCCTGCTTCGACGCCGGCAGGCAACCGGTACACGATGTCGCGTTCGTCGGTCACGCACAGCTGTCCGTCGACAAACAGCTGATGCCGTTCCGTCACCAGAAGCATCCAGCCGGAGCGCCCCTCGCGGATCTTCATCGAGTCGATCTCGCTGACGCGACGAACGCTGTCGCCGATCCTGATCGAACCTGTCACGGCGATGCGCCCGCCGCCGAACATCCTGCGGCGATTGGCGATATCGGGAACCAACATGTCCTGAGCAGGGTGGCCGTCGGGACCGAGTTCCGCGGCAGTGAGTGCCGGTCGCAAATAGACCTCGTGCCACAACGGCGGGAGGACGTCGCCCTCTCCTACCGAAGGAGACCCCAGGAGTGCCGCCAGTGCCACCGCCGGCCAGGGACCGAGGACGCCATCGATCACGACTGGTTTCGGCTCCCAGGAACCGACCACTTTCCGAAAAACCGACGGGGCTTCACTCGTCGTCATGTTCACAATCCCTCGTTGGTTAGGCACCTACCACTGATAAAAATATAGTATATAGAATAGGATCAACCGTGACCGCCGACTGAGGAACCGACCCCACGCATGAACGACTCGACAATCAGTGACGCACGCACCCTCCTGTTCGTACCCGGCGACAAACCGGAGCGTTTCGACAAGGCCGTCCACTCGGGTGCGGATCTGACCGTTCTCGACCTCGAAGATGCAGTGGGATCCACCGACAAAGCGTCGGCCAGAGTCAACACCGTCCGCTACTCGTCCGGTGGGATCCACGTGGCTATTCGAATCAACGACGCGTCGACTCCGCACTTTCGCGACGACATGGACGCTGTCATGGCGCTCGAGTGCACCGTTGTTTTGGCCAAGTCGACCGCCGAGTCGGTGACCACCCTGACGAAAGCGCTTCCGACACACCGGGTCATTGCCCTGATCGAGACCGCCCGAGGCGTCCTGGACGCGGGTGCCATCGCCGAGACAGCCGGCGTCGCTCGACTCGCACTCGGTGCTATCGACCTCGCTGCCGAACTCGGCGTCGATCCGAACCGATCACCGCTGATCGACCGAGCGCGAAGCGACCTCGCATACGCCTCCGCCGCCGCGGGACTCCCAGGCCCGATCGACGGTGTCACACCCTCCATCGGCGACGATGCAGCCCTCGATCATGACATCGCGCGCGCGCAGGAATTCGGATTCACGGGCAAGCTGTGCATCCACCCACGCCAAATCGAGGCGACCCATTCCGCTATGGCTCCGACCGATGCCGAGGTGGCATGGGCACGTCGAATACTCGGCGAAGCGGCCGACCCGAGCAACGGATCGGTGTTCACCGTGGATGGATGCATGGTCGACAAACCGGTGATGGACCGCGCACGAGCGATCGCCGCACGAGCAGGAAGAACACGATGACCAAAACATCGCCATGACCTGTGAGATCCAGCAGACGACTGCGCTGGCATCACTCTCAGTCGGCGGCGGCGACCGTGATTGTACGCGTTGATGTTTCGGACTCTCACATCGGATTCATCCGCCAGGGCCGTAGCCGTAAACCGCATGTGCGACCAGTTTGTCACCATCGTGAGCGACGTCGTGGGCGTCTCCGACGCCCCAGCGCTGCGCAGCCATCCTCCTGACCGGCGCACACGGAGTGCCTCGTCCGCTACCTGCCTCCTGCAATATCCCGGCTTACTTTCCTCGCTCGAGACGTTCAGACAGCACTGAGGCCCACCCAATCCGTCCGAGGTTCCCCCGGATGGTGGACTCCGAGATAGCGAAACCGAGGGTTCCGTTGGAAGGATGCCTCATGTCCCGCACACGCAGGTCGTTCACGACCGAGTGCACGGTCGAGTCCGCCCGTAGAGTGATCGATTCCGGCCACACCATCGCCGAGGTCGCCCGTGAACTGGGCACTAACGAAGCTTCACTCTCAGCCCGGCCATCACCCGCCCAGTCCGAGCGCATCCACCTGCGTCCACACGAATGCTCACCGATGAGTTAGCAACGAGTTGTGACAGCTTGTGACATCGAGCAACATATCCTGCCCACGACCCGGCAAATCCCCAGGTCACAAGCGACACATAAACCCAGGTGGACGAACCGAGCTCGCACAAGAAACGAGCGGCCACAACAGGCCAAAAAGAGACGGCCCCAACCGTTTTCGCTGGTCAGAGCCGTCCGAAAGAGCCTCCTAACGGGATTGAACCGTTGACCGCTCGCTTACAAGGCGAGTGCTCTACCGCTGAGCTAAGGAGGCAGTGAAGCGAGGCAATCATATCCGTTCATCGGACGCTCAGTGTCAACAGGTACCTTGTCGGTGGATCACCCCAGCAACGTGTAAAGACGGTCATGACTTTCCTGCAAGACCTGACGGCTTCGCTGAGCCGTCTCACCGGTGAGCGTCGGGCCACCATCGATACACCGACCGCAGCACCGTCGCCCCTTCGTCCGATCGATCTGACCGACGATGCGTCGGTTGCGGAGGTCCTCGATCTCGCGGTTCGCGTCGGCGAAGTTCTGTTGGCCTCGGGCACGGCAGCGATGGATACGGCGACTCAGGTGCAGTTCATCGCCGCGACGTACGGCCTCGCTCGGTGCGATGTGGACGTCACGTACAACTCGATCACCCTCAGTGCGCACCGCGGCCCGACGCGTCCCCCGGCGTCGACGATGCGCATCGTGCATTACCGGTCGATGGATTTCACGCGGCTGGCCGAGGTCGACCGTCTCATCCGCGCCGTGCGCGTGAAGATGGTGCCGCCTAGTGCGGCGCTCGAGCGGCTCGACGAGATCACCAAGGCTCCGCACCCGTACAACCGGTGGATTGCGACTCTGGCGTGGTCTGGGATGGCCGCGGCCATCAGTGTGCTGCTCGGCGGTGGCGCGCTGGTTGCTGTGGTCAGCTTCCTGACGACGATGGTGATCGACCGCATCGGACGCGTACTCAACCGCGCGGGCCTGCCGTTCTTCTTCCAGCAGGTCGTCGGAGGCTTCGTGGCTGCGACACCGGCGATCACCCTCTACAACTTCCAGGACCAACTGAACATCGACATCTCGCCGTCGCAGATCATCGCGGCCGGTGTGATCGTGCTGCTCTCGGGTCTCTCGCTCGTCGGCTCGGTGCAGGACGCGATCACCGGCGCCCCGATCACCGCGGTGTCCAGATTCTTCGAGGTACTGATGATGACCGGCGGCATCATCGCCGGCGTCGCGACATCTCTGCGGTTGGCTGCGCTGATCGGCAGCGATCTACCGCAGATCAGCAATCTGGCCCCACCGGACATCCTGCAGGTCCCCACCAAGGTGATCGCCGGCGCGGCAGCGTCACTGTTCTATGCATTGGCCTGCTACGCCGAACGTCGTGCGCTGACGGCTGCATTCATGGGCGGCTTCGCGGGCTCGCTGGTGTATCTGCTCTCGCAGACTCTCAACGTGGGACCGATCATCGCCTCGGCCATCGCCGCTACCGTCGTCGGATTCGCAGGTGGTCTGTTGGCACGTCGTGCGCTGATTCCGCCGCTGATCGTCGCCGTCGCGGGCATCACTCCACTGCTCCCCGGCCTGGCGTTGTATCGCGGTCTGTACGCGATCCTCAACGACCAGCTACTGCTCGGCATCAGCTCGTTGTTCGCAGCGTTCGGCGTCGGCTGCGGTTTGGCCGCGGGTGTGACACTCGGTGAGTGGGGTGCCCGAACCCTGCGTCGACCACGCATTCTCGCGCGCACCGAGGAACTACTGCGCCCGACGCTTCGCCGCACAGAAGAACCGCGCCGACCGACAGTTCGTCGGCGGCGCGGTACGAGTCCTTCGTAGAAGGCGGAACTCAGGCCTCGGTGCTAGGGGTTCCCTCAGCGGATGCGCGTGCAGCAGCGTCGGCCTCCATGGCCTCACGCAGGCTGCGCGGACGCATGTCGGTCCAGTTCTTCTCGACGTACTCCAGGCACGCGGCGCGGGTGTCTTCACCGAAGACGACACGCCATCCCTGAGGGACCTCGGAGAACGTCGGCCACAGCGAATGCTGGTCTTCGTCGTTGACCAGCACGAAGAAGCGTCCGTCTTCGTCATCGAACGGGTTGGTACTCATCTCGCCTCACTCGTCGCGAACGTTTGGTTGGTAAGTCTGCACCGTGAGGTGCCACACGACCCTAGCAACGCAGGTCGGGCCGTGGTGCCGTCAGGCCTTCAAGAAGCCGAGCAGTTCGGCGTTGACGGCCTCGGGACGCTCGAGATATCCGTAGTGCCCGGCGTCCGCGATCTCCACGTACCGGGCACCGGGGATGGCGTCGGCCAACTCCTTGCCCAAGTAGGGCGGGATCATCCGATCGTCGGCGAATCCGACCGACAGACACGGCACTGCCACCCCGCGATAGGCGGCAGTTCGATCGAAATCGTCGTCCATTCCCAGCTGAGCGCGCACTCCGGCGGACGGTGAGGAGGCAGAGAACTCGAACAGGTCCAGCCAGTCACGCGCCCCGCGAGAATCGCGCAACGTCGCAGGCGACAGGTTCATCACCGCGGTCACCGCGGCCGAGTAGGTGCCGGGAAGCTCCACGCGCTTGTCGTAGAGGGCTCGTTCACCCTGTGCAAGTGTTTTCTGGAACTCGTCGACCCGCGCGTGGCCGGCGAGGAACACCGCTTTGCGAACCAGGTCGGGCCGGCTCAGCGCGAGCTCCTGCGCGACGCGTGACCCCATCGACGTTCCGACGACGTAGGCCTTCTCGTCACCATTGCGGACGAGCTCGATCAGACCGGCGGTGTCGGCGACCATGTCCTTCATGGTGATGCCGTGTGTGCTCTCCGACGAGGGAGCGATGCCGCGATTGTCGAACGTGCACACCCGGTAACCCGCTGCTGTGAGCGCCGGCACCTGATGCAGCTCCCACACACGACCGGGGCTGCCGGTGCCCATGACGAGAACGACCAGGTCTCCACTGCCTTTGACCTGGTAATTGATGTCGATGCCGTTGATCTTGGCGATTGGCATACGTCTCCTTACTGCTGATTCGTCCGTCGGGGATCGTATCGTCCGATACCGACGTGGGGTTACTCGAACAGCCAGTGGGTACCTGGTGTTACATGACTGACGAGAACGTAGCGGGCGAAGCACGCAAGGGACTGCTCGACGGAATCAAGGGCAAGGCCAAAGAGGTCGCGGGTGCGGTGACCGGCAACGACTCGTTGACAGCCGAGGGCCAGTTGCAGGCCGCGCAGGCCCGCGAGCGCAAGGAGGCCAATGCCACGGAGCGGGTCGCCGAGGCGCAGGCCACCGAGGCCGCCGAGGAGCTGGCCGATGTGCGCACTGCAGCGGAGAGCCGTCGGGAAGCCGCAGAAGAGAACGCCGCGGTCACCGAAGCCAACGCCGATCGGGTTCGCCAGACTCAGCTCGCCGCCGCCGAACAGGAGAAGCGTGAGGCAGTGGCGCAGGAGCGCGCTGCAGCCGAGGTCGACGCGACCGCCGAACAGATCGAAGCCGACGAGGACCGTCGCATCGAGCAGGCCGCAGCCGATTCCGACGAGATGGTGGCCGCACAGAAGCACCAGGAAGCACTTCGTCAGGCCGAAGCCGATCGCAAGAAGGCCGAAGAGCTCCGCAACCAGGCCTGAACCACTACCTCGAACCAGGAGTTTCGCTTCATGAGCGTTTTAGCCATACCACTGACCATCCTTCGCATCCAGTACAAGATCGCCCGAATTCCGTTGCAGCTCATCGAGACCAACGTCGTCGAGAAGATGAACGCAGAAGCACCCGCGCGTCTGGTGTACGAGCACACGCTCGGATCGCTGGACCGCGCCGTCGGAAACCTGTTGGGAGACAAGAGCCTCGCCGACCGCGGCGAGACCCTCGTCGACAGCACCGAGAACCGCGCCGAGGCAGCACGTCTCGACGCCGAGGCTCGGGCCAAGAAGACCGCGGCCGACGACGAACTGAAGGTGGCTCGCGAGACCGCCGAGAAGGATCGCCGCGTAGCCGACGCCGCTGCCCAGGAAGCCGCACGTGACGCCCGCCAAGAGGCCGAGCAACGCAAACGCGAAGCCGCAGAGGAAGCCGAGCGCAAGGCCGCTGCGGAAAAGAAGAAGGCCGACGAGCAGGCCGCGGCCACCGCGAAGGCCGCCGAGGATCGCAAGAAGGCTCAGCAGGCCCAGGTCGACAAGCAGGAGAAGCTGGCCGCAGCGCCGTCCGAGGCCGAATTGGCCGAGGCCGCCGAGCGTTCCGACGAAGCCGCTGCAAAGAAGGACGAGGCGGAGCGCATCGAGAAGCTGTTCATCGCGGAGAAGAACAAGGACTGACTTCGGTCTTGTCGGCGAATGACGTCGACCGGTCCTATCTCCGACAGGACCTCACACCCTTTTTGCCGACTGCGCGCCCCTACTCACATCAGAGTATGGGCGCGCAGTCGTCGATCGGGGCGCGCGGTCCCACCCTCAGTTGATCAATTGAGGACGCGAGCGAGAAACGCGGCGATGTTGTCTTCGACTGCCGCGGTTCGTGTCGGGACGTCGAAGTCCTCTTTGAACTGACGGCCCAGCGCCGGGGTCTTCTTCTTGCGCGCGTAGAGCGAGCAGGCGAGGTCCGAGCAGATGTAGGTGCCCACCGTGTTGCCGCGCCTGCCGGATTCGCCTGCCTTCGCTGCGGCCATCAGCGACACTCCGCCGTTGGCATGTGTGGTGAGGCAAATGCTGCACATCTGGGCAGTACGGGGACCGCCCGGCTTGTAGCGCAACGCAATTCCACGGAGGCGATCACTCTGCGGGACAACGATGTAACAGCGCCCTGCCATTTTGGGGTCGGTCCAGCCGAGGAAGTCGAGATCGTCCCACGGCACAGCGTCGAACATCTCGGGAAGGGTGAGCCTTCCTGCGTCGCCCTTGGACGAGTTGACGAACGACGACCTGATGTCGCGTTCGGAGATCCGTTCCATGTCACTGCCTCCAGTGCTGTAGAAGTGTGTCGATTCCGTCGAGGATGCGTGTCCACGACTGTTGCGAGTCGGGTGCACTGTGAGCGAACGAGCCGGCCGCGTCGAGGCTGGCATAGCCGTGAAAGACACTGCCGAGCAATCGAACTGCGTGGACCTGATCCTCTTCGCCCAGGTCGTACCCCCGCAGGATCGCCTTCATCATCGCCGAATGACGCATCCCGGCACTGTTGATCGCGGTCTCGTGATCGAGCGGAAACTGCGTCGCCGCATAGCGACCGGGATGCTCCCGCGAGTAGTCGAGATATGCGTTCGCGACGGCAACCAGAGCATCCTTGCCCGCTCGGCCCGCGAGAGCCTCCGAGACCCGATCGGCCAGTTCCTCCAACGCCAGCAATGCGATACCGACGTTCAACTCGTGCGAGTTCTTCAGGTGCGAATACAGACTCGCCACCTTGACGTCGAAGCGTCGCGCCAGCTCGCTGGCAGTCACGCGATCGAAGCCGACCTCGTCGGCCAGATCGGCTCCTGCTGCCACGATGCGCTGCGCGGTCAATCCTGCGCGGGCCATGCCGGCCTCCTCCTCTGTACGAGAAGACCGTAGCCGAAACTAATACCTATAGGCAAATGGCTAAAGCCATCACCGGCCCTGCCAAGCCTCCCACAGCTGTGCGTAGCGGCCACCCGCAGCGACCAGCTCGTGATGCGGACCCTGCTCCAAGATTTTTCCGTGTTCGAGAACCACCACGCGGTCGGCCGCTGCGGCCTGCGTCAGACGATGCGCGACGATCAACGTGCTGCGTCCCTTCGTAGCGGCTTCGGCCGCAGCTTCGAGATCGCGAGCCCCGGAACTGCCCGCTTCCGCGGTGGCCTCGTCCAGCACGGCGACGGCCGGGTCAGCGAGAACCAGACGCGCCAAGGCCAATTGCTGCGATTGTGCTGCGGTCAACTGGTGCCCGCCCTCACCGACCGCGGTGTCCAGCCCGTTCTCGAGCGCCTCGACCCACCCCCACGCCCCGACGGTCCGCAACGCGGCTTCGACGTCGGCGCGTTCCGCATCCGGCGCGGCCAACAGCACGTCGTCGATCAACCGGCCTGCGAAGACATGCACTTCCTGGCTCACGATTGCGACATGTCGCCGTAAGCCCTCGCTGCCCAGCGCGTCCAGCGTCGCGCCGCCGACGCGGACCGCCCCCGACGTCGATGCCATGGAACCGGCTGCAATAGCTGCGATCGTCGACTTGCCGGCACCGGTGGATCCGACGAGGGCGACGGTCTCGCCGGCGTCGACCCGCAGATTCACGCCGTGCAACACCTCGTGGCCGGTCTCGTACTCGTGCCGCAGATCGGTGACGTCCAAGGTGGCGTCGGACGGCACGGAACCGTCGCCGACGGGTCGTTCGTCGGGAATGTCGACGACCCCGACCAGGCGGGCCAACGACGCGCCGGCAGACTGAATGTCGTCGAACGTGAACAGCAACGTGCCGATCGGATTGAACAGACGGTGGAACAGCAAGGCCGCGGCGGTCGTCTCACCGACGGTGACGTAATCGCCTCGCACGAGCAGAAATCCGGCCAGCAGGATCACCGACAGTCCGACGCATTCGGCGCGATTGCTCCGCGATCCGAACCGGGTGAACAGGCGAAACACGTCGACGCCGATGTCTCGTGCCTTTGCCGACGCCCGATCGATCTCTTTCAGATGCGCCGACTCGAGTCCGTACGCGCGAACGGTTTTCGCGCCCTGCATGCTGCTGACGAACGACTGTGCACGTTCGCCCATCGCCACGCGTTCGGCCGCGTACTTGGGGGCCGAACGCGGCAGGTACCACCGCAGCGCAAGGATGTACATCGGCAAGGCGACCAAGCCTGCGAGGCCGAGACGCCAGTCGATGCCGAGCATCGTGATCATGCTCAGGCAGACGAGCAGGAATGCCCCGACGAGCTGCGGGATCACTTCACCGATCGACTTCGCCATCACCGCGATGTCGTCACCTACCCGAGAGAGCAAGTCGCCCTTGCCCACTCGTTCCAACGTCGCCACCGGCAGATGCAGGGCGCGACGGACGACGGCTTCACGCAACGAGGCCAGGATTCCCTCACCGAGGGTACTGATGAGGTAGCCGCTGAAGCCGGTGACGATGCCACCGATCACTGCCGCCACCGAGATCACCACAACGACCCCGATGATCGTCGAGGTGTCGGCACCATCGCGGACGCGGTCGACCAAGACCCCCAGGACATAGACCGGCACCAGCGACATCGCCGCGGCGATTGCACCGAGGAGCAGCGTCACCGCAGTACGCGCCCGTCGTAGTTTCAGCTGTTCGAGCAGCCACTTCCCGGACCGTGCTCCGGTGGCGATCGGAAGGAGTTCGGGGGTGGTCATCGCAGCACCGTCTCCTTGTATTGCGCATCCGAGAACGCGAGATCGTGGTGCGTTCCCTCGGCGACGACGCGTCCGCCGTCGACGACGAGAACGCGATGGGTCACCGACAGCAGCGCAGGGCTGGTGGTGATGAGGATGGTTGTCTGCGAAGCACTTTCGGTGTGCCGGAGTTCGGCGATACCGCGAGCGATGGCGTGTTCGGTGACGGCGTCGACAGCCGTGGTCGGGTCGTGCAACACCAGGACCGGCGCGTCGACCGACAGCGCCCGGGCCAAGGCGACCCGCTGACGTTGGCCGCCGGACAGGCTCGCTCCACGGTCGGTGACGGCGTGGTCCAGTCCGGCCTCGTGCAATTCCACGACGTCGGTGGCCGCGGATGCCTGCAATACTCGGTCGAGTTCGGCCTCGGGCCGCTCGCGCCCCGCGGTGACGTTGCTGCGGACGGTGCCTGCGAACAGGTCGGTCAGGTGCGGCTCGACGAGGACCGTCTCGCGGGCGCGTCGGAGGTCGATCTCTCCCGTCCGGATTCCGCCGACTCGAACAGAGCCGGTGTAATCGGACTCGGAGATCTGGCCGGACAGCAGTACGGCGAGTGCTTCGCCGTCCTGCGGCCGGTAGGCGACCACTCCGAGCATCTCACCAGGTGCGGCCCGGAAGGCGAGGCCGTCGAGCGATCGGAACCGAACGTCGTCGACGGCAAGATCGGTGCCTACCGGAACCGTTGACTCCGATTGCGGTAGAACGTGTTCCGCACCGAGAACGAGGGCAAGACGATCAGCGGATCCGCGCACCATCGCCACCACTCCGGGGATCTTCGACAATCCGGTGAGAGGTTCGATGACGAACTGGGACAAGCCGATGACGGTGATCAGCTCGCCGACCGAAATCCGGCCCTGCAGCGCAAACCAGCCTGCGGTTCCGGCGATTCCGACGGCCAGTAGCGCGTTGACCGCCGCAGAGAGGCCCTGATAGACGTTGTTGGCGCGGGCCAGCTTCAGCGTTGCGGCCAATGCCGTTCGGCTCGACGTCACGAATCGCTCGGTCGCGGCGTTCTCGGCCCCGATCCCGCGCAGGGGTCGCACTCCGCTCACCAGATCGGTGGCCATCCCCGATACCCCGGCGATCTCGGCCTGCTGCGCGGTGGCCGCACGGGTGAGCAACGGGGCGAGACGCTGCAGCGCGATGAGGATGACCGGTGTCCCGATGACGACGGCGAGACCGAGCGGAACGTCGATCACGATCAGCGCGACGGCGGACGCGACGACCGCCACCGCGGACGCGAAGACCCGTGCGATCAGATCGAGAATCCAGGACTCCTTCTCGGCGTCGGACGTCGAGACCGTCAGCAACTCGCCCGCCGACAACTCGGTACGCACACCCCGCGGATCGAGGACGCGACCGGCGACCTCCACGCGCACCAGGTGCGCCTCCCGCTCGATGGCGACCACGATGATGCGGGCACCGATCCGCCACGCGTACGACAGGGTGACGAACAAGGCCGCCAGACCGACCAACGAGAGCACCATCGCGGTCACATCACCGGTGTCGATGGCCCGCGAGACGATCAGTCCGATCGCCACCGGGACCATCGTTTCGCACAGTTGATGTACCCCGAACAGCAGCGACGAGACGATCAGGCGGGTGCGATGCCGTCGAACGGTGCGACGCAGAATTGCGGAGCCGGTGGCCGGAGAGGGCACCTCCACCACTGTCCGAGCACGGCGGAGCGGCACAGAAACGGTCATTTGCTGCAGCCTAGGGCATCGGGAACTGGCGATGGGGTGCCACATTTACATAGAGTCGGGACCAACGAACACCATGTAAGCCCAGCAGAGAGTACGGAGAACACCATGCCTGCCAAGACCTCCACCGACAACGACATCGCCGACGAAGACATCGTCCCACTCGAATACGAGACGGCCAGCCAGGCTCAGCGCGTCGTCGCGGCCTACGCGACCGATGCCGACGAGTGCCGCATGTTGCTGTCGATGTTGGGTATAGATCCCGTAGCGAAGACCGACTGACGCTCTTCGCAGGACTGTTTACCCAAGGATCTACAAGCGGATTGGACAGTTGTGGCTGACGCCTCGCAGGGTTCGGATTTTGTCGTCGTAGCCAACCGGTTGCCGGTCGATCTGGAAAAGCTCCCGGACGGGAGCACACGATGGAAGCGAAGCCCTGGCGGGTTGGTCACCGCTCTCGAACCGATTCTGCGTGCCAACAAGGGCGCGTGGGTGGGGTGGGTCGGCGTCTCGGACGTCGACGTCGAGCCGTTCGTCGAGGACGACCTGCAGCTGCGGCCGGTGCCGATCAGCGAGAAGGAGTACACCCAGTACTACGAGGGCTTCTCCAACGCGACACTGTGGCCGCTCTACCACGACGTCATCGTCAAGCCGGAGTACGACCGCGACTGGTGGAACGCCTACGTCGAGGTGAACCGTCGCTTCGCCGAGAAGACATCCGAGGCCGCGGCACAGGGCGCGACGGTCTGGATTCAGGACTACCAGCTCCAGCTCGTCCCGAAGATGCTGCGGATGCTGCGCCCCGACCTGACCATCGGATTCTTTCTGCACATCCCGTTCCCGCCGATCGAGCTGTTCATGCAGATGCCGTGGCGCACCGAGATCGTCGAAGGACTGCTCGGTGCGGACCTCATCGGGTTCCACCTGTCCGGCGGTGCCCAGAACTTCCTCTACCTTGCCCGACGCCTCGCCGGGGGAACCACGTCCCGCGGAACCGTCGGAGTGCGGTCGAAGTTGGGCGTCGTGCAGGTCGGCTTCCGGACCGTGCGAGTCGGCGCGTTTCCGATCTCCATCGATTCCGGTGACCTCGACACCAAGTCTCGCTCCAAGGCCGTCCGTGATCGGGCCAAGCAACTGCGCAAGGACCTGGGCAACCCCAAGCGCATCATGCTCGGCGTCGATCGCCTCGACTACACCAAGGGAATCGACGTTCGGCTCAACGCGTTCCGCGAACTGCTCGAAGAGGGCCGCGTCGATCCGGCCGAGAACGTCATCGTGCAGTTGGCGACGCCCAGCCGTGAGCGCGTCGAGAGCTACGTCGCCATGCGCGGTGAGATCGAGCAGCAGGTGGGCCGCATCAACGGCGAGTACGGCCAGGTGGGCCATCCCGTGGTGCACTACCTGCACCGGCCCATCCCCCGCGACGACCTGCTGGCCTACTTCGTCGCCGCCGACGTCATGCTGGTCACTCCACTGCGCGACGGCATGAACCTGGTCGCCAAGGAGTACGTGGCCTGCCGCAGCGATCTCGGTGGCGCACTGGTGCTCAGTGAATTCACCGGTGCCGCAGCCGAATTGCGACAGGCATACCTGTGCAACCCGCACGACCTCGACAGCGTGAAGGACGCGATCATCGGAGCCCTCGAGCAGGACCCGGAGTCGGGGAAGCGTCACATGCGCGCCATGCGCAGGCAGGTTCTCGCCCACGACGTCGATCGCTGGGCGCGCTCGTTCCTCACCGCGCTCGCAGCGCCGGCGGAGGGCACCAACCTCACCCGATAAATTCGCTTTCCTTCGAACCGTCGACGGCTGTAACTTTGCCGTCGACGGTTTCTTTCCATGTATTCCAACAGTGAGGAGGTGGGCATCGTGGCCACCTGGACGAGCGCACACCCGAGCCCACGTCACTCCTCTCCGAAGGAACCCTCGCATGTCCTCTCTTCTTCACTACGGCCTCGATCGGCACTGGCTCGATGAGTTCGAAAAGCATTCTCAGGACGCAGTTCTCGCCCGCGTAGTTCGCGTCGACCGCGGCGGATTCGACGCCGCCACCGAGAACGGAATCGCTCGATGTACGGGCGGTGCCGTCTGCACCGGGGATTGGGTGGCACTCGACGGAGAATCGTTCCGGCTGATCGCCATCCTGCCCCGCCGCACGGCCGTCGAACGCGCCTCCGCCGGAACCACATCCGACACACAGGTTCTCGCAGCCAACGTCGATACCGTCGTCGTCACGGTCGCGTCGGACACCGACCTCGACCTCGGTCGCGTCGAGCGCTACATCACCCTCGCCTGGGGCAGCGGCGCTGTTCCCGTCCTCGCGATAACCAAGACCGACAGCGGAAGCGTCGCCGAAGAAGTGTTGTCGTCCGCCGCGCCGGGCGTCACCGTGTGCAGCACCAGTGCAGTCTCGGACGGCGGAATCGATTCGCTGGCAGCACATCTGCGCGGCACGGTCGCCCTGATCGGGCCGTCGGGATCGGGCAAGTCGACACTCGGCAACGCTCTGTTGGGCGGTGCGGTTCTCGCCACCGGGGCGACCCGCGAGGGCGACAGCAAAGGCAGGCACACGACGGTGCATCGGGAATTGGTGCCCATCCCGGAGAGAGAACTGGTGCTGCTCGACACGCCTGGACTACGTTCGGTGGGCGTCCAAGGATCGGAAGACGCTGTGGCGAGCGCCTTCTCCGACATCGACGAACTCGCCGCGTCGTGTCGATTCGCTGACTGCGCGCACGAACGCGAACCCGGGTGCGCGGTACTCGCCGCCGTCGACGCGGGCGAGCTCACCGAGAGACGGTTAAGCAACTACCGAAAACTGTTGCGAGAGAACGCCTGGGCCACCTCCAGGCACGATGCACGAGCACGCAGCGAGAAGCTACGCGAGTACAAGCAGATCTCGAAGTCGCTGCGCCAGAAGTACGCCGCCGACGGTAGAGGGCGGTAGGTCAGCTCTCGTCGAACAGTGAGGGGCTGTCGGTCTCCGTCTCGGCCTGCCGAGCCGAACCTTCACTGTTCGACGCCTTCCGCACCACCTCGACCGTGGTAGTGCGTACCGACAACCGATGACCGTCGTGATGCTCGAGCAACGCCAGACCCTGACGGATCTCGAGCACCTTCCACGGGCCGGCATGCCCGGACGCCTGAACCAGGTCGCCTGGTGCGATCTCGGAAGCCACTGTTGTTCTCCATTCAGCGAGCAATCGGGTTCGAGCAAGTCTGTGACACACACCCTATCGGGCCTGCCCGGCCCGCATCTCACTTGCTCGTCGAACAATTTAGGAGTACTCATGTAATAGTTGTAGATATACAAGCATTATCGCGGAGGTGAACGTGGCCGAGTTGACTCGACGACACCGGTATCTCGTGCTCGGCATCTGCTGCCTGAGCCTGTTCCTCGTCAGCACCGACAACACGATCGTCAACGTCGCGCTGCCGTCGATGCGCGCGGATCTGAACGCATCGGTCTCGGGTCTGCAATGGATCATCGACGCATACACGCTGGTCGTGGCATCACTGTTGATGCTCGGCGGCTCGATGGCCGACAAGTACGGCCGCAAGCGCTTCTTCCTGATCGGCACCGGAACGTTCGTCCTCGGCTCCCTGCTGTGCAGCATCGCACCGTCGCTCGGCTGGCTCGTCGCCTTCCGCATGCTCCAGGCAATCGGTGGCTCGATGATGAACCCCGTCGCGATGTCGATCATCACCAACACCTTCACCGATCCGAAAGAACGCGCAGGAGCGATCGGCATGTGGGGTGCCGTCGTCGGCATCTCGATGTCGGCCGGCCCCGCCCTCGGCGGAGTCCTCGTCACCGGTGCCGGTTGGCAGTCGATCTTCTGGATCAACGTTCCGATCGGAATCTTCGCGCTGGCGATGACACTGAAGTTCGTCCCGGAATCCAAAGCCGAACACTCACGCAAATTCGACCCTGCAGGCCAGTTCCTCATCTTCGCGTTCCTCGCGTCCCTCGTGTTCACCATCATCGAAGGTCCCGCGAAGGGTTGGGGATCCCCGCTGATCGTGTTCACCGGCGCCGTCGCCGTCGGCTCTCTCGTCGGACTACTGCTGGTCGAGTCGCGGATCGAGGAACCGCTCATCCAACTGAAGTTCTTCAGGAGCGCACCCTTCAGCGGAGCGACGGTGATCGCCGTGTGCGCGTTCGCATCCCTCGGCGGATTCCTGTTCCTCAACACCCTCTACCTGCAGGACGTGCGCGGATACTCACCACTGCACGCCGGTCTCTACACCCTGCCGATGGCGTTGATGACCTTGATCTTCGCGCCGATCTCCGGTCGCATCGTCGGCACCCTCGGAGCGCGCATTCCGCTGCTCGTCGCCGGAGTCGGCTTCGTGGCCTCGGCACTGATGCTCACCCGACTGACTCCGACGACGTCGTTCGCATGGCTGGCCGTCGCGTACGTGATCTTCGGAATATCCTTCGGCATGGTCAACGCCCCGATCACCAACACCGCGGTGTCCGGAATGCCGCGCAGCCAGGCCGGAGTGGCGTCCGCCATCGCATCGACGAGCAGGCAGGTGGGCCAGTCGCTGGGCGTGGCCGTCGTCGGATCCATCGTCACGGCGAGCATCGTCGGGGAGATCTCCGACGGCTTCACCGCCGCCGCGGTCCCTGCCTGGTTCGTCATCGCAGGCGCAGGCGTGATCGTCACCGCGCTCGCAGTGGTCACAACCGGCCGATGGGCACGCGCAACCGCCGATCGAATCGACCAACCGGTGCTCGTATGACCGGCGATGCAGCACACGTCTGGCGCGAGATGCGCGCACTGATGCTCGAGAAGCACGACACCCGACGAGCCGTCGCCGACGCCACCGGGATGAGTTTCCTGCGAGCAAAGCTGCTGACCAAGTTGCTCACCGGCGATCGGACGATCACCGAGCTGGCCGAGATCCTCGCCTCCGACGCGCCGTATGTCTCGCTCAACGTCCGCGAACTCGAGAAGCGCGAGCTGGTTCTGCGTACCGAAGATCCCGAGGATCGCCGACGCCGCATCATCGGACTCACCGACACCGGACGTCTCCTCGCCGAGAAGGCCCGAGCGATCGCCGACGCTCCGCCGCCGGAATTCACGACAGTCTCTGCCGAAGACCTGGCGCATCTGCGTCGGATTCTGCGACTGCCCTGATTTTCAGAGGACAGTGCTCGAGCGGCGGATGGTGTCGAGTGGGGTGCCGATTTCGACGAGCGCGCGCACGGTCGCTGCTTCCATACCCGGTGAGCCGCAAACCAGGATCTGGCGATCCGGGAACGGCCCCTGCGTCGCGACGACGTCGGCCACACTGCCCTCCCAGCAATGCTCCGGCTCGAAAAACGAGGCGCTGGAACCGATTTCGGCATGAATGCGGTCGTTCCATCGATCCGACGCCCACGGCTCGTGCAACTGATCGACCACGGGTACCACCGTCAACCACCGGAACTCCGCCGCCATCAGCCACAGCATGTCGCCCGCATACAGATCACGAGGCGACTTACCGCCGACGAAGAGCGTCACGTTCGGCGGCTGCTCGCGACGTGTGAGGTCGAGCAGAATAGCCCGCAACGGAGCGAGACCGGTGCCACCCGCGATCATGACCACATCGCGCCCCGAATCATCGACATGGAGACCACCCTGCGGATCGCTGATCTGCCAGACATGACCGGGCCGCGTCTCGTTGACGATCGATCCGCTCACCCAACCGGCAGGCACGGCTCGAATATGGAATTCCAGCTTGCCGTCTCGAGAAGGCGGCAACGCAGGTGAGTACCGCCGCGTCAGAGCAGTGTTCTGAGGAACCGTGACCGACACCGACTGGCCCGCCCGAAACGGCACCGCGTCGCCCTCGAGTCTGATCACGGCGAGATCGTTCCGAAGACGGTGATACTGAACGACCGTCGAACTCCACGCCTGCATGCCGACCAGAATAGGGGTCGACGCCGGGGGTCTCGCAAACGCGCGCGCATTCGCTGAACGCGCGCGAAATGGCGACCACATCACCGACGAAAATGCGCGCACCCGACAAAGGCGCGCGCGTTTGCGAGGAGGTGCGCCCGAGACACCCAACGCAGCCCCGTGAACCGAGCCCGACCCGCACAGCCCAGCCCCGCCCAGGTTCGCTCCCTCAGCACCACTCGCCACCGCAAACGCGCGCGCACTCGCTGAACGCGCGCGAAATGGCAACCGAATCACCGGCAAAACTGCGCGCACCCGACAAAAGCGCGCGCGTTTGCTGACCAACGGGGCCGAAAATGCGCGCACCTGACAAAAGCGCGCGCGTTTGCGGACAGACGGGGCCGAAACTGCGCGCACCTGACAAAGGCGCGCGCTTTTGCGAACAGACGCGGGAGAAACGTGAAGCGAATCTAACGCTGGTGGCGCGGCTTCCAGACCACGAGGGCGTTGCGCTGGATCGGCACCAGGTCGCGGCGATAACTGGCGTGCACGTTGGCCAAATCCTGAGCCAACTCCGAAACCCGTGCCTGCAATGCCTCGACCTGATTGGTCAGCTCGATGATGCGCTTGATACCGGCGAGGTTGACGCCTTCGTCCTGCGAGAGTCGCTGTACTTCACGGAGCAGCGCGACATCACGCGGCGAGTAGCGGCGCCCACCGCCGGTGGTGCGGTGGGGGGTGACCAAACCGAGTCGATCGTAGGTGCGCAGCGTCTGCGCGTGCATGCCGGCCAGCTGTGCCGCCACCGAGATCACGAAGACCTGGGCGTCGGGATCAGCTTGACCGCCACCGGCTTTCGCGGATCCACCCTCGGGAGGGACCGACATCACACACCTGCCCACCCGGCCCGCGGGTCGAATCCGCTGGCCTTCTCGGCTTCCAGATAAGTCTTCAGAGCGTCGGTGGCAGCATCGTCCAGTTTTTGCGGGACGGCAACTTTGACGGTCACCATCAGATCGCCGGTACCGGACTTCTTCGGCACACCGCGACCGCGCACGCGCAGCACTCGGCCGTCGACGGTGCCTGGTGGAACCTTCACTCCCACGCGACCGTCGAGGGTGGGCACCGACAACGTGGTACCCAGCACCAGTTCGCCGTAGCTCACCGGAACGGTCACCGTCAGGTCGTCGCCCGTGCGGCCGAACACCTTGTCGGGCTTGACCCGTACGGTCACGAACAGGTCGCCCGACGGCGCGCCGCGCAGGCCTGCTTCGCCCTGACCGGCGAGTCGCACCTTCTGGCCGTCACTGATGCCGGCCGGGACGCGCACGGTGATGGTCCGGGTGCGGTTCTGCACTCCGGTTCCGCGGCAGTCGGCGCACGGGTCGTCGATGATGGATCCGCTTCCGCGGCAGTCGTCGCACGGCTCACTGAAGCCGAACGCGCCTTGGTTTCTGTTGACGACGCCTTGGCCGTTGCATCGGGGGCACACCCGCGGGCTGGTTCCGGGCTTCGCGCCGCTGCCGTGGCAGGTGGTGCACGAGGACGGGCTGGTCAGCTTCAAAGGGACCGTGACGCCCTGAGCCGCTTCACGGAACTGCAGCGAGGTCTCGGTCTCGACGTCGCTGCCGCGTCGGGGCCGGTTGCTCTGGGTGCGCTGCTGCGCGCCGCCGCGATTGAACAGGCCGCCGAACAGGTCGCCGATTCCGCCGTCGCCGCCGCCCTGACCGAAGATGTCGCCGACGTCGAAGGTCTGGCCTCCACCGCCGAATCCGCCTGCACCGGGCGAGAATCCACCGCCACCGCGGCTACCGAATCCGCCCGAGGCGAACAGTCGTCGTGCTTCGTCGTATTCCTTGCGCTTGGCCGGGTCGGCGAGGACGGCATGCGCCTCGCTGACCGCCTTGAACTTGTTCTCGGCCGAGGCGTTGCCGGGATTGGCGTCGGGATGATTGTCCCTGGCCAACTTTCGGTACGCCTTCTTGATCTCTTCTGCAGTCGCGCTGGAGGAAACGCCCAGCTCCTTGTAGAAGTCCTTCTCGATCCACTCCCGCTGGCTCACCGGGCGTTTCCTCCTCTCGCTGTTTTCTGTCTACTGCTCGTCGGACGCAGGTGCATCCGATTCTTGCGCTGCACTGTCCACGACGCCGACCATCGCGGTCCGCAGGACGCGCTCGCCGAGCTTGTAGCCCGGACGCATCAGCGTCCCGACGACCGGACTGCTGCCGTCGCCCTCGTGGGAGACGGCCTCGTGGATGGCCGGGTCGAAGGCGTCGCCCTCGGCTCCGAAAGTGGTCAGGCCGATGTTCGAGAACACCCCTGCCAACTTGTCTGCCACTGCCTTGAGCGGTCCGGTTTCGAGATCGCCGTGCTGACGAGCTCGCTCGAGGTCGTCGAGAACCGGAAGAAGCTGCGAGACGACGGACGCCTTGGCGTTCTCCGCTCCGGTCTGCTTCTCGCGGTCGGTGCGACGCCGGTAGTTGGCGTACTCCGCCGAGACGCGCTGCAGATCTGCGGTGAGTTCTGCGACCTGAGTGTCACGCGGGTCTTCCACGACGTCACCGTCGACGGTCCCTTCGTCCACCGAGTCGGGCTGGGGCGCAGCCCCGGTGCCCACCAGGGGCTCCGGAACTGCGTCACCTTCCCGTACTTCACCGGTCTCGGGATCGATCTTTCGCTTGTCCACGAAAGTGACCGGTTCTTGCTCGGTGTTCTCCGACGTCACTTCTTGTCCGTGTCGTCGGCGGGCTCGTCGACAACCTCTGCGTCGACGACACCGTCGTCAGCGGCCTGCGCGCCACCCTCTGCGCCGCCCTGCTCCTTGGCCTGAGCCTCGTAGATGGCGGTGCCGAGAGCCTGCGACTCGGTCGAGAGCTTCTCCACGGCGGTCTTGACTGCCGAGATGTCGCTGCCCGCGAGAGCTGTCTTGGCGTCGGCGATGGCGGTTTCGACGCGTCCCTTGAGCTCGGCGTCGACCTTGTCCTCGTTGTCCTTGACGAACTTCTCCGTCTGGTGGACGAGGGACTCGGCCTGGTTGCGGACCTCGGCCTCTTCGCGACGAGCCTTGTCCTCGTCTGCGTGAGCTTCCGCGTCGGCGACCATGCGGTCGATCTCTTCCTTGGACAGGCCGGAGCCGTCCTGGATCTTGATCGTGTTCTCCTTGCCGGTGCCCTTGTCCTTGGCCGTGACGTGCACGATGCCGTTGGCGTCGATGTCGAACGTGACCTCGATCTGCGGGACGCCGCGAGGAGCCGGGGGCAGCTCGGTCAGCTCGAAGGAGCCGAGGAGCTTGTTGTGCGAGGCGATCTCGCGCTCACCCTGGAAGACCTGGATCTGCACCGAGGGCTGATTGTCGTCAGCGGTGGTGAAGGTCTCGGAACGCTTCGTCGGGATGGTGGTGTTGCGCTCGATGAGCTTGGTCATGACGCCACCCTTGGTTTCGATACCGAGGGACAGCGGCGTGACGTCGAGGAGCAGAACGTCCTTGACCTCACCCTTGAGCACACCGGCCTGCAGTGCAGCACCGACGGCCACGACCTCGTCCGGGTTGACGCCCTTGTTGGGCTCGCGTCCACCGGAGAGTTCCTTGACCAGCTCGGAGACTGCGGGCATACGCGTCGAACCACCGACGAGCACGACGTGGTCGATGTCCTTGACGGCGATGCCGGAGTCCTTGACCACTGCCTGGAACGGCGCGCGGGTGCGGTCGAGCAGGTCGGAGGTGATCTTCTGGAACTCCGAGCGGCTGAGCTGCTCGTCGAGGAACAGCGGGTTCTTGTCGCCGTCGACCGTGATGTACGGGAGGTTGATCGAGGTGCTCTGCCCGGAGGACAGTTCGATCTTCGCCTTCTCGGCGGCCTCACGCAGACGCTGCAGCGCCATCTTGTCCTTGGTCAGATCGATGCCGTTCTGAGCCTTGAACTTGTCGACGAGCCAGGTCACGATGCGCTCGTCCCAGTCGTCGCCACCGAGGTGGTTGTCGCCGGACGTCGCACGGACCTCGACGACGCCGTCGCCGATTTCCAGGAGCGAGACGTCGAACGTGCCGCCACCGAGGTCGAACACGAGAATGGTCTGCTCGCTGTCGCCCTTGTCCAGGCCGTATGCGAGAGCTGCCGCGGTGGGCTCGTTGACGATGCGCAGAACGTTGAGGCCGGCGATCTGGCCGGCTTCCTTCGTGGCCTGACGCTGTGCGTCCTCGAAGTACGCGGGAACGGTGATGACCGCGTCGGTGATTTCCTCACCCAGGTATGCCTCGGCGTCGCGCTTGAGCTTCTGCAGCGTGCGCGCGGAGATCTCCTGAGGGGTGTACTTCTTGCCGTCGATCTCCACGGTCCAGTCCGTGCCGACGTGGCGCTTCACGGAACGAATCGTGCGATCGACGTTGGTGACCGCCTGGTTCTTCGCGGGCTGGCCGACCAGCACTTCACCGTTCTTGGCGAAAGCGACGATCGACGGGGTGGTGCGTGATCCCTCGGAGTTGGCGACGACAACCGGTTCGCCGCCCTCGAGGACGGACACGACCGAGTTGGTGGTCCCGAGGTCGATACCGACCGCACGAGCCATAATGTTTCCTCCTGTTGTTGCGTGGATTCAGTCCCTGGGTGAGCGAACTCCGCTCAAGTTTGCATAACGCGATCTGTCGCGTCAACTTCCAACTTGAGCCTCATCCACTCAAGGCTGCTGACCTGCACAACGGAGGGTGTGGCGAATTTGTTCCCGAGGGAGCGGCTGCGCCGCACGTGCATGGAAATTCGGTGCCTACTACGAACTTCTACTCACATGGGGCGAAGCCCCTCCACAGCAGTACGCCGCGACGATCAGCAAGGATCGTCGCGGCGCAGCGGGGAGAAAGCTGTTGCGGAAGGAATTACTCGGCAGGCTCCTCGGCCGGTGCGGGAATGCAGCTGTGGCTGAGCAGGCCACCGGTGATGTTGTCGAGGAAGTTCGCATCGAGTGCACTGGCGAATGCCGCGGCACCGGCGGGACGAGCGATCCATTCACGATCGACCGAGGGCACGGTGTACGTGGCCGCTTCGCCCGCCTCGATGGTCGCCTCGGTGTTCTGACCCTGCACGCCCGGCAGTGCGCCGTAGTTGACGTTGACGTTCGAGGCGTCGTCCGCGCCGACGTTGTCGACCTTGACCTGCAGTGCAACGACACCGCCCTCGGGTGCGTCCTCGACCGTGGTGTCGCAGACGGCGGCCATGGTCACCACCAGGTCCGGGCTTTCGAGCACCACCGAGCCGAGCGGGCCGACGGGTTCGGGTGCCGGTTCGGCCGATGCTGCCGGTGCGAGGGCGACCGCACCGATGGCGGCGGCCAGAGCGGCCGTCGAGGCCAGGATCGATGTGCGGGCAAGACGTCGCATGAACAACTCCTGTAGCTGAGGGGGATGTGACTCATGAGTCTGATGTGACTGATGGGTCAGTTGGTACCTGACTCACTATGGCCTATCCGAATCAGACATTCCACACCAGGCGGTCTCGATTCGATGACGTTCGCATATCGAAGGAAAGGGCCCCTGACGAATCACATCCGTGTAGTTCGGCGTAGGTTTCACCGGTCGGCGAGCCAGGTTTCACCGCTCACCGATCAGGGGAACCACAACCCTGCGGATCGGCCGCGCCCTACGTAGGGTTGAGGAAAAGCGAGGCTACGGAGGCACATGGATCCCGAAGTGCAGCACGAACCGAGCGAGATCACCTACGACGAGAAGTTCTATCCGGCTCGGCCGAAACCACTTCGACCCTCGGTGCGTCGCGCCAACCGAAGCAACAGCCCCACTCCCGACAGCGAACCGGTGGCGTCGAACCCCGAGTACGTGGACTGGCTCACCGAACAGTCGATGCTGCGCGATGCCAAGTTGATCGCCGAGCAACTCTCGGGCAAGGGCAGCATGTGGCAGAACCCGTATGCCGACCCCGATCCGCGCGCCGCCGTCGAGCGCGCACCGGTGTGGTTCACCGCGTATCCCATCTCGGTGATCAACGCCCCACAGACGAGTTTCCTGAGCACTCTCGGCGACGAGAAGCTGTGGCAGGCGTTCTCCGAAATCGGTGTCACCGCAGTGCATACCGGCCCGGTGAAGGTGGCAGGCGGTATCCACGGTTGGCGTCCGACCCCCTCGGTCGACGGACACTTCGACCGGATCGGCATGCAGATCGACCCCGCATTCGGATCGGAAGAAGAGTTCCGACGCCTGTGCGTGGTGGCCTCGGCGTACGACGGCATCGTGATCGACGACATCGTTCCCGGCCATACCGGCAAGGGCGCGGACTTCAGACTTGCCGAGATGGCCGTAGCCGACTACCCCGGCATCTACCACATGGTCGAGATCGAACCGCAGGACTGGCATCTGCTGCCGCGAGTGCGGGCCGGTGCCGACTCTCAGAACATCGACGCCGAGGCCGAGGCCAATCTCGCCCGCGCCGGATACATCATCGGTCAGCTGCAGCGTGTCATCTTCTACGAGCTCGGCGTGAAGGAAACCAACTGGAGCGCAACACCTCCCGTCGTCGGTATCGACGGCGTAGAACGTCGCTGGGTGTACCTGCACTACTTCAAGGCCGGTCAGCCGTCGATCAACTGGCTCGATCCCTCCTTCGCCGGAATGCGACTGGTGATCGGCGACGCATGCCATTCCATCGCCGATCTGGGTGCAGGCGCATTGCGGTTGGACGCCAACGGTTTTCTCGGTGTGGAGCGTCGAGCCGAGGGACCGGGCTGGTCCGAGGGCCATCCACTGTCCGAGGCAGCGAACCACCTGATCGCCAGCGTGGTGCGCAAGATGGGCGGGTTCACCTTCCAGGAGCTGAACCTGACCATCGACGACATCAAGGCCATGGGTGCCAACGGAGCCGATCTGTCGTACGACTTCATCAACCGCCCGGCATATCAGCATGCCCTCGTCATGGGGAACACCGAATTCCTCAGGCTCACCATGACTTTGGCCCGCGATCACGGCGTCGACACGGCGTCTCTGGTGCACGCGTTGCAGAACCACGACGAGATGACATTCGAGCTCATCCATTTCGCCACCCTGCACGCCGAGGACGAGTTCACCTACGGCGGCGAGGCGGTCAAGGGCAGCGATCTGGGCGACCGTATTCGCGGTGAGCTGACCGATCGACTCACCGGACGGTGGGCACCGTACAACCGAACGTTCACCACCAACGGAATCGCCTGCACCACAGCGAGCGTGATCACCGCATCGCTGGGCATCCGCGATCTGGACCGCATGGACGAGCGAGACATCGACACCGTCAAGCGGGCTCACCTGCTGTTGGCGATGTACAACGCGTTGCAGCCGGGCGTGTTCGCCCTGTCGGGCTGGGATCTGCTCGGCATTCTGCCCATCGACGCCGACGAGGTCGACGACCTCATCCGCGAAGGTGACACTCGGTGGCTCAACCGTGGTGCACACGATCTGATGGGGTACTTCCCCGAGGCCGTGCGCTCGGAGTCGGGGATTCCCCGCGGGCGCAGCCTGTACGGCTCGCTCCCCGAGCAGCTGGCCGACCCACAGTCGTTCGCCCGCCAGTTGGCGCGAATCATCGAGTTGCGCAAGCGGTTCGGAATCGCAACCGCTCAGCAGATCGACATTCCGACGGTCTCGCACAAGGGCCTGCTGGTCATGGTGCACGAGCTCAGCCAGGGAACCATCCAAGCGACGGTACTCAACTTCTCGTCCGAGGAGATCAGTGCCACCATCCAGTCCAAGCACCTGGTGCCCGGTACATGCGCCGTCGATGTCTTCGACGACAACGAGATCGCCACCGTGGACGAGCTGAACAGCTTCCCGATGACCCTGCGTCCGTACGAGGGTGTGCCGGTGGTGCTGCGCTGAGACAGCAGCCCGTCACCGCCGACGGATAGACTCCTGCGCGTGGCCGAAGAACAGAACGACCCGACATCGCGGAGGCCCCGCCCTCCCCGTCCGCAACCACCGCGGCCCGATGTCGCCGTCGAACCGCTGCGGCCACGGCAGGAGCCCACTTCCTCGGCACTGCCGAAGGTCGCGAATGCGCTGTGGGCACTGACAGCGGCACTGATTCTCGCGTTGGCCGCCGCGGCCGCCCTGAACTGGGAGCCTGTGCTCTCCGGCGTCGAAAATGCAGTAGCGCAACAAGATTCGACAGCAAGTGCGGCCGACGTCCGCAACACTGCCTCGGCCACGCTGCTGTCCAGCGGGGCCGCCGCGGCTGTGCTCGTGCTGCTCGGTTTCGTCGCACTGAATCTACTGCGCAATGCAGCGACGTCGTCGAAGGTCCTGATGGGCGCGGTCGGAATCCTGACCGTCGGTGCATCGATCACGTTCTCGACGTTCGTCTCCGACGCTCCCGCGTTGCTCGGTGGCGTCCTGCACTGGGGGCCGTTCGTCGTCGCGGGTACCTCCGCGGCCACCACCCTCGTCGCGCTCGCACCCCGGCGCTGACGAGTCGCGTCCGCGCGTCCGAAGAACATACGGTACCGGTCATCGTGTGGTTGAGTGGGTGCCGACGTCCAGGAAGGTGCCTGCCGATGGTTGACGGAAACGATGGCCATCCCAGATTGCGGGTGGTCGGAGTCGGCAGTTCGGCCGGTGGACTGGACGCGGTCGCCCGGTTACTCTCCGGAGCTCCGGCCGCCGCTTCCTGGTGTTTCGTCGTGGCTCAGCACCGAGCTCCGAATCAGGACAGTGCCCTGGTGGAACTTCTCTCGCACCACTCGACGATGGCAGTGGTGGCCGCCGTGGATGGAGCGAAACTCGAACCTGGGGTCGTCTACGTGGGGCCTCCCGGCTCGGACATCGTGGTCGCGAAGGACTCGATACGACTTCCGCAACCCAGTCCACAGAAGCGACCGTGGCCGAACATCGATCGGTTGCTGCAGTCGTTGGCCTCGGAATTCGGCCCCGACGCCGTGGGCGTGGTCCTGTCCGGCAGCGGCGGTGACGGTGCCGCCGGGGCGACCGCGATCCGCGACGGCGGCGGGGTCGTTGCAGTCCAGGACCCGACGACCGCGGCATTCGAGCAGATGCCCACCTCCACCCTCGACACCGGGTCGGTGAATCTGACCGCTCCTGCCGAGTCCATCGGCACCGAACTGCACGACCTGTTGTTCGGGCGATCGGCGCGCCCTGCGGACGAGCAGACCGGTCCCACAACGGACGGGGCAGCGGCGGAGGACCGACCCCGGTCGGAGGTCTCGACCGACACCCCGGATCCGGACGCGGCAGATCTGGCGACGATCGTCGAGTGCCTGCGCCTGGCCACCGGTATCGACTACTCGGGCTACAAGCGTTCGACGTTGAGTCGACAGATCGAGCGTCGTCGACACGGTAAAGGGATCTCGGTGGCCGAGTATGCCGCCTCGCTGGCGGACGATACCGCCGAAGCCGGTGCACTCGCACGAGCGATTCTCGTCAGTGTCACCTCGTTCTTCCGCGACGGAGCAGTGTGGGAGAGCGTGGGACTGCGGTTGAAGACCGTGGTCCGTTCGCTGGCGGCTCACGAACCCCTCCGCCTGTGGATACCCGGATGTGCAACGGGAGAAGAGGCTTACACGATGGCGATGTTGGCTGCCGATGCTCTCGATGGTGCCGAGAACAGGAGTGGGCTGAGCAGCAGATTGAAGGTGTTCGCCACCGACCTCGACGACTCTGCGCTGACCGTCGCGCGGCGAGGCCAGTACCGCGCCACCGAGGTCGAGGCCGTTCCACAACGGCTCCGCGACCGATGGATGTATCAGTCCACCGCCGGATGGGCCGTCGTCCCGGAACTGCGCGAGTGCATGATCATCGCTCGCCACAATGTGGCGTACGACCCGCCGTTTCCTCGGGTGCACCTGATCTCGCTCCGCAACACACTCATCTATTTCGAGCCGCGCCTCCAGGCACGGGTGATGGATCTGTGCCACTACGCCCTGGTGCCGGACGGGCTCGTCGTTCTCGGCTTGTCGGAGCGAATCTCCAATGTCGATGCCGTGTTCACCGCGGCCGACTACACACACCGAATCTACCGGCGGGGCGACTCGAGCCGCCTGCCGTCCATCGCCGTGACTCGACGCCTTCAAGCTCCACCGGCCGGCGGGGCCAATTTCCCGAGCGGCACAGGCCCGACTCGCGCCGACACCGAACTCCCATACCGCCGCATACTCCAGATCACCTCGGCTCCGATGCTGATCGTCGACGACCGCGATGTACTGATCGAGGTGATCGGCGACGTCTCACGATGGTGCACGGTCGGCGAGGGTAGACAGACCGGGGCGGTGGCCGAGATCATCCGGGAGCCCTATCGCCTCAAGGTGCGGACGCTACTCAGTCGACTGCGTCAAACCGAGTCCACAACAGTGGAATTGGTGGCCGGCGAGGCACATCGCGTGCGCATCACGGGCGCTCGGGTATCGACGGAGTTCACGACCCGGACGGTCGTGTCGTTCCGCGCCGAGGAGTCTGCGCCCAAGCACGGAACGGTGGATTCGTCCACACCCGTCCTGGACATGAATGCACAACTCGTCTCCACGCAGCGGGCGCTGGAGGCCATCGTCGCCGACCTCGGATCTTCGAACGAAGAACTGCAGGCGATGAACGAAGAGCTGCAGGCATCCTCGGAGGAATTACAGGCCACCACCGAAGAAGCCCAGGCCGCCAACGAGGAACTCGAAGCGACCAACGAGGAGCTGACGACCCTCAACCAAGAACTCCAAGCGCGCACCAACGAGGCGCAACAGGCCAACTCCGATCTCACCAACATTCAGTCGTCGCTCACCAGCGGACTGATCATCATCGACCGCGAACTGCGCGTCACCCGCTTCACTCCCCTCGCCGTTCGCTTGTTCTCGTTGATCGACGCGGACCGAGGCCGACCGCTCACAGCCATTCCCTCCACGGTCGAGATCCCCGGCCTCGAGGAGGACCTCAACGCGACACTCGAACATCGCCAGTCGCGCATACGCGAAATCAGCAGCGCCAACGCCGATTACCTTCTGCAGACCCAGCCTTATCTGGGTTCCGACGGCGACGTGCGGGGTGTCATCGTGGTGGTGACCGATGTCGGCGAGATCAGCGCCACGAGGCGGGCTCGCGATGCCGCACTGAGCAATTTTCACCTCGTTGCCGACTCCATCCGCGAGATAGTCTGGCAGCGCGACGCCACCGGCACGCTGACGTTCGTCAACTCACGCGTCGAGGACATCTACGGTCTCGACCGCGACAGGGTCATGGCGGAGCCGCGGCTACTTCTGTCGACCGTGCACCCGGAGGACCGAGACCGAGTCGCCACTGTTTCTGCTGCTGCCGAACAAGATTGGACATGCGAGTATCGCATCGTCCGTCCGGACGGATCGATTCGTTGGATCGAAGAAGTTGCCCACACGGTCCGTACGACCGACCCCGCCGACCGACTGGTCATCGGCAGCGCCGTCGATGTCACCGACCGCCGAGTCTTCGAGGACCAGGCAGCGGAGCGGAGTGCCGTACTCGACGCACTCTTCGGCACGGTCACCGCCGGGATCGTCGTGCTCGATCGCGAGAACCGGATACTGTCCATCAGCACCGGTTTCACGGCCATCACCCGATTCGAGCCACACGAATTGATCGGAACGAGCCTGTCGATGCTCATCGATCGAAGGGCCGGAGCCGTGGCCCCTTCACCCGAGATCGAACCGGGTCCGGCGGACAACGGTGCGTTCGACAGCTGGACGGTCGTCGACGCACATGGATCGTCGCATCCGATCAGTATCGAATTCCGTGCCGTACCGGTGAAATCCGATTCGCCTGCCGGACCGCATTCGGTTGCAATCGTTCACGACACCTCACGGATACGCGAAATCAGCGCCGACCTGGCCGCTCGGGAACAGTTCGACCGACACACCGGTCTGCTCACCAGGCAGTTCTTTCGATCACGCCTCGCCGAACTCCTGGATTCCGGGACCACGAGAGTCGCTGCACTGTGGATCGACCTGGACGACTTCAAGGAGATCAACGATCGCTTCGGGCATCGTGCAGGTGATGTCGTACTGCGCACGGTTGCTGCACGATTGCAGCAGGCTGCACGCCGACACGACATCGTCGGTCGTCTCGGCGGCGATGAATTCGCCGTTCTCGTGACCCGAAGCGAGGACCTGGACAGCCTCGAGATCCTGACGCACAGAATTCTTCTGGACTTACGGAACCCGATCACCCTCGTCGACGCGACGGTGTACGTCTCGGCATCGATCGGTATCGCCCTGAGTCCGGACGACGGCACAACTGCGGACGCACTGCTGCACAACGCCGACACGGCAATGTACGAAGCGAAGAAGTGCGGCCGTGACCGTCACATGTACTTCGCTCCAAGCATGAACGCGATCGCAGACGACCGGGCATCGATCCGCCACGAGCTGGGAGAAGCGTTCCGCAACAAGGATTTCGAGTTGCACTACCAGCCGATCGTCGATGTGAGCACCGGCCGGGTGACGATGCTGGAGGCACTGGTCCGATGGCGGCGGAACGGGGCCGTCGTTCCCGCTCAGGAGTTCATCGACCACGCCACTCAGACAGGCCATCTCCGGGCGTTGGGAAAGATCGTTCTCACGTTGCTCGATGCGGATCTGAACCTACTCGAAGGCGAGCTCGGTGAGACCCGCCCACAGGTGGCCGCGAATTTCTCCGGAATCGAACTCGACGAACGCGACGTGATCGACCGTCTCATCACCTGGGCACCACCAGGAGGGTTCGACAAGCTCGTCATCGAGGTCACCGAATCCGCATTGCTCGACGAGCACGGTCGAGCCCGAGACACCCTGGGCATACTGAAACGATTCGGCGCAAAGATCAGCATCGACGACTTCGGCACCGGATACTCGAACCTCGAGCTGCTCGACAGACTCGAACCGGACGTCATCAAGATCGACCGATCTCTGCTTCAGCGAGCATCGAGTCACCCGCGCGGCCGAGCCATTCTCGATGCCGCTGTGCGACTGGCGAAAGCGCTCGATGCACGGACCGTCGTCGAAGGCGTGGAGAGCCAACAGATGTGGGACTACGTGTGCACACTGGGCGTGGACATGGCGCAGGGATATCACATTGCCCGACCGATGCCGCTACGCCAGGCGATCGACTGGATCGCCGCGGCCGATTCGGCCCGATAGATCAGGCCAGAGACGCGAGTATTCCTTCGGCGCTGCGGGCCGCCGTGGCGCACGAGGTCGAGGTGAACCGGTCCAGCAGTGGATGCTCGGACAATGCGCGCCACTTGTGCACGGCCGCCAGCGCGGTGTCGCGCTGCTGAGCTCGTCCGGCATCGGGAGGCAGATCGAGACGCTCGGTGGCAGCGATACCGAAGCCACCGATGATGCGCTGCAGCTCGAGCAGTCCGCCGTCGGGCAGTTTCGGTGTGGTGGAACGCAATCGACCGAGCAGACGCAGTTCGGCGAATCCGTGCACGTCGGCGAGCATTCGGCCGGCCTCGGTGCGAAGCGCGTGAGACTCCGGCCTGAACTCCAGGATCCGTTGCAGCGCAACCAGAGCCGAATGCAACTTCAGCTGGTCGGCACGTTGACCGAACTGCACGTCGATCACCGACCGAAGTTCGGTGAGCCCACTGCGCTCGACCAGATCGGCAGCCAGCGTGGGCGAATCGCGCACCCCGAGCCGAATCAACGTCACAGCCATCCGAATACCGAACAGCCCGAACCGGTCGACGATGCTGGCCCGCAGCGCTGCATCGACCGGGAGCGTGCTCTCCGCGCGCACGAAACGGTCGGCCGAGAGCATCGCCAACTGCAGATCCTCGGTGGGCACGGTCGCCAGCATCTCGAAGGCCGCGAACTCGTTCTGCCGCAGGGTTTCCGCGCCGAGCGCGAGCAGTCCTGCAACCGGAACCACCGCCTGGCACAGGCCGGTGGCCTCGAGTTCGGACGCGAATCGTGCCGCGACCTCTTTGGCCGACATCATCGCGTCCATCCGCCCCGAACCCACCTCGTCGGCTCGCGAGACGACGCCGATCACACCGAGCGGTCCCGAATCGCCGCCCACGTGCGCGCCGATCTGACCGAGAAACGACACGTCGGTCGCATTGAGAGTGCGCAGCAGATACACGACGGCGTCCGCACCCGACGACGAGTTCTCGGGCGTGAGCATCGCCAACGTGCGTGCCGACACGTCTCGCGACAGAGACGAGGTACCGGGGGTGTCGATGATCGTCGTCTGAGCCAAAGCGCTTGCAGGCCATTCGACGTCGAGTCGGTCGACCTGTGCGGCCGTCAACGACCCGAGGTCGAAGGTCAATCGCCCGTCGCGCCGTTGCACCGGCACGTTCGCGGCTCGGTCGCCGTCGTACCAGGCCGTGACGGCGGGAGTGACGCCGTTGCGGTACCACGTGACGACCTTCGTGCACTCGGTGGCGTCGGTCGGGGCGATATCCTGCCCGACGAGAGAATTCAGCAGCGTCGACTTACCTGCCTTCAGTGATCCCGCGAGGGCCACCCGCAGCGGCTCGTCCAGGCGGTACAGGCATTCGTCGAGCATCCAGGACGCTTCGGCATCACCGGAGTACGTCGATCGTGCCGCAGAGATGAGGTCGCGGGCCCGGGCGAGAGCCGCCACGCTCATACGGCAGCGTCCTCGACCAGAGATACTGCCCGAGAATTCAGTTCGGCCACCACCCGCATGTCCTTCTCCAGCGCGGCGATGCGAGCGGCACGGTCGGTGTTGTCGGCAGCGGCGGCCTCCTGCGCCGAGCGCAACGACTCGTTGAGCGAGCGCAGCGTCTGCTCGGCGATCGAGGTGAAGTGATCACGCAGGACTCGCTGAATCTGCCGCAGCCGGTCCTTGGACTCCTTGCCCACCTGGAAGCTGACGTCGTCGGTGAATCGCCTGATCGCGATCTTGGCCTCGGACCGCCGCGCTTTGACGCGGTTCTCCTTGTCCTCCTTGTACGCCTTGGTGCCCAGCAGTACGCCCGCACCGATCGAAATAGGGTTGAGCAGACTCAATCCGACGAACGTGGTGATCAGGCCGAACATCAGCACACCGCCGTAAGACCCGCGCATTCCCACCAGGACCTTCTGGGTGATTCCGATACGACCGGATTCCAGATCGGCCAGGGACGAGACGGGATCGAGGACGTTGTCGAGATCACCGAGATCCAGATCGGGCAACGCTGCCGCTCCGGACGAGGCGAAGTGTTCGGCCACCAACTCCGAAAGCCACAGTGCCCGTTCGTGAGCCCAGACGAAGTTGTCGCCCACCGACGCGGCGATCTGCTCCTCGAGCCACTCGCCGAGCTGCGGCCAATCCTTGCCCGGATCCCCCTCGTCGACGGTCTCTTCCGCTTCCCGGGTGACGCGCCGCAACCGGTCGCGCAGATCGTGATCGATGTCGGAGGCGAGATCGGCGATACCGTCACCGAGGGTCTGCTGCCATTGCGACGACCGCTTGTGCAGCTCCTCGGCGGCGGCCTTGGCGCGCTGCAGCCCGGCGACGGCCGCGGCTGCCCGCTCCGGATCCTTCAGTGCCGCAAGCTCACTACCGAACGAGAGCGTCAGATGTTCGGTGACAGAACGGACATCGAGCGAGACCGAGGAGCGCGCCAGCACATCCGCCCGGGCCACCACGTCGTCCCGCAGAAACGCGTAGAGCTGCTGAAAACCGGACTCGGCGTTGAGTTCCTCGTCGTTCAAACGCAGTGCGTGCGAACGCAACAGAGACGAGACCGGCAACATCTGCACGTCGATGCCTGCGCGATCCAGGTGTCCACGATTGGCCTCGACGATCTGCCGCCAGTGCGGATACAGGTCGATCTTGGTGATCAGCACCGCCACGGCCGGGCACAGTCCCTGCACCTGCCGGAGAAAGGACAGTTCCGGCTCGGTGAATTCGCGCGAGGCATCGGACACGACGAGCACCGCGTCGGCCGACGGAATGAGACCCAATGTGCCTGCCGCGTGCGGATTCGTGTGCCCACCGACTCCGGGAGTGTCGACCAGTACCAACCCGTCGGCGAGCAACGGGCTCGCCACCCCGATGTCCAGGCGCAACACCTCACGGCCCTGGGCCAGCGGACTCGACGGGGTGACCGTCGTGATCTGCTCGGGCGGAACGTCGACTCGAATCGGTTCGTTGCCCGGATCGGCGAGTACGAGCTGCGCGGACAGGCTCTCGGCATTGGACACCACGGTCGGGATGGCGGTGGTCTCGTCGTCTCCCACCGAGCACACCGTCAGATTGAGCAGCGAGTTCACGAACTGACTCTTGCCCTGCTTGAGCGGTCCGACCACGATGATGCGTCGACGTGGATCCAGCACTCGCGAGCGCGCCGCCTCGACTCGATCCACCAGGTCGGATCTTCCCGCCGATGTCGCCACCGCTGCGGTTCGGCTCAGCAGCTCTGCCAGCTCCGTAGATTGCCCGTCCATACGCTCGTGCTCACAACCGTTCTCGTCGACTTCCGCGGTACCCGGGCTCCACTGACGCCCAGGAACGAACTCTAGCTACGACTCGGCCCCGAGTGCCGGGGAACACTCGGGGCCGAGTCATGTCATTGCCTGCCCGCAGGCGAGGGGATCAGGGCTGCGTCGGGTCGAAGTCGTGATCGACGGTCACATGTCCCAGGGAGTCCGCTGCCGAGTCCACCGAACCGTGCAGGCTCGAGTCGCTGAACAGGCTCGAATCGGTCTCGCCCTGACCGAAGACGTCCGAGTCGACGCTCGACCAGCCGGAGCCGTTCGCAGTAGCCGAGGAATCGAACGAGCTGGAGTGATCGAACGATCCCGATGCCGCGGAGGAAAGGCTGCCGCCTGCGTCTGCCAGTCCCTCGACACCCGACTGCAGGCCACCGGTGAGGCCGCCCGCGGCCTGGCCACCGAGGTCGGCAGCGGAATCAAACCCGCCGCCCGCGGAAGCCGCAGCGTCCGCACCAGCATCCAAACCCGCACCCACGGTGGACGCGAAGTCGCCTCCGATCGAGGCACCGGTGTCCAGTCCTGCGCCGACGTTGGACGCGATCTCGCCGCCCACCGAGGTTCCGGCGTCGACTACTCCGCCCGCGGCACCTTCGAGGCCACCGGCAACCGAGCCTGCAGCTCCCGCGGCACCTTCGAGGCCCGCACCTGCGGACGCCGCTGCATCGATTCCGCCGCTCACCGCACCGGTGACGGCTCCTTCGAGTCCGGCACCGGCCGAGGCCGCAGCATCCACGCCACCGGCGACTCCGCCCGCCACTCCGCCCGCGATACCGCCGCCGAGGCTGCCGAGTCCGGCCAGGCCGCCGGTCAGACCCGCACCTGCATCACCCACTCCGGCCAGACCACCGGCCACACCTGCACCGACGTTCCCGACGCCTGCCAAGCCACCGGCCAGTTCGCCACCGACGTTCCCGACGCCGGCCAGGCCACCGGCCAGATCGCCACCCACGTTTCCGACGCCGGCCAAGCCACCGGCCAGATCAGCACCGACGTTTCCGACGCCGGCCAGACCACCGGCCAGATCAGCACCGACGTTTCCGACGCCGGCCAGGCCACCGGCCAGATCGCCACCCACGTTCCCGACGCCGGCCAGGCCACCGGTCAGATCGGCACCGACGTTTCCGAGGCCTGCGAGTCCTCCGGTGAGGCCCGCGCCCAGTCCGCCGAGTCCGGCCAGGCCGCCCGACAGGTCTGCACCGAGTCCGCCGACTCCGGCGAGTGCTCCTTCGACGGTTCCCGAGAGGTCTGCTCCGGCGGCAACCGCTGCGTCGATCGCTCCGACGAGTCCTGCGCTGACGTCGGCTCCGGCTCCGAGTGCGGCTCCGAGGTCGAGTGCTGCGCTGGTGTCGAGTACCGATTCGAGGGCGGTGCCGAGCTGGGCTCCGGCTGCTCCGCCGACGCCGAATGCCGTTCCGAGGATGCCTTCGAGGCCCCCGGCAACTCCGCCTTCGAGGCCGCCGACAAGTCCGCCGCCGATGCCTGCGCCTGCTCCGATCGTGCCGTCGAGTGCAGCGTCGAGTGCGGCGGTGAGGCTCCCGACTGCGCTGGTGTCGAGATCGAGTGCGGTTCCCAGTGCGCCGCCGACCACTGCGCCGAGGTTGCCGCCCGCGGCCAGCAGGGCGTCGACATCGAGGTCTGCGAGGGCACCTGCGTCGAGGACTGCTCCGAGCGCGGATCCGATGGATCCTGCGATGGCACCGTCTGCGGCGAAGAGACCGCCCAGGCTCGCGCCGACTCCGCCTGCGAGGTCGCCGACCAGTGCGCCGCCCGCGCCGAGCGCTCCGTCCAATGCGGCACCGATGTCGGTGGTCAGGTCTGCTCCGATGGTTCCCAGCCCGCCGAGTGCGCCGCCGATTCCCGCGGTCAGAGCGGCACCGAGGTCGCCGGCGATGTCCAGTCCGGCTCCGGCACCGAGTGCGGCGTCGAAGACTCCTCCGAGGGCAGCGCCGAGCTCTGCACCGATGGTTCCGCCGACTCCGAAGACCGCACCGAGTGCGCCGGCCAGGCCGCCCTGGATGTCGGCCAGTGCGCCGAGATCGACGGCACCGGTCGCGCCGATCGCGGCGTCGAGTGCTGCCTGCAGCTGTGCGGCGATGTCTCCGCCGATCTCGCCGCCGATGCCTGCGCCTGCTCCGATCAGTCCGGTCAGTGCAGCGCCGAGTCCGACGGTTCCGCCGAGCAGACCGTCGAGGTCCAGATCCACGCCGCCGCCGAGCCCGCCGCCGATACCTGCGCCTGCACCGATCAGGGCGTCGAGTGCGCCGCCGAAGGCAGTGCCGAGCTCGAGACCGATCTGGCCTCCGACGGCCAACGCTGCTGCGAGTGCTGCCTGCAGGGAAGCAGCGATCTCACCGGTGACGTCGATTCCACCGGTCAGGCTGCCGCCCGCTGCGAGTCCGCCGCCTGCGACTGCGCCCGCTGCCAATCCGAGTCCGGCCGACAGTCCGCCACCGAGGCTCGCGCCTCCGGCGAGTGCGCCGTCGAGTCCCGCCGACCCGCCTGCACCCAGGATGGCCGAGAGCTGGCTGCCCGCACCGGCGAACAGTCCCGACTCCGCGACCAGAGGTGCGACCGCGACGATGTCGGCGTGAGTGACGTCGCCGAGTCCCGCGGCGGCCAGCGTCGTCTCGGGATTGGCGCAGTAGGCGGCTGCGGCCTGGTCGTCGCGCAGCAGGCTGAGGATGAAATCGAGTACGGCGTTGGTAGCCATCGTGGGTCTCCTTGACGAGGGGTGCTTCGTGGTTGATCACAAAGCTATGCACCGCAGAGCCCCCGCCCAACGGGGCCGATCCCCCTACTCCCCCGGGGGTTGCCAGGGGACTTCGATTAGGGGATCTCGGCGCTTTAGGGGATTTCACTCGTTTCACGCTCTAACCTGCTGTGAGACGTAACGAATAGGTAGCTTCTGCCGACAGTCGAGTAACGGCAGTAGTACCGACGGCAGGGCGAGACGAAGGCGGCGACACGACGATGAACGCAGGGCTCGGCATACGTATCGGTTCGGTGACGGCGGCGGCCGCACTGGACACCGATCCCGTCACCTCGGTGGTCAAGCGTTCGGCACTCGACCTCCGCCCGGGCGAAGCCCCGCGTCTGGCAGAGCTGTGGGACCGGTCCACTCGGAATCTGATCAGCGGCTTCGCCGACCGGGTCGGCGATCCGGTGGAACTGATCGACGACGACGGCCGCAGCCATCACGCCGAGGACCTGTACGCCACCGCTGCTCGCGCGCTCGTCGCCGAGGCCTCCGCCGGAACCGAGTCCGCTCCTACCGTCGTCGTCACTCACCCCACTCGCTGGACCGCGTACACCGCGGAGGTTCTCGGTGACGCGCTGGACCGCGCGGGGCTCACCGACGTCACGCTGGTCCCGGAGTCCGTCGCAACGATGCGCTGGCTCGAAGTCACCCGAGGAACGCAGTCCGATGGCCTGGCCGTGGTCTACGACCTCGGTGCGACCGCACTCGACGTCACTCTGATGCGCACCGGCTCCGAGGCAGGCACCGTCGGCACCGGGGTTCACTCGCAGGAGTACGGCGGCGCGCAGTTCGATCACGCGATCATGCAGTACGTGCTCGACACCGTCTCGGGCAGCCAGTCCTTCGAATTCGATCCCTTCGACCCCGATACCGTCGGCGCGCTGGTGGAACTGCGGGCACGCTGCGGTGAAGCGAAGGAACAACTCTCCTACGACACCTCGACGTCTCTGACGGTCGACCTGCCGGGCCTGCACACCGAGGTTCGCCTGGTGCGCTCCGAGCTCGAAGAACTGGTGCGCGCATCTCTGCTCGGGTCGATCGGGGTGGTACGCGACGCCGTCACGGCCGCCGGCCTCGACGTCACCGACATCGACCAGGTGGTCCTCGTCGGTGGCAGCTCGGCCATACCACTGGTCGCCGAGCTGATGTCGTCCGAACTGCGTGCACCCGTGGTCGCCGGACCGCGTCCCGAACTGACCGTCGCAATCGGTGCCGCGATTCTCGGCAGCGACATCGCCGACGCCACCGCCTCCGACGACGCCGCAGCCTTGGCCGCGGCACCCACCACGGCAGTGGCGTCCGCTGCGGCGGCCGCGCCGATGCCTCGCCCCACCCCCCGGCCCGCACCGACGCCAACCGCCGTCGAATCCGACGCAGGGATGTCCGGTCGCAAGAAGGCCGGCGTCGTGGCCGGATCCGTTCTCGTCCTCGCCCTTCTGGCCGGCGGAGGCCTGTCGGTGGGAACGGCGTTGACCTCCGACAACACCACTCCGGCCGAATCGAACGCGGAAACGTCGATCTCGAGCACCGAGACGCCGGGCACCACCGCAGCGGTGGCGGATGCCGCTACGACGACGGCGGCCACCGGCGAGAACGGTGTCGCCGCAACCGGATCCGAGAGCGCACCGACCACGGTGGTCAACGCCGACGGCACGGTGACGCAGATCGACCCCACCACCGGCGCTCCGGTCGCGGGAGCGCCTGCTGCAGCCCCCGCCGACAACGGCGCGGCCACGGTTCCGACTGTCCCGTCCGTCGCTGCTCCGACCGTTCCCAACTACCAACCGCCTGCCGTCCAGGTTCCGCAGGCACCGAGCGTGCAGGTTCCCAGTTATCAGGGCCCCACCCTCGGCGATGTCGGACAGGGCGTCGGTAACGGGCTCGGCGGAGTGGTCGGCGGCGTCGGCGACGGCCTCGGCGGTGTCGTCGGCGGCGTCGGTGACGGACTCGGCGGAGCCCTCGGCGGCTTGACCGGCCGATAGGTCGATCGTGACCAGTACGCGTTCCGGACTCGTCGGCATCGAGCGTGCCGATCGTTTCGTCCGTGATGCTCTCGTCGCCAACGGATTTCATGTCGTCGTCGGAGTGAACGGCTCCGGCCGATCCGCGGTTCTCGAGTCCGTTGCGGCGGCGACGGACGTGTACGCGGGCACCATCGCCGACGCACCGTCCGGCTCCACGGTTCTCGTCGATGATGCGCACCTGCTGTCCGAACAGCGTCTCGACGAGATCGCGGCGGCTGCAACACGATCGGACATCACTCTGATCGTCGCCACCGCGCCGCGCAGTTTCGATTCACGCATCGACAAGCTGATCGCCTCCGCCGGTTCCAATCGATTGACACTGGTTCCGCTGGACAAGGTGGCCATCGCGGCCAGGGCAGCAGCAACCGTCCGGCCGATTTCGGCCTCGCTCGCCGCTGCCGTCGCCAAGGCGACCGGCGGAGTTCTCGCCGCTGTCGACGCGGCCCTGGGTGCACTCGGCGGGGACCGTTCCGATCCGGCTCCGCTTCGCGTGGTCGCCGAATCGATTGCCGAACAGCACCGTCGGATGTTGATCGAGACCACCGACGACACACGGGCACTGCTGCTCGCAGCTCGGTTCGGCGTCACACCGGACCCGGCATCGGCCGCGCAGGTCGTTCCGCGTGCGACCGATGTCGAGTCGATCGTCGATATGGCCTGCAGCTCCGGCATGCTCGACACCACGGGCACGTTGATTCCGTCCGCCGAGGCCCCGCTGATCGAGATGATCGGAGACGGGCGCTGCCGCGTCCTGCTCTCGTCGATCACCGAGGTCGCCACCCGATCCCGCCTGCTCGACGCCACCGCGGCCCGTGCGTTGGCGGAGCGCGGCGTCGTTCATGCCGGTCTCGCCGATTATCTTGTTCAGCAGGCGGATTCGGCTCCCGTCGATGCCGCCGGTGCCCTGTACGGCGCGGCCGTCGAGGCAGGGTTCGATTCGATGATGCTGGCTGCGAGACGGTCCGAGGTCGCGGCGGCCACCGGGGATCTGGACGAGGCGGCGAGATTCGCCGATGCGATTCTCGACGGTGCCGCGGGGTGCGATGCGGCGGATCTGCGGACCGCGGTGCGAGTGTCGGCGTCGATTGCGGCGCAACGCGGAATGTCCTCGCGCAGTGCGCAGTTGTTCGCGTGGCTCGGCGAGGACCGACTCGGACCCGACGCCGTGTGGGCTGCCCTGTCCGCCGCGGCAGCCGGTGATCGCAGCGCCGCCGACCGTTCCATGGCTGCCGTGGCCGCTCTCGCGCCGACGTCGAGTACCGCGTCGGGCAGCCTGCTCGTCACCGGAGTGATCGGGTCGATCGATTCGCGAAACGCAGCGGCGTCGAGTGCGAGTGCGAATGCACTGATGCGGGCAATGACGTTGACGGGCAATGCTTCCGATCGCTCGTGCACACCGGATACTGCCGCTGCCGTCTCGGCCTTGCACGCGGTGCACTGCGGCGATCTGCCCCGGGTGGATTCCATCGTGACGCGGGCACTCGGCGAACATCGTCCTGGTTCCGAGGCGCACACCAGGCTGAGCCTTGTCGGGGCCTGGGCGTCGATGCTGCGGGGAGAGACCGCCGATGCCGGTGCCGCGATCGAGGCACTGCGGATTCCGGTGTCGCACGTACGCAATCAGTTGTTTCTGCACGCAATTCGGGTGGGTCTGGCTCGTAGGTCCGGTGACTCGGGGTCACTGATCACGGCATGGACCCAGGCGCAGAGCGTGATCGCCGAGTACTCCACAGACCTGTTCGCGCTGCTGCCCCTGGGCGAGTTGCTACTGGCCGCAACACGACTCGGCCAGGTGGACCGCGTCGAACATCTGGTGTCGCAGGCAACCGATCTGCTCGCAGCGCTCGGCGATCCGCCCGTCTGGGCGTCGGCGCTGCACTGGTACCAGGTTCAGGCGGCCATCGTGGCCCAGACTCCCGACGCGTTGGTGCCGCACGCCAAGGCCCTGGCCGCTGCCGCTCCGACTCACCCGTACAGCGCCGCTCTCGCCGCTGCCGGTCGCGCATGGCTCGGGGTGTTGCAGGGCAGACCCGACGCAACCGAGGTGGAGACCTCCGCGCGCACCCTCACCGCCTTCGGGCTGCCATGGGACGGAGCCCGACTGGCGAGCGAGGCCGCCCTGACCGTCACCGATACTGCGACGGCGACGTCGCTGCTGCACATCGCCAGGTCGTTGCGCCAACCCAGCTCGACCGGGCGCGACAACCCGCGGTCGACGCCGCAGCCGACGGGCTCGCTGAGCGAACGCGAGGCCGAGGTCGCCGAACTGCTCGTCCTCGGAGTCACCTATCGCGAGGTCGGCAGCCGGCTCTACATCTCCCCGAAGACCGTCGAGCATCATGTGGCCCGCATCCGGCGCAGGCTCGGTGCCCAGTCGCGATCGGAGCTGATCTCGATGCTGCGCGCCATGGGCTACGGGGCCTCGACCAGCGTGGGCGTCGACCCTGTAACTGTGCGGGGACCGGGAGCGACACAACGACCGAGCACCACTCCCCGAGTCGAGAACAGGTAGCAGCACCATGACCGAGCAGCCCGGCAGTGCGAGTGTCGGCGCACCGGATGTCGGCCTCTACCTGGACGACGAGCGCGCCGTCGCCGCCGTGTCCCATCCGATTGCGCCCGGACCCTCGCTGCACCTGGCGTCACTGCACGAGACCGTGCTCAACACTCATCCCGACGGCACCGTCTCGCTCGGAGATGCGACCGACGAGGAGTCCGAGGCCTACACACATTTTCTCGACACCCTCGCCGACGGCGTGGGTGTCAGCGGCAGCAAGGGCACTGTTCTGCCTGCCGAGCAGCTGACGTCGATGGCCCTGCTGTGCCTTCTCACCGAGGTCGCGTCGTCGATCGATCTGCAGCCGCGTGATCTGGCGGCGGCCGCGACCTACCCTGCCCGCTGGACGGCCGAGCAGGTGTTCGCTCTGCGTTCGGCGATGAACGCACACGGCCTCGCCCACGTCTCGCTGGTGCCCGAAGCCGAGGCGCTCGCCGCGTGGAACGCGTCGGTCCTGCAGACCCTGCAGAAGAAGGACTCCGCCGTCGCCGCCGCCCGCGGTGCTGCGATTCTGGCTGCTCAATTCCCCGTCGATGCCGTCACCGAGCGGTTCGCGGTGGTCTCCCCGAATGGATCCGACCGTCGCCCACTCTTCGCTGCGGCGGCGTTCGCTGCTGCGTTGACCGTCGGTGCCGCACTCGTCGCGCTGCAACTCGGTACGTCCACCGATACCGCGGTCCCCACCATCGACAATGCCCAGGTGGTGCCGCCGACATCGTCGATCGGCTCCGGGTCGGGTGGCCCGATCGACTTCCCCACCGTCGTTCTCGAGCCTGCCGCCGAGATCGCTCCCGTCGTTCCGCTGCCCGCGACCACCACGTTCGCGGAGGAGACGACTCCGACCGAAACCTCCGACCTCCCGCGGAGCGAGCCGACCGAGACCGAGATCTCGACACGCCCGGCGAACGAGGCACCCGAGGACACCACCCCCGAAAAGCCTCCGATCTTCGTCGAACCGGTCGAGCCGGAACTGCCGGTCGAGGAGCCGACCGATCCACCCACCGAGACTCCCGAATCCGGCCAGGACACCGAGCAGACTGCATCCGAGCAGGTTCCGGCGGCCCGCGGCGGCACACCCTCCGACCGAGAGCCGAACGACCGATCGACAGGGGACACTCGATGAGCGGTACCGGTCACCTCGGAATCACCGTGGGCAACACCAGGTCCGTCGCGGCCTACCGCGCATCGGTGGAGGACGAACCGACGATCGTCGTCCTGCCGACGACCCTGCGCTTCGACGAGGACGGACGCGCCCACCTCGGTGAACCGGCTGACACGGCCCCGTTCACCCGGTTCGTCGATCTGGTCGGTCAGCAGGAGGATCTCGAGCCCGACGCCGACGCCTACCGCGCCGAGGACCTGATGGCCAACGCCGCCAACTGCCTCGTGACGATGGTGTCGGCGAAGGACGGCGTGGTCGGCGACATGCCCGTCACGACCATGACGTACCCGATGCGGTGGACCCGGGCCGCCGTCGCCCTGCTGCGCGACGCCCTCGATCACACCGGCCTCGCCGACGTTGCCCTGGTGCCCGACGCCAAAGCCTCGAGCGCGTTCGCGCAGCCGAGCTCTTCGGCTGCGGTCACGGTGGTCGACATCGGAGCCACCGGCACCGACATCTCCACCTATCCCGGAGGTGGGACCGTCCGTGTCTCCGGCGTCGGCGGAGACGCCTTCACCGACGCACTCTTCGATCACGTGGTGACCGATCGCGAGCACATCGACCTGTCCGACGCGGCAGTGCTGGCTGCCCTTGCCGGCGTCGTCGCCTCGTGCGAGGCGGCCAAGCAGACCCTGAGCACCGCCGAGACCGCCACGATCTCCGTCGAACTTCCCGGTGTCTCGCAGTCCACGACGGTGACAAGAGCCGAGTTCGCGGACCTCGTCGCGCCGTTGCTTCACCGGCTCGACGTACCGGGGACCGGCACCGTGATACTCACCGGTGCCAGCGCCGCACTCCCGTCGGTAGCGACGCACCTCGGTGAACGCTCGTCGGGCCGAGTCCTCGTCGAGCCGCTCGCTGCGACCCGCGGCGCACTGGTACTCGCCGAGGTCGAGGACGTCGACGGCAACTCGCTGGTGACCGGTGCCGCGCCGATCGTCACCCGTAACGACGGCACGGAGTCCCTCGACACCGACGCCATCCCGGTCGTCGCGCCGGAACCGTCGCTCGCCTTCTCCGAGGCCATTCCCGCGGTCGCTCCGGTGTTCGACCATTCGGAATTTCGATCCGAGCCGATCGTTCCGGTCGACGAGAAAGCCGCGACCACCGGTTACGTTCCCGCCACCCCGGTTGTCGACGCATCGGCAGGGGCGAAGAAGGAACGCAGCGAGCGCTCCCGAACGGTCGCCACCATCGTGGCGGGCGCAGCGGCAGGCGTGGTCATCGTGCTCGCCATCGCGGCAGTGAGCGGAGTGTTCGGCTCCGGCCCCGCCGCGACGCCTCCGACCGTCACCGATGCCGGCTCGCCGATCGTCACCTCGACTCGTACGCCGTCGACCACCACCTCGAGCCCCGTCGAGCCCGTCGTCGTTCCGGAAGTGATCGACGAGCCGACGTACGAGCCGTACGTCCCGCCCGCGCCTGCTCCCCAGCCTGCCCCGCCGCCTGTGCCGGTGCCCGCGCCGACGACGGTGGTCCCCACCACGACACCGGTGGTCACCACGACACCGGTGACGACAACCCCGGTCACCACCACGACTACGACCACCACCACGACCACCACCGAACCGACGACAAGCGCCGCTACCGATCCGGTCACCAACCCCTGACCTGGACGAACACTGATTCTGCGCCCGATGCCCTAGGGTGGGTCGCTGATGCCAAGCACCCGATGAAGGGATTTCATGCGTAACACCGGGGCGCTGCGTGCCGCAGTGCTGTGTTCGACGGCTTTCGTTCTTCTCGCTTCGTTCTCCGGGACGGCAGCAGCGGACCCCGTCGTCCAGTCACCCGCCGATCAGCTTCCCCGAGAGCTCGTCGAGGCCGTGCAGCGAGATCTGAAGATCTCCCCGCAGGAGTACCTCGATCGTGCTGCTCGCGCGCAGGAACTGTCCGCATACGCATCGGACTTCCGGGCCAGCCGTCCCGCCGACTTCGCCGGTGCCTGGATCGGGCCCGACGGCAATGCCGTCGTCGCCGTCACCTCGCCTGCTGCCGCGCAGGCCGTCGCCAAGGACGGATACGCCACCGCGCAGTCGCCCGTGTCGGCAGACGGACTCGAGAAGTCGCTGGCCGATCTCAACAGTTGGATCGCAGGCCTCCCCCGCGAGATCTCGGAGCAGATCAACGGCACCGCCATCGACTTCATCGACAATCAGATCGTCATCGACCTGGTGAACAGCCCGATCGGCAGCGCACTGAATCTGCCGACGCTGCTCGCGAACATCAAGGTCATTCTCTCTCCCGGCGGAAACAAGCCGGTCGACCCGACTCCGATGGGCGGCGACACCTACGTCACCACCTCCGGACCCATAGCCGACGCTCCGGCCACCGACATCAGCATCTGCTCGTTCGGCTTCAACGCCGTCGACCCCTCCGGTGCCGCCGTCAATCTCAGCGCAGGCCACTGCAATCCCGACAAGGCCACCGGATCCGGCGGCGCACCGGTCTATCTTCCCGACCCGGCCGATATCGCACGCAGCACGCAGATCGGGTCGTTCGATCGGTCGAGTCTGGGCGCGGAGGACGGCCTCGACTGGTCGATCATCGCGTTGAACGACACCGGCATCGCGTCCGGACTCGACCGCCCCACTGTCCGTGGCGCGAACGGCAGCACCGTCACCGTCACCGGAACGGCATCACCGGTCATCGGCGCGCCGGTCTGCAAGTCCGGGCAGTCGTCCTCGTTCACCTGTGGAGTGGTTGCGGCCGATCGCGTCGAGACGCAGCTCTACATGGAGGACGGCACGTCCCGCACCGTGCGTGGATTCGCCAGCACCGCATGCACTCTCGCAGGCGACAGCGGTGGAGCCATCGTGACCGGGACACTCGCCCTCGGCATCACCAGCGGATCCAACAGCGGCGGCGCACCCGACTGCAACGAGGCGAACCTCGCGCTGGCGCAGTACGGCGGCACCGCCAGCCTGGGCATTCCCATCGATCAGGTCACGCGCGCAACTGGAGCCACGCTGCGAACCGACTGAGTCGGGTACTTCGGGAGCCGTTCACCGCCTATAGTCGTACTCCAGGGTGAACGGCATCACATCACGAGATGCCCGGGGGAGAGGTTTCTATGCGTCGCCGAGCTTTCCGGCTGTCGTTCGTCGCGGTTCCGATTCTGGCGACGATGGCGGTGTTCGCACCGACCGCGAGCGCAGAACCACCATTGCCTCCCGCCCTCGCCGACGCCGTGGCCCGTGACCTCGGCCTGACTCCGCAACAATTCCTCGATCGGGCCGACGCGGCACGTCGACTCGCCGACTTCACCGATACGGTCGGATCCGACGGGGTCGCGAGCGCGTGGCTGGACGCCGACGGACGCCCCGTCGTCGCGGTGGCGGACGGACCTACCCGCGCCGACGTGGCAGATGCCGCGTCCGCCAACGGCTTCGAGATCGATGCCCCGCCCATCGTGATCCCGCAGGCCATGTTCGATGCCGTCCAGCCGCTGTGGGACCTGCTCCCCTTCGATCCGTCACCGACGGCAGGCCCGATCCGTGCGAGTTCGTATCTCGGCGGCGACAGCTTCCTCGCGGGCACACCGGCCGGCCTCGGACAACGTTGCTCGCTCGGGTTCAATGCCGTCGACCCGACGCGCGGATCGGTGAACATCACTGCAGGCCACTGCAATCCGAGCACCACCGATACCGGCTCCGCAGCACTGACGGGCGCGTACCCGATATACGGCAGTCTAGTGGGCTCGAAATTCGGAACGTTCTACCGAACGAGCCAGTCGCGCAACGACTACGCCTTGATCGACATCGACGACGCCAACGTCGCCGAATTCGAGAGCAACGCAGTGCGAGTCCCCGGAGCGGACCCGCTGCATGTCACCGGCACGGTCGACCCGATCGTCGGCGCACCGGTCTGCAAATCCGGATCCAGAACCGGATTCAGTTGCGGCACAATTCTTTCCACCGGTCTGCAGGTGGCACTGGGAGACAACGTCCTGGACCGCAGTTTCTCCACCTCGATCTGCGCGCTACGCGGCGACAGCGGCGGCCCCGTCGTCACCGGCACCCTCGCCGTCGGCATCGCCAATGCGTCGAACGTGGGAGACCAGCCCTCCTGCGAGATCGCGACCGTCGTCAGCATGCTGCAGGGTCAGCGACCCGAGCTGTTCGCCACCCCCATCAACGACGTACTCGCGGAGAACCCCGGTCTGACCATCCGTACCTCGTAGGCGTCCACCCGGACAAACACACCCGCGCTCCGTATGATCCGACGAGTCCATCGCTGCGAGGCGCATTGTCGCGCTCGAACAGTGCACCCGTTCGACTGCTGAGGCGGAACCTTCCATGACCGAACTGCTGTCCGTCGGATTCACACTCTTCGGCTACGCCTACACCATCGTCGTCGAGGCCATCTCGCTCGCCACCATCCACGGAGCCTGAACGATTCGAAAACAAGAAGCCCGCACTCCCCGTGAGGAGTGCGGGCTTCTGCGGAGAGACGCTTACTTGGCCCAGACCGTGGTGCCCGGTGCCGCGTTCAACGTGTTGATCAAGTCGATACCGGCAACGACGAGAGTGGGTCCGCCGGCAGCGATGGTGCCGATGACTCCGCCGACGGTCGCGCCTGTGACCAAACCGCCGATGCATCCGGCCGGCAGCGTGACGATGCAACCGATGACCGCACCGATGGCCGTACCCGTGAAGCCACCGATCGCAGTCGCGATACCGAGCTGCGACGAGAAGTTCTGCTGCGCCTTGAGGTTCTCTTCGGGCGAGGCGACGGTCGTCGCGCCGATGCTGCGCGAATTGGCCGATGCCTTCGTGAAGTCGAGGTTCGGAACCAGACGCAGGGTCTTGCCGTTGTCGTCGACGTTCTGCTCGTACGGGAAGTTGAGTCCGCCGAGGTTGAACGAGAGCGGAAGCGTCACGAGGGTGTTGTCGGCGGCGTCGAGGACGTCGACCGTCTTGCCGTCGTCGGCGACCTTGAAGACGCCTGCATCGATGGTGGTGACGATCGTGCGATCTTCGAGGTCGACGGTGTAGTTGGTGTCACCGGGGGCTGTTTCCTCGGCGGGCTGCGCGTACGCGGTTCCGCTGGCCAGGCCCATCGCGACTGCGACGAGGGCCGATGTGACGGCCAGTTTGCGAAGTTTCATGTGGAGTTCAGTTCCGTTTCTGTGCAGTGGGTGCTTGGCAGTTCCGCTAGGCAACCGTCAAACGCAAAGTCACCCCGATGACGCGTCTGAGACTTGTGGTGCGCTCGAAATTGTAGCGTACAAATCGGACCGATCGTTGTCCTTCTGAAACCGCCCCGACCTCCACCACCTGTTCACTGTCACAGTCGGATTCGCCGCCGGCGCAGTATCGGCATACGTCGCTTCCATCGAAGTCGCTGCAATCTGTCGTAGCCCCCGAGACCGGAGCGCAACCAGTACTCGGCGTCGGTTTCCGCCGGATACCGATACGGCGACTCCCCGCCAAGTAAGGACTGCCTTTGCGAGAACACCTCGACGGCCTACGCATACGGTGATCTGCGAGACAACCTACTGACGAGTTCAGCCCACCCGTCGGACGGCCTCATTTCAGCACCCACCAGCATCGCTTTACCCGGCGATGCTAAGTTACCCATCAGTACAGCGGAATTACTACTGGCGAGTAACATAGACCGGAATCCAGCTCGACGGGCTGAACCCGCGGTAGCCCTCCAGCTGCCACCTTTAGCGAAAGGCCGCGACATGAACGCCCTGACGATCACGTTGGGCACAGTCGGTGCTCTGCTCAGCCTCGTGTGTTGGTACGTCTTCATTCGCGGGGGCCTGCGGATGTTCAACATCGTGCGACTGGGCCAGCCGGCACCCGACCGCTGGCGACCGATAGTCCCTCGCTTCAAGCAGATGGTCGTCGAGTTCCTGGCTCACACCAAGATGGTCAAGTTCCGCACCGTCGGCTGGGCACACTGGCTGGTCATGATCGGCTTCATGCTCGGTGCCATCGTCTGGTTCGAGGCCTACGGCCAGACGTTCAACCCCGAGTTCCACTGGCCCATTGTCGGTGACACCGCGGCCTACCACCTCATCGACGAGCTGCTCGGACTCGGCACCGTCATCGGCATCACCACGCTGATCATCATTCGCCAGCTCAACCACCCGCGTAAGCCCGAGCGTCAGTCGCGCTTCGCCGGCTCCGGGTTCAAGGCCGCCTACTTCGTCGAGGCCGTCGTGCTCATCGAGGGCCTGGGCATGGTGTTCGTCAAGGCGGGCAAGATCGCCACCTACGGACACTCGAACCCGTACACCGACTTCTTCACGATGCGCTTGGCCGAGCTCCTGCCGGCCAACTCGAACATGGTCTCGGTGTTCGCCTTCATCAAGCTGATGTCCGGCATGATCTGGCTCTACATCGTCGGCTCGCGCATCAACTGGGGTGTCGCGTGGCACCGCTTCACCGCGTTCCCCAACATCTACTTCAAGCGCATGGACGACGGCACCGTCGCACTCGGGCCGGCCAAGCCGATGATGTCCGGCGGCAAGGTCCTCGAGATGGAAGAGGCCGACCCCGACGTCGACGCGTTCGGCGCAGGCAAGATCGAGGACTTCAGCTGGAAGGGCTGGCTCGACTTCACCACGTGCACCGAGTGCGGCCGCTGCCAGTCGCAGTGCCCCGCTTGGAACACCGGCAAGCCCCTCTCCCCCAAGCTGCTGATCATGTCGCTGCGCGACCACAGCCACGCCAAGGCCCCGTACCTGCTGGCCGGCGGCAAGAAGGACATGGCGGGCGACGAGGTCGGCCTCGTCGACGCCGAGGGCAACGTCGATCAGAAGGCGCTCGACGCCATCCCGCAGAACGCTCGTGACGAAGCCGATCGCAAGCTCGTCGCCGACGCCATCGAGGGCGGCATCATCGATCCCGAGGTGCTGTGGAGCTGCACCACCTGCGGTGCGTGCGTCGAGCAGTGCCCGGTGGACATCGAGCACGTCGACCACATCATCGACATGCGCCGCTACCAGGTGCTGATCGAATCGGAGTTCCCGTCCGAGCTCGCAGGTCTGTTCAAGAACCTGGAGAACAAGGGCAACCCGTGGGGCCAGAACTCCAAGGACCGGCTCAACTGGATCAACGAGATGGACTTCGACATCCCGGTCTTCGGCCAGGACGCCGATTCGTTCCAGGACTACGAGTACCTCTTCTGGGTCGGCTGCGCCGGTGCCTACGAGGACCGCGCGAAGAAGACCACCAAGGCCGTCGCCGAGCTGCTCGCCACTGCAGGCGTGAAGTTCCTGGTGCTCGGTGCCGACGAGACCTGCACCGGTGACTCCGCTCGCCGCGCAGGCAACGAATTCCTGTTCCAGCAGCTCGCCATGCAGAACATCGAGACGCTGAACAACGTCTTCGAGGGTGTCGAGCAGAACAAGCGCAAGATCGTCGTCACCTGCGCCCACTGCTTCAACGCACTCGGCAACGAGTACCCGCAGGTCGGCGGCGACTACGAGGTGGTCCACCACACCCAGCTGCTCAACCGACTCGTGCGGCAGAAGAAGCTGATCCCGGTGGCCTCGGTCAGCCAGGACATCACCTACCACGACCCGTGCTACCTGGGCCGTCACAACAAGGTGTACGACGCCCCGCGTGAGCTCATGGCGGCGTCGGGCTCCAACCTCAAGGAGATGCCGCGTCACGGTGAGCGGTCCATGTGCTGTGGTGCCGGTGGCGCACGCATGTGGATGGAAGAGAACATCGGCAAGCGCATCAACATCGACCGGGTCGACGAGGCACTGGCGACCAACCCCAAGAAGATCGCCACGGGTTGCCCGTTCTGCCGCGTCATGCTCACCGACGGTGTCACCGCACGTCAGGAAGGCGGCGCACACGAGGGCGTCGAGGTCGTCGACGTCGCACAGTTGATGCTAGAGTCGATCACCCGCGTCGAGTCCTCGGTGCTGGCCGAGAACATCAAGGTCATCCCCCGCGAGCGCACTCCTCAGGAGGAGCTGGCGACGGAGAATGCCGCCGAGGTCGAAGAGGCCGAGCGGATCGCACCCGTCGAGGAACCGGCCGAGGCGAAGTCCGCTCCGGCAGCTCCGGCTCCCAAGGCCGGCGGACTGAAGATGAAGGGTCTGGCCAAGGCTCCGGGAGCCAAGGCACCCGGTTCCGCTGCACCGGCCGACAGTGCCGACGCAGAACCCGCCACCAAGCCCAAGGGTCTCGGCATGGCCGGCGGCAAGGCACCCGGCGGCAAGGGCCTGCAGATGAAGGGCAAGGCACCCGGCGCGAAGGCGGCTGCACCTGCACCTGCCGAGACTCCCGCGGCGGCCGAAGCACCTGCCACCGCAGAGACCTCGGAGTCGACTCCGTCGGTCAAGCCCAAGGGTCTGGCCGTGAAGTCGGGCTTCAAGAAGCCGGGTGCCAAGGCACCGGGTAAGCCTGCTGCCGAAGCCCCTACTGCCGAGGCCACGGCGTCGGAGGCACCCGCCACCGAGGCTGCAACCGAATCCAAGCCGACCGTCCAGCCCAAGGGTCTGGCCGTGAAGTCCGGATTCAAGAAGCCGGGCGCCAAGGCACCGGGTAAGCCTGCTGAAGCTCCTGCTGCTGAGGCTCCCGAGGCCGAGGCTCCTGCTGCAGCGGCTCCTACGGCTTCGGCCCCTGCCCCGGAAGCACCCTCCACCGAGGCCGCAACCGAATCCAAGCCGACCGTCCAGCCCAAGGGCCTGGCCGTGAAGTCCGGATTCAAGAAGCCGGGCGCACGCACGCCCGGTGCGGCCGCAGCGACACCCGCTGAGCCGAAGACTGCAGAGCCCGAGAAGGCCGAGCCGACCGAGGAAGCCGCTGCACCCGAGGCCCCGAAGTCCGAGACACCGGCAGCAGAGGCACCGAAGGCGGAGGCGTCGAACGCAGCAGGTGAATCCGACGATCGCACTCCGCCCAAGCCGAAGGCCGGTGGACTCGGATTCGCACCGGGGGCAAAGGTTCCGGGTCGCCGGAAGTAACCTCACACCCTTTTCACCGACTGCGCGCCCCTGCTCACCTCAGAGCAGGGGCGCGCAGTCGTCGGTAGGGGTGTGAGGTCCACTTCTACGAGTTATCCACAGGCACACCGGTTATCCACAATCTGCCGAGTGGGGGTTGTCGAAAGCGATTGCGCCCGAGAGCATTCGTTCATGACCCGCATCGTCTCGCGATCCGACGCACTCTCCCGCGGCATTTCCGACGCAGAGTTGCAGCGCTACTGCCGAACGCGAGCGTGGCGTCGACTCCGTCCAGGACGGTTCGTCAGCAGAGACGAATTCGACGCACTGCCCAGGGAAGACAAGCATCGGGTCATCGCCGAGGCGGTGTTCGACGCGACCATCGCTCCCGATGCCGTGGTCAGCCATGTGAGCGCAGCGATATTCCATGGTCTCGACGTGTGGAATGCCGACCTGAGCCGGGTGCACATCACCCGCAATCGTGCCCGGGGCGGCGGTCGTAGCAGTGCCGTTCGAGCAGTGCACACCTCGCCGTACACCGACGAAGAGATCGTCGACCTCGGCGGTGTGCGTGTCACCGGTCCGGCGCGCACGGTTGCCGATTGTGCTCGCACGCTTCCGTTCGAGACGGCCGTCTGCATCGCGGACTTCGCTGCGAGGACCCGCGGGCTCACCTCCGAAGATGTTGTCGCAGCGCTGGATTCATGTCCGAACCATCCAGGCAACCGGATGGCGCGCCGAGTCGCGGAATTCATGGACGGCCGGTCCGAGAGTGTCGGGGAGTCACGTGCCCGAGTAGTGCTGCATCAGCTGGGCTACACACCGCAGCTGCAGGTGCCGATCACGGACTCCCGCGGTTTCGTCGGGCGCGTGGATTTCGATCTGCCCGACCTCGAGACCGTTGTCGAATTCGACGGCAAGGTGAAGTACGGACGCTACGTGCCCGAAGGGAAGTCTGCGGCCGATGTGTTGTGGGACGAGAAGCGTCGCGAGGATCGCATTCGCGCAACCGGCCGCCAGGTGGTTCGCATCGCCTGGTCGGATCTCGATCACCCCGAGCTCGTCGATCGGATGATCCGCGACGCTGCCGACAGAGCCGCACGAGGCAACGTAGGCAACCTGGGCAACCGAGCGACCCCTCTATCGACGGCGCGCCCGTCCTCGCGTCGAAACACGGGCGCGCACCCTGCACAAGCGGTGTGAGGTTGCCGAGCACCCCCCTCGAAAGTGCCCGAATCGGACACCGTGAGTATGGTCGGACCCGAAGGCGTACCGACAAGTAGGGAGCAGGCATGACCGACGACGCGGACAAGCTCTTTCGCCGCTACGACGAGTGGTGGACGGCGTTGACCCCCGACGACCGAGCGCACGTCGAGCAGTGTTGCGAGTCCGGCCGCACCGACGAGCGCCTCTGTGCCCTCATCCTCGAGAACGACGGCCCGTCGAAGGCAGCGTTCGAGGTGGGCAGCAGGTTGTCCGAGGGCAACAGCAAGTACTGCGCCATCCCCAGCGCGCTCCTCGAATTTCTGGAAGCGAAGCGCGCGCACCCACCACTCAGCTAGAGGGGCGCCACAACTGCAGCTCCGGGATTCCGGGCGGCGTGAAGCCCATCACCTGGCCGTAGAAGGACAGTTCTGATTCCCGCGCGTTCACCTGCGTTTCCAGTTTGCGGAATCCGTGCGACTCGCCCGCATAGGCCAGGTAGGCGTGCGGAATTCCCTTGTTCACCATGGCATCTCGGAACCGCTCGGCCTGCGACGGCGGCACGATCGGATCGTCGAGCCCCTGCAACAACAGCACCGGGCAGGACAGTCCGTCGACGTTGTTGACCGGCGCGCGGGTGCGGTACAGGTCGATGGCCTCGGGCAGAGGTCCGATGAGCCCGTCGATGTAGCGGGACTCGAAGTCGTGGGTCTCGGCGACGAACAACTCCAGCTCGGCGACGCCGAAGTACGATGCACCGCAGGCGAACACGTCGGAAGATGTCAGCGCGGCCAACACCGTCCAACCACCTGCGGACCCGCCTTCGATGGCCAACCGGCGTGGGTCGGCGAGCCCGCTGTCGGCCAGCCCCTGCACCGCGGCGATGGTGTCTTCGACGTCGACCACTCCCCACTGCCCGCGCAGCCGGTTGCGGTATTCGCGGCCGTATCCACTCGACCCGCCGTAGTTCACATCGACGACGCCGATGCCGCGGCTGGTGAAGTAGGCGAACAACGGGTTCAGAGCAGGGGCGACGTGCGCTGTCGGGCCGCCGTGAACGAACGCGACGTACGGCGGCAGTTCACCGTCCAAGCCCTCGTACGACGGGTTGCGCGGCGCATAGGTGATGGCGTGCACCTCACGGTTGGGCCCCTGGAATGTAACCTGACGTCCCTCGGGCAGGTATGCGCTGTCGGGTACGGACTCGAAACCCGAACGTACCGAGGTCAGTTCGCCGGATTCCAGGTCGAGGGCGAACAACCCCGCTGCCACCCTGGCTCCACCGCACTTGAGGAGCACCGTCGACCCGGCGCGCCCACCGAGCCCCACCGAGGTCACACCGTCGAGCGTGATGTCCTCCAGTGCCCCGGACGCAGGATCGAGCACCGCCAACGTGTCGGTGCCGACGGTGCGCACGGTGAGCAGCTTCCCGTCGTCCAGCACCGAATACCAGCTCGACCCCAACCGCCACAGCGGAGCCCCGAAGTCGGCGTCGAGCGTCACCAGCGGAGTTACCGAACCGCCGAGCGTGACCGAACACAGGTTCCACCAACCACTTCGATCGCTGATGACGTACAGCGATTCGTCGTCGATCCATTCCGGCTGCATCACCGATTCCTCGGTCGAACCGAGCAGCACCGTCCAGGACGACGGATCGGCCAGCGAAGCCACGCGCAATTCGGTTCCGTCCCAGGGCATCTGCGGATGGTTCCAGGCGATCCAGGCAATGCGGGTGCCGTCGGGCGAGAGTCTCGGGAACGCAAGGAAGTCCGAGCCCGCCACCAGCGAACGCACCCCACCGCCGCCGAGATCGATGGCCACGATGTCTCGTGACACCGCGCCTGCGTCGTGCATCTCACGAACTGCGATCACGTCGGTGCCGACCACCGAGAGATCGCCGTACCGGATGGCCGACGCCACAGCAGGTTTCGGAGTCAGTGGTACCGGTGCCCCGCCTGGGGTGAGTCGGTAGACGCGTTGATCGGAGAACTCGGCGAACACCAGGTCTCCGTCTGCCGTCGCGGTCCAGGCTCCCCCGCCGTATTCGTGGACGCGGGTGCGGGCGTTGAACGGTGCGGGCAGAATGGGCTGCACTTCGCCGTCGACATAGCGGCAGATGGCCGTCCTGCCCTGCTCGGCGGGCCGCAGTTCCGACCACCAGATCTCGCTGCCGACGAAGCACCCACTCTCGACGGGGTGGCCCGCCGAGGACAGATCTGCTGCGGTGATGGGCGAGGGCCAGGATCCGAAGGCGAGTGCGGTCACCCCGACCACCCTAGTGAACTGACGCGCACGTAACGCAGTGTTCACCGGCTCTTCAACCGTGACCCGGATGATGGGAGGCAAGTAATACGAGGGGGAACACCATGCGCCGGACCACTACCCATTCGGTGGACCACGAGATTCTGACATTCGGCCGAACCTGGCGTGGGTACGGCGGTGGCAGCGACGAGGACATCTACGTGGCATTCGGCGTCGACGCGCGTACCTACTTCCAGCGACTGCGTCGCATACTGGATTCGCCGGTCGCCGAGGAGCTGACGCCGGACGAACGGGCCGCGATCGCCGACATCTGCCGGTTGCGACTCGCCTGAGCCACCCCTACACCGGCGTCAAGAGCTCCGGGCTGTTGTTCTTCACGCTGTTCACCGCGGTACTCACCTCGTAGGGCTCGAGCCGTGGTTCCGGGATCGCGGCCAACAGGTCTCGCACGTCACCGAGGTCCGTCACCGCAGGGTCGAGCCAACTCGCGCGCAGATCAGGCGGGAGCACGACGGGCGAGCGATCGTGGATGTGGCCGAGCGCATCGGCGGCAGGCGAGGTGAGCACGGTGACCGACCAGACCCAACGTGCTTCGTCGTCCTCGGCCTTGGTGGGGTCTCGCCACAGCTCGTACAACCCGGCCATCGCGAGCACGCCGTCCTGGTGCAAGAAGTACGGCACCTTCGCGCCGTCGCGCTTCTCCCACTCGTAGTACCCGTCGGCAGGGACGATGCATCGCCGACGGCTTGCCGCCTTCTTGAACGACGGCTTCTCGGTGATGGTCTCGGATCTGGCGTTGATCAGTCGGGAACCGATTTTCGCGTCCTTCGCCCACGACGGAATCAGGCCCCACCGCACCGACCGCAGTTGCCGCACGGCGTCGGCCTCGGGTTCGTCCTTCGGCGACCGTTCGAGCACTGTCCGCACCGTCTGTGTGGGGGCCACGTTGTACGACGGTGGCACCTCCGCACCGACGGTCTCGGCGATGTCGAACACCGCCTGCAGGTCGCTGTCACTCCGGGTACTGGCATACCGTCCGCACATGGAACGAGATTGTTCCACCCGGCACCGACAACGCGCTCGAACAACCCCGCGCGAAACAACCTCGTGGAAACCGATACCGCCCACCTGGCACGATGTGACGGGTGACCACTCCGCAGATCCACTCCCAGCCGCGTTATCGCACGTTGCAGCAATCGACCAAGCTGCAGAACGTGCTGTACGAGATCCGCGGACCGGTACACGCCCATGCCGCCCGGCTCGAGGCCGAGGGGCATCGCATCCTCAAGCTCAACATCGGCAATCCGGCACCGTTCGGATTCGAGGCCCCCGACGTGATCGTTCGGGACATGATCGCGGCGCTGCCGGTGGCCCAGGGGTACTCGGAGTCCAAGGGCATCCTGTCGGCGCGACGGGCCATCGTGACGCGCTACGAGCTCGAACCGGGTTTCCCCGAGCTCGACGTCGACGACATCTATCTGGGCAACGGAGTCTCCGAGCTCATCACGATGACGATGCAGGCGTTGCTCGACGACGGTGACGAGGTCTTGATCCCGGCCCCGGACTATCCGCTGTGGACGGCGATGACGACGCTGTCCGGTGGCAAGGCCGTGCACTACATGTGCGACGAGGAGAACGGGTGGAATCCCGATCTGGCGGACATCGAGTCCAAGATCACCCCGAAGACCGTCGCACTGCTGGTGATCAACCCGAACAATCCGACCGGCGCGGTGTACTCGAAAGAGGTACTGCAAGGCATCGTCGATCTGGCGCGCAAGCACCAGCTGCTGTTGCTCGCCGACGAGATCTACGACCGGATCCTCTACGACGACGCAGAGCACACCTCGCTGGCGAGCCTGGCTCCCGACCTGCTGTGCCTGACGTACAACGGCCTGTCCAAGGCGTATCGGGTGGCCGGGTACCGCGCCGGATGGCTGGCGATCACCGGACCGAAGGCCCACGCCGCAGGTTTCATCGAGGGCATCGACCTTCTCGCGTCGACGCGACTGTGCCCCAATGTGCCTGCGCAACATGCCATTCAGGTCGCACTCGGCGGATATCAGAGTATCGAGGATCTGATCCTGCCCGGCGGCCGACTGCTCGAGCAGCGCGACGTCGCGTGGGAGAAGCTCAACGCGATCCACGGCGTCTCGTGCGTCAAACCGCGGGGTGCACTCTATGCGTTCCCGCGACTCGATCCCGAAGTCCACGAGATCTACGACGACGAGAAGCTCGTCCAGGATCTGCTGCTGCAGGAGAAGATCCTGGTGGTTCAGGGCACCGGATTCAACTGGCCCGGCCACGATCACGTGCGCATCGTCACGCTGCCGTGGGCACGAGATCTGGCCGTGGCAATCGAGAGGTTCGGCAATTTCCTCGCGTCGTACAAGCAGTGAGACACGAAGTTACCGAAAAGTAGTTGAAAGTGATGCACAAAACATCGGGGCGATCCCGCCTGAACGACGAATGATCTGTACATTGGCGGACGGCACTTCGGTGCCCGCGAGCCCTGGTCGTACCCCTCCCCCCCGGGTCGGTCAGGTGGTGGCGGGGGACGCCCCCCCCTGCTCCCCGCCACCGAGCTCCTCGCATCGGCCACTAGCCTGACACCGTGGAATCACACGGCAGTCCTTCCGACGGCAGTAAATCGAGCCTCGGATCTCATGTGGGTCATGGTCACGGTCACGGCCACAGCGACTCACCGGTGCCGTTGGGACCGGTGGCGGCCAAGGTCGTCGTCGGACTGCTGGTCGCCATAGCCATCGCCGTGATCGGCGGGGCCATCGCTCTGTGGCCCAGCCAGCAGAGCATCGACATCCCGCTGCCGTTCCAGACCGCAGGCGGTGGCGCGGTGTCCACCGAGGCAGGCACCATCACCTCGCAGAGCATCGGGCCGTGCGGAAGTCCCGACGCAGGCCGAGCGTTCACCGGCGACCCGACGCCTGCGGTCAACGACTCGTACGAATGTCAGCGCAGCATCGTCGACATCACCACCGGTGCCGACGCAGGCAAGCGCACGGTACTCGAGATCGCGCCCGGGCCCGGCCAACCGACCCTGAGCGCCGGTGAGGACATCCGGCTGGTCGTGCAGACCGACCCCGCCGGTGGAGTCCGCTACTCCTTCAACGACTACTCCCGCGGACTGCCGCTGGCGCTGATCGTCGGTGTGTTCGCCGTGGTCATCTGTGTCGTCGCGCGCTGGCGGGGATTCCGTGCACTGGTCGGGCTGCTCATCGCGTTCGCCGTGCTGGTGGTGTTCATGCTGCCCGCCTTGCTCGACGGTGCACCCGCCATTCCGGTCGCCCTCGTCGCCGGGGCGGTGATCCTCTACGCCGTGCTGTATCTGGCGCACGGGGTGAATCTGCGTACCAGCTCGGCGCTGCTGGGCACTCTGACCTCCATGGCGGTGGCGGCGGTGCTGTCCTACGTCGCCATCCGTATGACCCACCTGACCGGGTTGTCCGAGGAACAGAACACAGCCGTACAGACGTACATCGGCAACGTCAGCGTCACCGGCCTGCTGTTGGCAGGCTTCATCATCGGCTCGCTCGGAGTGCTCAACGACGTGACGATCACGCAGGCCTCGGCCGCCTTCGAGCTCGCCTCGGTGGACGAGACGGCGTCGCGGCGCGAGATCTTCACCGCCACGATGCGGGTGGGGCGTGACCACATCGCCAGCACGGTCTACACGCTCGTGCTCGCCTATGCCGGTGGTGCGCTGCCGTTGCTGCTGCTCTTCAGCGTCGCCGACCGGTCCATCCAGGACGTACTCACCGGCGATTCGGTGGCCATCGAGATCGTTCGGTCCGCGGTGGGCGGTGTGGCGCTGGCGTTGTCGGTTCCGCTGACCACAGCGATCGCTGTGCTGTTGGCGCGGCCGATCACCGTCGTAGGAACCTCGAACCGAGCAGAGCGCCGGGCCGCGGTACCTACCCGCAAGACCCGGCGCTCCGGCCGCCACAGTGCGTAGAACGGCTTCGCCCCATGTGAGCAGAAGTTCGTAGTGGGCTACGAATTTCCGTGCACGTGCGGCGCAGCCGCTCCTCAGGCGAAAGCGGCCGCGACGGTTTCCGAGAGCAGAGCGCCGTTGTGCGTGCTCAGTCCCGCCTTCAGCCCCGGGTCCGCCTCGCATGCAGCTTCCCAACCCTTGTCGGCGAGGGCGACGACGTACGGCAAGGTGGCGTTGGTGAGCGCGTAGGTGGAGGTGCGCGGCACGGCACCGGGCATGTTGGCGACGCAGTAGAACACCGACTCGTGCACCTTGTACGTGGGATCGGCGTGGGTGGTTGCGTGCGAATCCTCGAAGCAGCCGCCCTGATCGATGGCGATGTCGACCAGAACCGAACCCGGCTTCATACGCTGAACCAGGCTGTTGGACACGAGCTTCGGTGCTTTCGCTCCGGGCACCAGTACGGCACCGATGACGAGATCTGCTGCCAGAACGGCCTGTTCGAGTTCGTAGGCGTTCGACACCAGCGTCTTGACGGCCCCGCGGTACTGATCGTCGATGGCGCGCAGCGCCTTCACATCGAGATCGAGCACGGTGACGTCGGCGTGCATGCCGAAAGCGATTGCAGTGGCGTTCTTTCCGGAAACGCCGGCTCCGATGACGACGACGTTGGCGGGCCGCACTCCGGGAACTCCGCCCATGAGAACTCCACGTCCGCCTTCGCTCGACATCAGGTGGTAGGCACCGGCCTGGGGCGCGAGGCGTCCGGCAACCTCACTCATCGGTGCGAGCAACGGCAGGGAACCGTCTGCCGCAGTGACGGTTTCGTAGGCGATGGCTGTGGTACCCGACTCCAGGAGCGCGTCGGTGCATTCCTTGGATGCGGCGAGATGCAGGTAGGTGAACAGCACCTGCCCCTTGCGCAAGCGTGAATACTCCTCGGCGATGGGCTCTTTGACCTTGAGCAGCAGGTCGGCCGTCTCCCAGACCTCGTCGACATCGGTGAGGATCTGCGCACCGGCGGCCTTGTAGTCGGTGTCGGTGAACGACGATCCGGCCCCTGCCTCGGTTTCGACGATCACTTCGTGTCCTCGCGAGACCAGTTCGTGCACGCCCGCCGGGGTGATGGCCACCCGGTATTCGTGGTTCTTGATCTCGCGTGGAATTCCGATCTTCATGGCGGCCTCCTCGGTGGTGGGTGACGTGAAGCCGAGGCTCCATCCGTGTAGGCCAACTATGAATTATCTACGAAATCGACGCAACGGAAGTGAACATAATTCTGTACAGTCGAGAAATGGCACGCAATAGTTCATTCGAGGGGGTCGAAGAGGGTGCGCAGCCGAACGATGTTCGGCCGGTCCCCCTGGACCGAATCGACCACATCCTGCTCGACGAGCTCCGCCGCGACGCCCGCACACCCAACAACGCACTCGCCGCGGCGGCCGGTATCGCTCCGTCCACCGCACTGGCCCGGGTTCGCGCCCTCGTCGAACGCGGTGTCATCCGCGGCTTTCACGCCGACATCGACCCCGAGGCTCTCGGCCAGGGCATCCAGGCCATGATCTCGGTGCGGCTGCAAGCAGATGCTCGACGCCGCATCAGCGAATTCGGATCGAAGATCGCCTCGCGGAAAGAGACGCTGAACATCTACTTCATTGCCGGTGCGGACGACTTCCTGGTGCATGTGGCGACCGTCGACACCGCCACTCTGCGCGACTTCGTCGTCGAGAATCTCAGTGCCGACCCGGCCGTGGCCGCAACCGAGACCATCCTGATCTTCGAGCACATCCGACCGCGAAACAAGCACGCGGACAAGTGAGTTCGATCAGGGAGCGGGAGGAGCGACCGGCGGGAACACCGGCAACGTGAAGTCCGGGAAACCCGGGATCAGCGGCGGCGGCTGCTGCGTCGTCGTCGGAGGAACGGACTCGACGGGCGGCGGCGGTGCGGGCTCGGCCGTGGTCGTGGTCGTCGTCGGCTCCGGCGTCCACGGCTCCTGGTAGACCTCGGTCTCCGGCGGCACCGTGGTCGGTGCGACGGTGGTCTCCGGTGAGGGCGGCGGCAACACCGGAGCCGGCGCCACGGACGTGGGCACCGTCGTGGTGACCGCCGGCACCTCGGCCTGGGTGCGACTGACCGAGGTGTCGACCACCTGCGGTGTGTTCTGTTGAGTGAGCATGAACGCGGAGACGCCCACCACCGACGCAAGACCCAGCGCGAGAACACCTCCGGTGCGAAGCCTGCGCCGAGCCCGGGTGCGATCGTCCTCGCCATCGTCGTCGTCGTAATCGGCGTCGAGCCAGTAGACGTTCTTCAGCTGGAACGGAACCGGCTTGCCGTCCTCGGTTGCCTCGGACTGGGCAACAGAGCCCTCGGCAGACGAATCCCCCGTGTTCGTACTCAACGCAACGACCTCCCCGTCGACCCGCGCCCCCTGCACGTGGTCGTCGAGAACATCTTCCACTACCGGTGTCGTGTCCGAAACCGTTTCGACTGCACCGGACTCCGACGAGTCGGTGAATCTCGAGGACGCGAAACCCTCCACCGTTTCGATCGGCTCGGCCGGGACCTCGGACACCGGGATATCGGACACCGGGACATCGGACACCGTGTCCTGAGACTTCTCGCCCTCGCCGATCGGTGCCGCCGCGATCCAGGGACGGGCGGGGACGGGACGCGCTGCAGTGGGCCCTGGCGCTGGTGCGGCCGGCGCGGCGTGCTGGGAATCGGCGCGAGCCGGAACCGGCCGGACCGGAGCGGGAAGCGGAGGTGGCACCGGAGCAGGTTCCGCGCGTACCTGCGACGTGGGTGCGATCGGTGCGGCGGACTCCACCGGCCTACGAGCGTCCGGCGATCGTCGGGTTCCGGTTCGCGTGCGCGAATGCGGCCGTGCCGTCAGTGCGGCCCCACGTGCCGCGACGGTCTCGGGCTCGGTCGGCACGATCGACGGCAGTTCGAGCAGCGGTCCGACGCGTTGCTGCACGATCGGCATGCGTGCGCCGCCGCCGATCAGCACGACGGCGTCGATGGGAACGTTGGCCCCGATCATCACCTCGCGAGCGAACTCGATGGCCTCGTCGAGCAGGTCGGTGATGAGCAGCTCGAAGTTCTCACGGGAGAGCAGGATCATCCCGCTCGCATCGGGCAGGCACACCGCGTCCTGGGTGGACAGGCGTTCCTTGGCGATTCGGCAGCGCTTCTCGAACAGCGCCATGTCCGGGTCGGTCGACTGCTTGCCGAGGCGTTGGAGCTGATTGTTGCGGACGTAGGCGTCGATCAGATCTCCGCTGTACTCACCGGATCGCTGCGAGGCGACGACGGTGCGCTGAACCAGGTCCACGACGCTGACGGTCAGTCCGGAACTTCCGAGGTCGAACAGGGCCACGGAACTGCAGTTGCGGGCTTCACCGGTCGCCGCCAGGTACTCGACGACAGCTTCCACCTCGTGGACCAGGTGATAGTTGTGCAGGTGCGCACCGCTGAGGGCAGCATGCAGGGCGTCGGCCTGACGGGGGTCACGGTAGGCCACGCCGGTGGCGAGTTCGGGCTCGGTTTCGGCTGCCGCACCGATCGATTCGGCGGCCAGATGCGGAAGGTCCCCGCCGACGCTGTCGATGAGTTCGTTGCGGAAGAACAGCGGCCGGTCGATGTCGCTGACCAGGCCGGAAGGATCGGCGACCGGTGCCCCGAACTGCTCGGCTCGGGGCTGCGCCGTGCGCACGGCTCGGGTCCCCATGGACACCCCAAGCAGCACAGTCACGCGTCAGGCCTCACTTCGATCGACAATGTTTCTCGGACGCAGTACACCCCGTCCAGAGCGCCAGGCTACCGCTTCGGCCGAATCGGCGGGGCGCGCGCCCCAGTGGGCTGCGCGCCCGCGCGTGACGGAACCGGTCGCGTTCCCCGAGCGGCCCGCGCGAACGAGACCCCCGGTCTATTCCGGCAGCTCCGGATCGACGACCGGTTGGTACATCTCGCCGTCGTAGCTGAAGGCACGCTCGTACAGGTCCGCGTCGGACAGTCGAGCGGGCCCGAGGACAGGCAACTCTACGGGGCCCGGCGCGGCCTCGTCGGCGGGACCCGCGGCGGCGGAAAGGGCCGCGGCGAACGTGGAATCGAAGGGAATCTGCTGGTCGATCAGCGGGGTGGGTGGCGGCGTGTTTCCTCGGGTGAACACCAGTCCCACAATCGCGACGATCAGCACACTCACAGCGGCGAGTACGGACGCGTCACGAATCGACCAGGTGCGGCGGCTGCGGCGTACCGGCTCGGCAACGACGCCGGGCTCGGGTACAGCCGGTTCCGACACCTCGGGCTGGAGGGGTACGGGTTCGAGAAGGTCGGTCTCGAAGGTGGTCGACGGGATCGTCAGGTCCTCGGTCGCGAGTTGGTCGACGGTCAGGCCGTCGACCATCCACTCCTCGACGGGGTCGAGCACGAAGGTGTCCGGTGCATCGAGGGTGTCGGGAGCGGCGAGCGCCTCGGGTGCGTCGAGCAGCTCCGACGCATCGTCCGGGACAGTGATTGTTCCCACATCGGCGTCGAGCGAGGCTCGGGCGGGTCGTTCGTCGAGTGCCGCGCCTTTGGCGACGGCCATCGCAGGGGCGTCGGGCACGTGGACCGGGACGTTCCATTTGTCTTCGATGATGGTGCGCACTGCGGGAATGGCTGCACCGCCGCCGATCAGCAGTACCGCGTCGGGTGCCTGCTTGGAGGCCCAGTCCAAGGCGTCGGAGACGAGCGGAGTGATCTCTCGCTCGAACTCCTTTCGGCTGAGCAACATCGGGCCGCGGTTGGGAGCCCTGACGCCCACCGACGAGCTCACCAGTTCCTTCAGTTCCCGGAAGAAGGCCTGGTACTCCTGGTCGCCCTCGGGTCCGACCGGAGCCGGCAGAATTCCCTTCGCCATCACGATGCCTCGGACCACTTCGTCGAAGCGGTCGCCGCTGATGTCGACGGTGCGTGCGGTCCACTCCACGTACTCGCCTGCGACGTCGAGTGCGGTGGCCGAGAGTCCCTTCTTGCCCAGGTCGACGACCAGGACGTAGTCCTTGTCGGCCAGTTCCGGAACGGTGCGGGCGTAGGCGAGAAGGGCGCGGGACTCCTCGACCATGCGGGCTTTCGGCACAGTGCCGTCACCGAGGGTCTCCAGCAGAGCCGTCACGGCTGCGGTGTCCCACCCGGCGAGCACGATGTCCTCGAACGGTCCGAGGTCGACGAGCTTGCCCGGCAGCAGGTCGTGTGCGCCCTCTGCGTCGATGGAGTCCTCGACACGGCGGCCGTCGGCGATGTACGCGATGCGCACGGCACCGGTACCCACTGACACCCCGCAGACGCCACCCATAGACCAGACAGTCCTTCGCAGATTGTGTTTCGACGCCGGATCAGGCGTCCGTACGAGCCCCCGCTCCACTCGAAGTGTACGGCGGTCCTCGAACCCGATGCGGGCATCCCGGTAACGCTACTAAACAATCTACGATATTGTTTGGAGGGGTCTGGGGAGACTTTGGGTCGAAAAGGCGCACAGCCAGCCGACCCTGAGTCGACGACGAGGCCGTCCGGTCTCGTGGTTAACGCGATCGGTGGAGGTTTCGATGCAGACGCTCAATGCTCACGACGTGGTTCGAGTGCGAACCGTTCTGGAGAAATTCGGAAAACTGCCGGTCCCCGTGGAGGGCATCGACGAGGCTGCCGATCTCTACGACAGCGGCCTCACCTCGCATGCCAGCGTCAACGTGATGATCGCACTCGAGGACGAATTCGACGTCGAATTCCCCGACACGATGCTGCAGAAGTCGACGTTCGGCAGCATCAACGCGATCGCCGCGGCCATCGCCCAGCTGACGGACTGAGGCCATGACCACCGTCTACGAGAGCTCGATCGACCAGTCGATCACCGACGTGCTGGCCGTACTGCGGACCTATGCCGACGAGGTCGACCGCGATGCCCGTTTCCCCACCGAATCGGTGGATGCGCTGCGCGACGCCGGCTTGCTCGGGGTCGGAATTCCGCGGGAGTTCGGCGGAGGCGGGGCAACACTGACCGACATAGCGCGGATCTCGCGTGCTCTCGGTGCCGAGTGCGCATCGACGGCGATGATCTTCGTGATGCACCAGTCGCAGGTGCTCAGCATCGTCCGCCACGGCAAGTCCGACGCGATGGCAGACCTGCAGCGTCGCATCGTGACCGATCGCATACTGGTGGCGTCTGCCACCACCGAGATCAACATCGGCGGCGACGTTCGCTCGAGCAGCTGTGCGGTGGAGTACGACGGCGAGCAGATCACGCTCAGCAAGAACGCACCGGTCATCTCCTACGGCGAGTACGCACAGATCGTGTTGGCGACGGCGCGGCGCAGCGTGGACAGCCCGCCGAGCGATCAGGTGCTCGTGGTGTGCGAGAAGCCCGACGTGACGCTGGTCAAGACCGGCACCTGGGACACCCTCGGCTTCCGTGGCACCTGCAGTCCCGGCTTCATGCTGGAGGCACGCACGACGACGTCGAACATCCTCGGCGACAACTACGGCGACATCTCCGCTCAGACCATGCTCCCGGTGGCGCACGTGCTGTGGGGATCCGCGTGGCTCGGTATCGCCGATGCCGCGGTCGCCAAAGCCCGCAAGTCGGTGCAGAAGGCCGCACGCAAAACTCCGGGAACGCCGCCGCCGAGCGCGCTGCGTCTCGCGGAGCTGATGGTGGTGCACGAGCAGTTGGTGGACACGGTGTTCGGTGCCGCAGCCAAGTTCGAGGCGATCGCCGACAGCCCCGCGGAGCTCGGAGCCATCGGTTTCGCGCTCAAGATCAACAACGTGAAGGTCACCGCGTCCTCACTCGTCATCGACATCGTCGGCAAGGCTCTGCAGATCTGTGGCATCTCCGGCTACCGACAGGGCGGCGAGATGAGCATCGGCCGTCATCTTCGTGATGCACACGGGTCCGCGATCATGGTCAGCAACGAACGCATTCTGGGTCACAACGCTCAGCTCTCCCTCGTCTACAAGGGCAAGTGATGACTACCACGCATTCCGCACCGGAGACAGAGATCAGCGAACTCGACTCCGCCCGAGCAGCTTTCCGCGCCGAGCTCATCGACGCCGGCTTGTTGGTACCCAGTTCGATTCCCGGATTGTACGGGCGCAGTGGCGAATTCGAGGACATCATCGAGTTCGTCGACGCCAGAGTCACCGCGGCCGGGGTCGCCGAACACGGCCGTCAGGCCACCAGGTTTCGATTCGCTCCGGTCTTTCCGCGAGAAGCGTTCGAGCGCACCGACTACATCGCGTCGTTCCCCAACCTCACCGGTGCGATCAACACGTTCGAGGGCGACAACAAGGCCCACGCGGAATTGTTGGCCGAGCGGTCCGACGGCAAGGACTGGGATCACTTCCTCCAGTCCGCGGGCACCATGCTGGTCTCGGCTGCGTGCCACCCGTCGTACTCGATGCTCACCGGCACGCTGCCCGAAGAGGGCACGCTGATGGACATCTACGGCTACTGCTTCCGGCACGAGCCCGCGGTGGATCCGGCTCGGATGCAGGCATTTCGGATGCACGAGTTCGTTCGAGTCGGCACTCCCGACGAAGCTGTGGCACACCGCGAACGCTGGGTACCGCGCGGGCTCCAGGTGCTGGCGGATCTGGGACTGGAAGCCGAGGCGGTCATCGCCAACGATCCCTTCTTCGGTCGCGCCGGACGCATGCTCGCGGCGAACCAGCGCAACGAGAACCTCAAGACCGAACTGGTCGTCAAGCTCTACGGAGAACTCGACGAGGGCACCGCGGTCGTCTCGTGCAACTGCCACCGTGATCACTTCGGGCACACCTTCGGCATCGAGACCGTCGACGGTGAACCCGCCCACAGCGCGTGCGTCGGTTTCGGCATGGAACGCATCGCACTGGCGATGCTCCGCACCCACGGACTCGATCGATCGGGCTGGCCTGCCGCACTGCGCAACTGATCGTTCCCGCTTCACCCGTGTACGTACACGAAGGACCAAATCTGTGAACAGCTCCCGCACCGCTCCTCGGCGCATCGGCTCAGTTCCCGCCGAGTCCTCTCCACGTACGGCGGGCGGCAAGTACCCGACGTGGTTCGGCCCGTCCGATTCGCCGCTGTTCGGTGCCGTCCACGTGCCGTCCGGCGGTCGGGCACGCGGCGGCGTCGTCCTGTGCCCGCCGCTCGGCAAGGAGCAGGTCGATTCGTATCGCGGTATGACCCTGCTTGCGCAGAAGCTCTGTGAGCAGGGACTTCTGGTGCTGCGGTTCGACTACCGCGGCACCGGCGATTCGTGGGGTGATCAGGATCAACCCGGCGCAGTCGAGCACTGGCGGCGGAGCATCGTCGAGGCCGTCGACTACGTTCGAGGTTGCGGGGTGAGCGAGGTCGGCCTCGTCGGTCTGCGCGTCGGTGCCTTGTTGGCGTGTTCGGTCGCCGCGGAATGCGGGCCACTGACCGCGTTGACGCTGTGGGATCCGGTCGTCAAAGGGCGGTCGTATCTGCACGAACAGCGCGCGCTGTATTCGGTGAGCGTCACCACCGACTCCGAGTCCGATCCCAGGGTGTCGATCATCGGCGCTGTGCTGCATCCCGATTCGGCCGCGGACTTCTCCGCACTGGACGCCGCGAAGACGAGTACCGACGCGCCGGTGCTCGTCGCCACCCGCGCCGAGCGGGGCGATACGAAGCCGGTACGCAAGCTGGTCGAGACTCTCGCGGCTCAGGAACACACGTTGACCGCTCACGACGACTTTCTCGAGCCGAGCGATTTCGAGGTCATCATCCCGACGGCCGACATCGCCTACCTCGCGACGTGGACGGCATCGAGATTTCCGGTCGAGCGCGCACGAGAGATCGAGCTGAAGCATCGCTCGACGTCCGTGGTCGACGGAATCCACGAGAACATCGAATACCTGGGCACACAGCGGCTTTTCGCGATTCGGTCCACCTCGGATCGATGCCGCGCAGGCGGACCGACCGTGGTGCTGTACCCCACTGCCAACGAGCACCGCGTCGGCCCGGTCCGCATGTGGGTGGAGCTGGCGCGGCTGCTGCCCCGCTTCGGAGTCTCCACGGTGCGTTTCGATCGACGCGGCACCGGCGAGAGCGGAATCGTGTCCGATGGGGAGTTGACCCGGCTCTACAGCGACGAAGGCAACGAGGACGCGCTCACCGCTGTCCGGCAGTCGGGGACCACTCCGGACAACGTCATGGTTGCCGGAATGTGCTCGGGCTCATGGTATTCCAGCTTCGCCGCCAGGGAACTGGGGGTTCGGGCCGCAGTACTGCTCAACACCCTGGACTGGACCACTCGTCGTCTCGAATTCGTCAAGCGTTCCTCGATGCACATCGAGGAAACGGGACTGAAGGCGCGCGCACTCGACCGTCTCCACCACTGGGGTGTGCGGACCAAGAATGCACTGCAGCCGCGGATTCCGTACGCGCTGTGGATCTGGCTCGGACGGCGCGGATTGATCCAGGTTCCCGAGATCTCGTTGCGCATTCTCAGCGACCGTCAGGTGCAGACGCGGGTTCTGCTCTCCCCCAGCGACACCACCTGGTTCGAGACCAATCGGGGCCCGGAGGGAATGCGCCGACTCCAGCGTCGATCGTCGGTACCCACTGTCACCTCCTTCGACTCCGGTGACCACTCGCTCTACGGTCGCGATCTGCGCGAGAACGTACGAGCCGAACTGGTGACGGCCGCCTCTGCTGCCTTCGACGTCGAGATCGCCGCCCCGTCGCCGCCCGTGCCGGTGGGGAAGGTTCGATTGTGAAGCACCGCGCTCCCAGGATCCTGCCGCCCAAGCACGAACAGCTCGAACAACTTCGGTGGTATCCGGTCGAACCGGCTCGGTTCGACCTGGGTCTGATGAACAGCCCGACGATGCCGGTGCCGACCGTACCTCGGCACGATGCCATGCACTCGGTCCACGTTTCCCCGATCGCCGACGTCGTCGAACGACCGCAACCCGAGAGCGGCCCGGGCTCGAAGGCCTCCGATCGCAATCTCGCGCTCAACTCGATGGCCCTGATGCTCTCGACGGCCATCACCGGCGCTCTCGGCCTGCTGTTCTGGGCCGCAGCCGGTCGGCTGTATCCCGTTGCCGAAGTGGGCAGCGCGTCGGCCGTCATCACCTCGGCGGTGATGCTCTCGACGCTGTCCAATCTGAGCCTCGGTTCGATGTACGAGCGATTCCTGCCGATCTCGGGTCGGTTGGCCAAGTCGTTCATCGTGCGCGGCTACCTCACCGTCACCGCATTCGCGTTCGTGCTCGGCGGCGGCTTCCTGCTGGTGGCGCCGGTGGACGAGATGTTCACCAGCACTGCCGAGATCGTGTCGTTCCCGTTCTTCGTCGCGGTGCTCGCAGTGTTCGCGCTGCAGGATCAGACCTCATCCGGCCTGGGCGTCGCACGTTGGGCGGCCGCCAAGAACGTCTTCCACGCCGTCGCCAAGTTCGTGCTGCTGTTGGCCCTCTACGCGACCGAGCGCAGTACCTCGATCATTTCCGCCTGGGCGGTCCCCGCCGTCGTGGCGTCGATCTTCGTCCTGCGCGCGATCATGAAGAACGTCCGGACCGAACAGCGGTACGCCGGCAAGCCGGACCTTCCGCCCACGCGCGAGATGTGGGCCTACTTCGGCTCGGCATACGGCATCACCGCTCTCGGCTCGCTCGCTCCGCTGCTCGTGCCGATGATCGTCGTTGCCACCCTCGGCGCCGAGGAGAACGCCTACTTCTCTCTCACCTGGTCGATCGTCAGCGCCCTCTACATCCTGATCAGCGTTCTGATCGGACCGTACGTGGCCGAGGTGGCGGCACACCCCGCGCAGTTCCACCGCCTGACCAAGCGGTTCATGACGCTCGTGTGCATCGTCGCACTGGGCGGGTCGATCTTTCTCGCGTTCATCGCGCCGTTCGGCCTCGGATTGATCGGCCAGGGCTACCGCGATCAGGGCACCATCATCGTGCAGCTGGCCGCGCTCACGATCCCACTGTCGGTCGTCGGTTCGCTGTACGACGGTCTGGCCCGCGTCCGTCGACGCATGCGACTGGCCGTGATCGTGCAGGTGGTGGCCACCTCGATCATCATCGGCGGCTCGGTGGCACTGTCGTCGTCGATGGGCATCGCTGCCGTCGGCTGGGCGTACCTCGCCGCCGAGGCGTTCGGTGCCGTCGTCCTGATCGTGCCGCTCGTTCGCTGGATTCGTGAACTGTCCGCAGGCAGCAACGGCGAGTCCGGTGAGAACCCGGGTCCGTCGGACTCCCCCGGACCTCGCGGGCCGGTCGACGATCACGACGCCGGATCGCCTCGATCGCGTCACCGACAACCCCGAGACGGTGGACCTCGGCACCGTGAACCGCATCCACGTGAGCGCCAGGACGGTCCACCGCCGCTCGACGATCCGTCACCGCGCCGTATTCCGGTCCATGCTCAACACAGGACGGCACCATGACTCAGACCTATCGCGCCAGCTCGTTGGACATGCTGCGGTCCGATTCGCGCATCGTGACCGTCCTGGGACCGGCGGACTTCGGCGATCTCGCCCGGGTGCAGAGCCGCGTACTCGCGCTGGCCTCGATCGGTCCTGCCACACGGCTGGGCCTGCGCGCCGACCAGTCCTCGGCGGGCTGGGTCTACGAACCGGAGCGGGTGCTCGAGCACATCGCCGATGGACCGGCCGTGGGTCGCGAGCAACTGGCCAAGGAACTCACCGAGTTCTCGCACGCGTCCACGCCCGGGATTCCTCTTCGGATGCGTCTGGCCGGTCGCTACCTGTTCCTCGATCTCAATCACGGTCTCGGCGACGCTCTGTTGCCGGTCGACCTGTTCGCGTACCTGGCCGACGCGCGTCCGGATGCACCGCTTCCGGCGTGGGCCGACCGTGCCGTCGACGGCCATCCTCTTCGAAAGGCCCTCCTGCGCTGGGTCGTTCGCAATCCCAGGAAAGTCGTCGACACGATCTACGACCGCGTACGCCCCGGCTCGAACCCCGAGTCCGCCACCTCGGCCGCCGCACCCGACACCCCGTCGCCGACGGCATTTCGGCCGTGGGCACCCTCGGCCGCGGTGGCCACCGCGGTGACCCGGCTCGGTACCACCGACGCAATCCGGCGGTGGCGGGAATCCCATCTGCCCGGCGCGAGCGTCAGCGCGGTGATGTGCGCTGCGGTGGCCTCGGCGTTCGCCCGCACGTCGTTCCCCCTCGATCGTTCTGCTGCCTTCCTGTTCGACTGCAGGCGATACCTTCCGCCGTCGTCCGTGGTGCTCGGCAACTTCGCGGCCGGGATCGGCTTCACCGACATCGATCCCACCTCGGCCGGGGACGTGAACGACGCACTGGCCGGTGCCATCGCCAAGGGCCGTCCCATCGCGTCGGCGACGATCAGCACCATCAAGTACAAGCGAGAGCACCGGGCCGTCTCCGGTGTGTTCGACGACCGCGTACCGGTCCGGCCCAAGGTCAAGCTCATGTACTCCGATGTCGGTAGAGTCAGGCAACTGGAGCCGGTCTCCTGGTTGGCCGAGCCCGCCGACCGCGCCTTCTTCGTGATCGCCGATCCGGGTCGACCGGAGTCGGTGATGATCACGATGGAGACCATCGGTTCGGTCGTCTTCGTCTCGGCGTCGTTCCACGACAATGTTTTCGACAGCCACACCGTGCAGGCCGCACTCGATCTCGTAGCGGCAGACCCCCTCGCATTGCTCGCCCCTCAGGAGAAGACCGCATGACCACCGAAGCGAAACGCCCCACGAAACCCGATGCGAACCGGCCGACGTCGAACACCGTCGCGCCCGCGCGCTCGAGTTTCGTCGCCCATGTCGCTCGGTGGGCCGGCCTGTCGGTGGTGCAATTCGTCCTCGTCGAGTACATCGTCTCGGCCACGTGGCGCGGGCTCTACAGCTACCGGAACAACTACATCAGTGAGCTCGGCATCCCGTTCTGCGGGCCCACCGGCAACTGGCCGTGCAGCGAGCTCTACGTTCTGCTCAACGCGTCGATGGTGCTGTTCGGCGTGGCGATCGCCGCCGTGGGCGGATCCTGGTACATCGTCCGCCGAATCGACGGCCGAGCCGCCTCGTTCTTCGTCGTCGCAGGTGCCGGTGCCATCACCGCAGGCGTCGTCAACCAGGGCGTGAACTACCCGATCCACTCGTTCGGGGCCACCGTGTTCTTCGTGTTCGGAAACTTCGGCCTCGTCATCGCGGGCGGGCACGGAAGCCTGCGACGCCCCATCCGCGTCGTGGTCACCGCGCTCGGAGCCGTCGGGCTGGCCGGCTACTTCGCCTACATGAGCGGTCACGAGTTCGGACTCGGTATCGGCTCCATGGAACGTATCGCCACCTATGCGCTCCTCGTGGGCATAGTCGTACTGTCGGTGTCGCAGTTCAAGGCGACGCGGGTACCGAAGACCGGCGACGAGACCACGTGAGTCGTCACGCCGCATCCAGCCGAGAGTCCGGCGCGGGGACCGTCGAGGTTTCGCGGCTTCCCGGAACCGGACTCATCGTCGAGCCTCCCCGACGGCGGTGGCCGTCCGTTCTGGCGTTCCTGATCGTGCTCGGTCTGGTCGTGGCAGGCACGGTGTACGGGCTTTCTCACCGCTCGGACGGAGCCGACATCGATCCCGACTCCACCGCTGGAGGCACCATCGACGCGAGTTCCACGACGTCGGCGTCCAACACTGCCGCCGCCAAGCCCGGATTCACCGTCTACGACGACTTCTCGGGGACGGCCGGCGACGCCGTGTCGGACGACCGCTGGAGTCACGACGTGGGCCAGACCGGTTGGGGCAACAACGAAAAGCAGAATTACACCGATTCGACCGAGAACTCGTCTCTCGACGGTGACGGCCACATGGTCGTCAACGCGATGCGCAACGGTGACGGGTACACCTCGGCCCGGGTGACCACCAAGGACAAGTTCGAGTTCACCTACGGCCGCGTCGAGGCTCGGATCAAGATGCCGGCCGGAGCCGGACTGCATCCGGCTTTCTGGATGCTCGGTACCGACCTGGACTCCGTCGGCTGGCCGCTGTCCGGCGAGATCGACATCATGGAGACGCTGAACCAGGCCGACCAGTACCACACCGGAATCCATGCCCCCCAACCCGATTCGTTGACGAGCCAGAAAGTTGACGCGGGCGGCATTCCGCCGGAGCCGCTGTCCGAGAACTTCCACACCTACTGGGTCGAGCGGTCGCCGGGTCGCGTGACCACCGGTATCGACGGCACCACCTTGGCCACCGTCACTCCGGACGACCTGATCGGCGGCGACAATTACTGGGTCTTTGACAAGCCGTTCTTCCTGCTGTTCAACGTCGCGGTCGCCGGCGACTGGCCAGGTCCCACCGACAACTCCACGCCGTTCCCGGCGACGATGTCGGTCGACTGGGTGCGGTATCGCACCGACTGAGACCGAGCTGCACTTGCCCGTACGTGTCACCCCGAAAGGACCATCCCCGTGTTACCTCCCGCGCTCCCCAGACACCAGGCTCCCGAATGGGACGGTGCCGTGTGGATCGGTGACATCGACCTGGAGCAGGATCTTCCGGAGTTTCTCACCCTCGACGATTCCGACGGTTACCGCCGTGCCCGACTGTTGATCCGACGCGGACTCGACCCGCTGGGCTTCGTCGAACTCGATGTCGTCGACGGCGCGGTCGCGGCACACGACGTTCGACGGGCTGCGATGTCGCTCGCGCAGGTTCCGATGCCCGACGCGCTGCCCGACCCCGATGGGACGCTGCCGCCGATCACCGTGGTGATCTGCACCCGCGACCGAGTCGAGCACTTGAAGGGCGCGCTCGCGTCGGTGTCCGCTCTGGACTACCCCGACTTCGAGGTGGTCGTCGTCGACAACGCGTCTCCGACCGATGCCACGCAGCAGTACGTTCGCGGGCTGGGCGACCCCCGCGTTCGCGTCGTGTCCGAGCCGACGGCGGGACTGTCGAGGGCAAGGAACACGGGTTTGCGGGCGGCCCGACACGACATCGTCGCCTTCACCGACGACGACGTCGCCGTGGATGCGAGGTGGTTGCGGAGCATCGCGCGCGGTTTCGGGCGGGCCGATCGGGTGACGTGCGTGTCCGGCATCGTGCCCAGTGGCGAGATCCGAACTCAGGCGCAGGCGTACTTCGATCGCCGCGTCGGGTGGGCGAGTTCGGTGACTCCTCGGGTCTACGACCTGAAGAATCCGCCGGCCGACGTGCCGCTGTTTCCGTTCCAGGTCGGGATGTACGGGACCGGAGCCAATTTCGCCGTCGACCGCGGACGGATGTTCGACCTGGGAGGATTCGACGAGGCGTTGGGAGTGGGATCTCCGACCAACGGCGGTGAGGACCTCGACATGTTCTTCCGAGTGCTGATGGCCGGCGACAAGCTGGTCTACGAGCCCGCCGCCATCGTGTGGCACCGTCATCGCGCCGATTCGGAGGCGTTGGCGGTACAGGCCCGCGGATACGGGCTCGGACTCGGCGCGTGGCTGTACACGGTCGCCACCGACCGCAGATCGGCAATGTTGGCCGCCACGGTGGCCGTCCGCCGACTCGGCAGCGCGATTCGGTTGTCCGCCAGGATGAGCAAGGTCGCCTCCCCTCCCGACGATCTCGCTGCCGACCTTCCCGACGGCATCGGCCGGATGGAACTGCTGTCCATCGCCAAAGGCCCCGCGGCCATCCGGCGCAGCAGGCGCGAAGGTCGCGAACGCACTCCTCTGGCGGGGGTGAACCGTGACCCAGTCCTCGACTGATTCCGGATACCGGTCCATCGCGGATCTGCGGCACAAGCTGTTCGTTCCGTCCGATTGGACCGTCGACTGGCCCGTCGGCACCACCGACTCCGCTGCAGGAACACGGCGGCGCGCAGGTAGCCGACTGCGCTACGCCGACATCAGCGTTCTCGCTGCGCTGTCCGGTCTGACCTCCATGATCGCGCTGCCGACACTGGTTCGCGTCGTGCTTCTGACGGTCCTGCTGTTCTTCGGACCCGGGGCCGCGATCCTGTCCTGGGTCCGTATTCCTCGCACCGCGGTTCCTGCTGCCCTGCCGATTCTGAGCATCTCGGTGGTGACCCTGATGGTGTCGGCGGCGATGTGGGGCTACCGCTGGTCGCCCCGGATGTGGACGTTGTGGCTGTGTCTGGCCCTGATCGGGTCGTCGCTGCTTTGGTACCGCAAGCACGGCCGTCCCGACCTGCCGGTGTGGATCTCGCGGGCACGTGAGGTCGTCGCTCCGTCGTCGCGAGCGTCCGCCCTCGCCCACGTGCGGTTCGTGCTGACCGATCGCGAGACGTTGCGACGCAACGTCGCTGGCCTGATTCTGGCGTTGGCGTTCTTCCTGTGGCTGCCGCTGTTGCCGGGTCTCGAGCGCGCGACGTACTCGCAGTTCGGGCTTCTGACCGCCGGAACCGGCCCCGGACTGGTGCTGTGCATGGTCCTGGTCATGGCGGCGTTCCTGATCGCGTTGCGGCGTCATCAACTTCGCACCATGGTGGTCGCCATCGGCCTGGCCATCGTGGTGCAGCGATTCACCGTCACGCTCGTCACGTCCGCTCCGATCTACGACTGGACGTACAAGCACGTCGCCGTCACGGAGTTCGTTCTGGATCTGAACCGACTGGCACCGAGCGGCGTCGACATCTACAGCGAGTGGCCCAGCTTCTTCCTCGTCTCGGCCTGGTTCCAGCACGTCACCGGATACGACACGCTGTCCCTGGCGCACGTGTTCGCGCCGATGATCCACGTGGTGCTCGCGGCGGCCGTCTACGGCCTCGCACGGGTCATGAAGTTCGACAAGCGCGCAGCGATCACGGCGGCGATGCTCGCCGAGGTCATCAACTGGGTTGGCCAGGACTACTACTCACCGCAGGCGTGGGCGCTACTGCTCGCCGTGGGCTTCCTGGCGCTGTTGATGTCCTCGACACTCACCAGGTCCGCGGCGTACGTGTCCATCGTTCCGTTCGCGGCACTGGTCCCCACACACCAGCTGACCCCGTACTGGCTGATGGCCGTCACCGGCGTGCTGCTGGTGACGCGACGAGCCAAGCCGTGGTGGTTGATGATTCCGCTCGGCATCATCCTGCTGGGATACCTGTATCCGCGACTGCCGATCGTGGCACCGTACGGACTCTTCCAGGGGTTCGATCCCGTGCAGAACGCCGCGAGCAACGTCGAGGCGGAGGGTGTGCTCGGCAAACAGATCACGTCTCTGGTCTGCCGCGCACTCTCCGGTGGGGTGTTCGTGCTGGCGTTCGCCTCGGCCGTCTACGCCTGGCGCACCAAGAAGACGTTCTGGGCTCCGATGGTGACGGCGTTCGGCTCGATCATGCTCCTCGCCGGCCAGAGCTACGGCGGTGAGGCGATCTTCCGGGTGTACCTCTATGCGATTCCCGGTTGCGTGCTCCTGATCGTTCCCCTGTTCCTGGCGCTGTTCGATCGGACGCCGTCCCAGGATCGCCCGTCCCGGGCCCGCAGGCTGACGGCCAGGATCTCGGTTGCGGTCGCCACTGCCGGGGCCATCGGGTCCGCTGTACTGGGCTTGCAGAGCTACTTCGGCCTGTGGCCGATCGTCCTCGAGAATCGCGAACAGATCGACGACGCAAGAGCGGTGGCCGCGCAGTCGCCGAACGGAACCGCGATCACGATGCTGTACTCCTCGGGCTACCCGGCCCGGTCGACGTCGGACTACGGACGACTGACCGCGGCCAACGAATACTGGGACGTCCCGCTCTACGCGCTCGGCCCCGAGTACATGGAGGGCTTCCCGACGCCCGAGAAGCTCGGCCAGATCGACTACAACGCGTCGATCAGCGACACACCTACCTACATGGTGCTGACTCGTCAGTCGCTCGAGGCGATGCAGTACTACGGTTTCGTCGCCGACGATGCGGTCGCCCGTTTCCGGCAGTGGCTCGCCACCAATTCGGCGTGGTCGGTGCGGTATCAGGACGCCGACACGATCGTCTATCAGTACCGATCTCGTTGATTCGGTTCACAAACTATGACGTGAATCTCCAAACAATCTTCCAGTTGGTTTGTTTGCAGCTTGACAAACCAGCAGCTTCTTTTAAGCTTGCTTTCAGTCAAAGGAAACAGTTCTTACGCTTCAGAACGAACGTCAAGGCACTGTCTGTGGATGCGGCGGGGGTCGATTCACGGAGCTCGGAGACATCTGCCCATCGCACTCGACCCATGTGGAATGGATATGTTGAATCGTCAGAATCCCCGCGTCAGTGTCGTCATCCCGACGCTCAACGAGGCCGCGAACCTTCGTCACGTCCTCCCCCTGCTCTCTCACGACTACGAGCTCGTGCTGGTCGACGGTGGATCCGTCGACGGCACCATCGACGCGGCACGCGAGATTCGCGGTGACATTCGCATCATCAAGCAGACCCGCAAGGGCAAAGGCAACGCGCTCGCATGCGGCTTCGAGGCCGCTACCGGTGACATCATCGTCATGTTCGACGCCGACGGTTCCGCCGATGCCGCCGAGATACCGCGCTTCGTCGACGCCCTGATCGCCGGTGCCGACTTCGCCAAGGGCAGCCGGTTCTGCGAGGGTGGCGGGAGCCACGACATCACGCCGCTGCGCCGCGCGGGCAACGGTGGCCTGCACCTGGTGGCCAACACGCTCTTCGGAACTCGATTCTCGGATCTCTGCTACGGCTACAACGCTTTCTGGCGCGATCTGGTGCCGGTCCTCGACCTGCCCGTCGTCGATCAGCCGGGTGCCGAGGGCATGATGCTCTGGGGCGACGGTTTCGAGATCGAGACCATCATCAACTGCCGCTTCGCCGAGGCGTCCGTGCGCATCGAGGAAGTGCCGAGCGTCGAACTGGCCCGCATCTACGGCCAGAGCAATCTGCGCACGTTCTCGGACGGCTTCCGGGTGTTGCGCACCCTGATGACCGAACGCATGCGTGCCCGCAGGATCAAGCGCAGGTCCATCGTGCGCCCGTTGCGCGAGTCGATCGACGCCCGTACCGACATGGACCTCGAGTTCGAGGCTCTGGAGTCGTACAACGAGGTTCTCGAACTCCGCGAGAAGACGGCGTGAGTCTGCCGACTTCCTCGGTAGTCATCTGCGCGTACACGTTGGCTCGATGGTCCGAACTCCGGGTCGCCGTGACGGCCGTCCTCGACCAGGACGTGCCTGCCGACGAACTGATCGTCGTCATCGATCACAATGCGCAACTGGCCGAACGCGCACGCGACGAGTTCTCGCCGCTGCACCGGAGCGTGAACGTGGTGGAGAACAACCACCCTCGCGGCCTCTCCGGAGCGCGCAACACCTCGCTCGATATCGCGACCGGTGAGATTGTCGTCTTTCTGGACGACGACGCCTCACCGCGCACCACAGAGTGGCTCGGAGCCATTCTGTCCCATTACTCGGACGATGCCGTGTACGCCGTTGGGGGCTCTGCATACCCGGTATGGCCGGACAAGCGTCCGGCCTTCTTACCGGCCGAGGTAGTGGGTGAACCCGGCGAACTCGATTGGGTCGTCGGGTGCACCTACCGCGGGCAGCCCACGGAAACCGCTCAGGTCCGCAATCTCATGGGCGCGAACATGTCGTTCCGCCGTGAGCCCGTCGTCGCACTCGGCGGATTCGTCTCCGGCATCGGCCGGATCGGACGTGTCCCCCTCGGCTGCGAGGAGACGGAGTTGTGCATCCGTCTGCGCCAGACGCATCCGGACGCCCAGATCGTGTTCGATCCTTCGATCGTCGTCGATCACACGGTCAGTGCCGACCGCACTCGTCCGCGTTACCTCATCACGCGCAGCTACGCCGAGGGCGTGTCCAAGGCCGCCATCGCCCGGTTGATCGGGGCCGAGGACGCACTGTCCTCGGAGCGGGCGTACACCGCCAAGATTCTGCCTCGTGCGGTCGGCCGGGAGACCAGCGCCGCTGCGCGCGGCAACCCGGCACGCGCATGGGGTGCGATGGCCGTGGTGGCAAGCGTCGGTGCAGCCGGAATCGGCTATGCCCGAGGCAGACTCAGCACGAGCCGCTAGTAGCACGTGCACAGAACTTCGTAGCCCACTACGAATTTCTGCTCACGACCTCGGTGCCACCGAGGCCCGCTCCACCGAGTTGAGCGCGCGCACATGTCCGCGCGGTGCACTCGCGCCACGACCGACGAGAGTCAGGGTACGAGGTTCGTTCGGTGCCAGGTGGAACCACGAGTCCGACACCTCGAAGCCGTCGATGTCGACGCAGACGTACTGCGCCGGCCAGTCGGCTCGGACGGTCAGTTCCCAGTTCCCCGAGATCGTTTCGACGACACTGGCGACCAATCCCACCGTGTTCTGCCGACTCTGCGCGCCGACGAGCGCGGTGGTTCGCGCCACCTCCACACCATTGTCGTCCGAGAACACGACCGTGACGGCGGAGTAGGTTCGACTGCCGAAGCGGTAGGCATGGTTGGCGTCGGTGAAGGTACCGACGATCGAATCCACCGTCAGTGCGACGGATCCGTTCGCCGGGGCGTGCACCGCACGTTCGTACTCGTGGCTGCCGCGGGAGGCGTGCAACACCACTCGGATACTGCCCGAGCGTGCCGGCCCGTCGTTGACCAGTTCCACCGAATAGCCGTCGAGTCCGTTGTCGGACAACAGCAATGCCACCGGGGCGCTTGCCCGCGCCAGTGCGTAGAAGGGAGCCTTGGGCACACCGGCGGTGTCGACGATGCCCCAGCCTGCGCCGGGGACGGTGTCTCGTAGCGTCAGCACGAGGGCTCCGGCGCACCCCGAGGATGCTCGACGCCAATGGCCGAACGCTTCGGTGAAGGCTTCGACGATCGCCGCTCTGCCGTAATCGAGGTACAGCTCTGCGTCGTCCCGCCGGATCAGGTGCGGGTCGACGCCGAAGATCGTGCGTACGTAGTGATCTCGCACGTCCTCGAAATCCCAGGACGAGCCGCGGTCACGGGGGACGGCGGCCTTCCAGTCCGGGTGGTGACCGGCGACGGCCGCGGACCCGAAGAATTTCTCCACCTGCGCCCGCTCCGGGGGGACTGCGAAGGCCAGGCATTCTGCCGCGAAACGCACGCCGGCAGTGCGGATATCGGACAGTGGCCGGAGGTATCCGCCCACGCCGAAGTAGTGCGCAATGCCGTCGCCCACGTGTGTGTGCAGTTCTCCGCTCACGCTGGACGGGCTCGATGTCACGTACGCGACTCCGGGTAGGCGATCGGCGAGAAAATCGGGAACGACGCTGTCCAGCATCGTCATTCGCTGATCATCGGCCCCGAGTCCCACCATCGTGGGTTGCTGCTGGGTCTCGCTTCCGCCACTGACGACCATCAGGGAAGGGTTGGCCGAGACGGTGTCGGCGAACGCGTCGAGCTCGCGGGTGACCGCTGCGGTGTAAGCGTCGTCGGTGGGCGGGTCGATGGTGCCGAACATGACGTCCTGCCACACCATGATGCCCAGTTCCGCACACAGGGACCAGAATTCGGGCTGCTCGTACACCAGGGTGCCGACGATGCGCACCATGTTCAGGCCCGCCGACCGGAGCTGCTCGAGTGCCGCCCGCAGTTCGGGCTCCGGCGACCACAACCGCACCGGGTCCAGCGGGGTCCACGTTCCTCCGCGACAGAAGACGTTCTCACCGTTGACCGTCAGGACTGCGCCGCCGGCCGTGCGGTCCAGGTCGACCGTACGAAACCCGACGACGCCCATGGGATGCACGACGCGGTCCACCTCGAGCTCGACGCGATAGGTCCGCGGTCGGCCGTGAGTGTGGGGCCACCAGAGTTCGACGTCGGGTAGCGTCACCGACCGGTCGATGTGTTCGACGGTTCCGAGTTCGACCGTGTGAACTCCGGACACGGTGTCGTCGATCATGATTCGAGCCGCCCCTGGGGCATCGAGCTCGGCGCGCAGTGTGACGATGCCGTCCGTACCCGATACCGCCGTCGACAGGGCGACACGACGAACGTCGGGGATCACCGACATCGACACCGGGCGCCACGGTCCGACCGGTACCGGAAGGGGCCCGTACACGGGTGCGCGTCCGAGCATCGTCGTCCGCTCGTGCCTCAGCCCCTGCGCGGCGATCATCGACGATCTCCACCGACCGCGTGCGCGTCGAGACTTCAGATGTGCACTCAGCGATTCGATGTGGACGGCGATGGCGACGGTGTCACCGCAGTCCGTCAGATCGAGAGTCTCGGGAACGAACATCGACGTCACGGTTCGGCGATGGACGCCGTCGATCCAGATCTGGGCACGGGTTGCGATGCCACCGAAACTCGTTCGCACCCGGCGATGGTCACCGGTGGGGACATCGGCGACGAACCACCAGTCGTGATCGTCCGGATTCACTGCGAGTGAGCTTCCGAGCGCGGTGGCAACCGTGCCCGGCACCACCGCGTCGATCCAGTCGAGATCGTCTCGTAGGTCGCGGGGGTCGAGAACGGAACCGGCGTCGGTTCGGGCCAGACGCCACCGAACGCCGTCGAGCAGATCGATCACGTTCCCAATGCACCCGCAACGATGTCCATGGCCGCCATCCAGTTCTTGCTCATCTCGATCAGCGGCTCGTCGAGCACCACGTCCCGGCCACGTGCCGCGCGTGCCATCCGGAACTGAACGGCCTTGGCACCGGAGGCGGCGGCGAGAAAGTGCGGAGCGGCAACGGCGGTGCCCGCCACACCTCGGCCTTCGAGGTAGTGCACATAGTTCGCGGCGAGTTCTGCCGTTGCGCCGAACTGCCGGAGCAGGCCGAACGACCACAGATGGAAGGCGTCGGGACCGGCGGTCTGCACGAGCGGGATGTCGGCGATGATTCGGCGGGCCAGCGCATCGACCGGGTTACCCGGAGCGCGGCGCGCCAGGTGTGCGCGAGCGACATCGAGGTCACGGTCACCGAAACCGGCGTCGAGAACCGTGGCGTCCACTTTGATCTGCTCGACGTACGGCAGCAGCACCTCGGCGTGCGGTTCCGGAGCGAGATTGAAGATGCCGTCGAAATCGGCCCCGGTGAGCTCGAAGTAGCCCCGATTGTGGAAGTACCCCATCACCTTGGCGTCGCGATCGACGAGGTTGGGCACGATGGTGGTCTTGGTGTGCTGATTGCGGTAGCTGGTCCCCGCGGTGTCGGGCAGCCAGAAGCCGTCGACCTCCACGGTGACGTGGATGCCGTCTTCCAGGCCTTCGACGACGTGCTCGAGCACCGGGCGCCACACGTTCATCTCGGCGACACCGATGCCGTACAGGGTGCGTAGGTCCTCGGGCGCGATCTTCACGAAGTCCCACTGTCGCCCGTCGCATCCGGCGCTCAGCACGAAAGCGAGAGCGGGGGTCGGATCGGCACCGAACGAATGCAGAACTTCGATCCACAGGTCGACGTAACAGTTGGTTTCGGTCCAGATGCGGTCGTGATTGTGTATCGGGTGCGGTCGGTAACTGATGGGGTCGAGTTCCAGGACTCGAAGGCTGGTCCCGAGCCTGTCCAGCACTGCATCGTTCGACATGAAGCCTCTCCTACCGGATCGAATGTCGGACGGTCCCCGAGCCGCATTTGTCCGTATTGCCTGTATCCAGGCCCCTAATCCTAACGAATCGGTTTGTTCTTCGCACTCGATCGGACGGTAGGATTGTTTTTGCTTGGACGAACTACCTGCGCGGCCACCACCTCGACAGCAGTGATTCCTGACCCCGATACCGGGGGCAATCACAGAGCGAGCAGTCGGTTCCGCGCCGGTAATGCTGGTGCGCAGCTTGTTCGTGATGGCACTTACACAATGGCTCTGAGCTGGGCACATGCCGAGTGTAGACAACACCTGACACATCCACGCCCAACTCGGGTTCGCATGAGGAGGCACACGCGCGATGCGCCGTTTTGCAACCAGCGCCGCGCTGGTCATCGGCTGGGCTCTGCTCGCAGCCGTAGTCGGAATGTTCTTCGTTCGCCAGGTAGGTGTGACGGAGATCACTTTCGTTGCCTTCGTCGTCGGCGCTCCGTATCTCGGTATCGCCTCGATCGTCGCCGTGCTGTTGTTCGCCGCGGCGCGCTCGCGTATCGGATCGGCCGTCGCAGTACTGGTGACCATCGCGGTGGTCGGGGTTCAGGTGCCGATGTTCCTCGCGGACGGCCCGGACAACACCGGACCGGAACTGACGGTCCTGACGATCAACGTGGCGCACGGTGACGCCGACGCCGCGTCCATCGTCGACGCAGTGCGCAGCAACGATGTCGACATTCTCGCGGTCCAGGAACTGACCCCGGAAGAGGTCACCGATCTACAGGCCGCGGGTATCGACGACCTTCTGCCGTTCTCCTTCACCGCTGCGCTCCCGGTCGCCGATGGCACCGGACTGTGGAGCCGCACCCCGCTGACCGACGGCACCCGCCTCGACAACTTCGGATTCGTACCGGTGCAGGCGAGAACCACCGTCGACGGGCAGGAGCTGACCGTTGTGTCCTTCCACGCCATGTCTCCTGCCACACCGCGCCACACCACCGAGTGGGATGCCGACCTGGCCCGGATGCGGTCGATCATGGACACCTACCAGGGCACTGTGCTGGTCGCCGGCGATTTCAACGCCACCAACGACCACCGGCAGTTCCGCACACTGGCATCGTCCCCGTTCTCCGACGCGGCCGACGGGGCGGGTGCCGGCCTGTTCCGCACGTTCCCGTCGGAGCGTCCGCTCGCGCGCCTGGACCATGTGGTGACGAGTCAGAACGTCCGCGCCCGGTCGGTCGAGCCGTTGGCGATCCCGGACAGCGATCACCTGGCCGTTCTCGCGGAGTTGCAGCTGCCCTGAACTGGGCGGCCGCAGGCACCGGCTAGAAGCGGGGCAACTCGATCACCGGTGCGGGCGGAAGCTGGATCTGCGGCAACTGGATCTGCGGCAGGCCGGGGATCAGCGGAGCCGGGGCCGGCGCAGGAGCAGGCGCGGCGGGCGGCACGTATTCCGGCTCGGAGTACGTGCGGGCCGGAGCCTGAGCTGCCTCGGTGGTCGGCGGCACGGTGGTGGTGGGTGCTGCGGTGGTGGGCGGCACGGTGGTCCTCGGCGTCGTGGGCTCCGCAGTGGCGGGTGCGGTCGTCTCGGTCGGTGCACTCGTCGGCTCCGTGGAGCTGCCGCCGTACCCCAGGGACAACCCGAGTGCGGCGACTGCGACGAGACCGCCTGCGACCAGTACTGCGCCGCGCACCTTGCGCTTGGAGTCGGCGGGCTTGTCGGCAGCGGGCTCCGGGCTCAACCAGTCCGGAGCCCCGGTCAACGATGCGGGATCGGACGGAGACTGCCGAACGCCCGGCTGCGGGCCCGGTCGGCGCGGTGCGTCGGCCACCGGAGTCGCGAGCAGCGCCGCGCCGCGTGCGGCCACCGATTCCGGGTTCGCCGGGGTTACGACGGGGAGGCCGATCCACGCCGTGAGAATCGATTCGACCAGCGGAATGCGTGCTCCACCGCCGATGAGGAACAGCGCGTCGACGTGCTTGGGTGACCGACTGATCACGTCACGGACCAACCGTGCCGAGTACTCGATCGGAACGGTCACCAGAGACTCGAACGACTCGCGCGAGATCAGGATCACGCCGCCGTCACCGGGCAGGCAGACCGCGCCGCTGGTCGAGAGCTGCTCCTTGGCCACTCGGCACCGCGCGGTGAACTCGCTCAGTTCCTGGTTGTCGGCAATGTCGACGCCCTGCTTGGCGAGCTGGTTGTCCGAGATGAGCCGATCGAAATCGTCGCCGCTGATGTCGATGGTGCGCTCGGCGAGCAGGACCTGCCCGGTGCCGCGGTCGATGACACTGATCGTCAGTCCGGAGCTGCCGAGATCGTAGAGAGCGATGGTGCCGAAGTGTCCCAGTTCGCCCGACGCCTCGAGGTACTGCAACGCTGCTCGCGCCTCGGGAACCAGTCGGTAGTTGTAGAGCCGCTGACTCGCCATCGCCTGCTGGATCTCGCCGAACTGCTGCTGGTCTCGATACGCGACGCCCGTCGCTTGAACCGGTCCGCCGTCTCCCGGCTGCGAGAGCACGACGCCGATCGATTCGGCGGCCAATTCCTCCGCGCGGTCCCAGTAGGCGTCGACGGTGTCGTGGTGGAAGTCGAGCCGACCCGAATCCTGAGGGCGCGCGTCGGGGCGAGCCATGCGCACGGCACTGGCTCCCACCGACACGCCGAGAACTTCGGTCATTACCCGCCTTCGGTCGACTTCCCCGTGAACACACGCCGAGACTCGATGTCACGAACGAGTCTCGATCCCCCTGCCAATGGCTCACTGTAGCGCGTCCCGCAGTGCACAGTGCAGCACCCGACCACAGCACTACAGTTGCGGGCATGCGCGTTCTGTTCGTCTGCACCGGGAACATCTGCCGATCGCCCACAGCCGAGCGACTTGCGGCTGCTTTCGCGCGCGAGGGCGGGTTCGAGCTGACCGCGAGCAGCGCCGGAACGCAGGGGTTGACCGGACATGCCATGGACCCGACGGCTGCGACGGTGCTGACGCAGCTCGGCGGCGACCCGGACGGTTTCGTCGCCCGACGCCTCACGCCTGCGATCGCTGCCGACGCCGACCTCGTTCTGACGATGACGGCGGCACACCGAGACTCCGTTCTCGCCCTTGCACCGCGACAGATGCGTCGCACCTTCACGCTGCTCGAGGCGGCCGGTCTCGCTGCCGCGTCGGGCGCGAGCACCGTTGCCACTCTGGCCGACGCACGGGCGGTGCACCGTGTCGACACACTCGACATCGGCGATCCGTATCGGCGTGATCACTCGGTGTACGAGCAGGCCGGGGAGTTGATCGCGGAGACGCTGCCTCATGTTCTGCGGTTGGCGACCCAGTGACCGTCCACCTCTCACCACTCCGCTCGCTGAGGTAACGTTCTCGCATCATTGCCGACCATCCGGGTCCGGCCACGGCGTTAGGGTCTGTGCATGCGCGACAAGGTCATCGCGTCGGCAGCAGTGGCGAGCGCCGGCGTGGCCGTCGCGGTGGGTTTGACCATCGGCGCTCTCGGTGGTGCGTTCGACGACTCGAGCGAGACCGTTCGTCCGCCGGCTCTGAAGTCGGACAGCCTGAGTTCGGTCGAGACGACACCGACCTCGACGATCGTCATCGTCCCGCCGTCGCCCACATGGCAGGTCGCGGTACCCACCACCGCTCGCCCCACGACGACGACTCCGGATCGGCCCGAGACCACGACGCGTAGTCCGCGCCGAACCCCGTCCTCGGACCGCACGACGACCACCACCTCGACGGAGGATTCGGACGACGAGAGCAGCACCACGGAACCCGAGTCCGACGCCGGCCCCTAGACACCGGCAGAATGCGCTGAGCCGGGCTTCGTCAACGCCGTGTTGTCACCGATTCGCAACGCGGCCACCAGTTCTCGGTAGAGCGAGTCGGTGTTCATGAGCTCGGAGTGCGTGCCTCTGGCGCGGACAACTCCGTCCTCCATCACGAGGATCGTGTCGGCGTCGAGCACGGTGGACAACCTGTGCGCGATGGTCACGACGGCCGAGTCGGTCGCGATCGATCGGATCACCTCGTGGATCGCCGCCTCGGTGCGGCCGTCGACCTGAGCGGTTGCCTCGTCGAGCAGAAGAATTTCCGGACGCCGAACGATGGCCCTGGCCAACGCAATTCGTTGACGCTGTCCACCGGAGACGGTCGATCCGATCAGGTCGGTGTCCAGCCCTTCGTCCAACGCACGGATCGCCGAGTCCAGATGCACCGATTCGAGCGCCGCCCAGATGTCGGCCTCGCTGGCCTCGGGATGGCTGAACAGCAGGTTCTCTCGAATCGAGCCGGGAAGAACCGGCGTCTCCTGTTCCACGTACGACAACCGGGCTCGTACCTCGTCGATGGTCAGCTCGTCGTACGGGGTTCCGCCGAGCCTGATCTCGCCGGCCTCGGGCGTCAGGAAGCGCAGGATCAACGAGAAGACGCTGGTCTTGCCCGCCCCCGACGGTCCGACGATCGCGGTGTGTCCACGCGCGGGCACCTCGAGGTCCATCCCGCGCACGGCCGGCTCCCTACCCGGTGCGTATCGTGCTGTGACGCTGCGGAATTCGAGGGCCGGAGCGGGCGCACGGGTCTTCTCAGACCGGATCGAACCCGTCTCCCCTTTCTCGGTGACCAGGTCGTCGATCTGGCGAATTCGGGCCGCCGCGGCCATACCGGCCTGCAGTGCGGTGATGTTCGTGGCCAGTGTGGACACCGGGCCCATCACCTGGAATGCGTACAGCAGAAACGCGATCAGGCTGGACACGGCCAGCGTTCCGGTACTGACGCGATAGCCGCCGAGGCCGAGGATTCCGATGATCGCCAACTGCACTCCGCCTCCGGCGAACGTCCATGCCAACGCGGAGATCTTGACCGCCCTGACGCTGTGCTGCGCGGAGATTCGCGCCTCGGAGATGACTCGCTCCGATTCGCGGGCCTCGGCCCTACTGGACTTGACGGTCCGAATCGCCCGCAGCGTGCCGTCGAGAATTCCGCCGAGGCGGCCCACTGCCTCCTGGGATTGCCGCTGTGCGACGGCGATCGGAGGCATCAGGCGAGCGAACAGCACCGCGATCGCAATGATGGCCACGGCGATCGCGCCGAGCAGCACCAGATCCAGCACGGCCATGAGAATCAGTGCGCCGACGAGGCCCACCACACTGTTGACTATGGCCACCAACGCATTCGAGGTGGCCTCGCGCAGCAGAACGGTGTCGGAGGTGACCCGGGTGACGAGTTCTCCGGTGGGCCGGGTGCCCAGACTACCGACGGTGGCACCGAAGTACTTGCGCACGATGGATTTACGGGCGTCCAGAACCACGCGTTCGGCCAGGACCCCCAGCACGATCCATTGCAGATACAGAACCAGTGAGCCCACCACGAGCAGACCGACCAGGATCAGCACCGGCATTATCAGGGACGAGTCGGTGCCGAGACCGTCGAGCACTCCTTTGGCGACCATTGGCGTCGCCAGTGCTGCCCCGGTGCCGATCAGACCGAGTGTCAGGCCGAGCGAGAGAGTCCGGCGGTGCGGGCGAACGAACTGCCACAGCACGCGCAGATTCGGGACCGTGATCTTCTTCTTCTCTGCCGTAGCGATCTGCACGTCGACCATGGCACCAGTGTGCCGGATCGGGCGGTGGGGTCTAGGGCGCGTTCCAGATCATGTGCACGGTCGTACCGTCCTGGTCCGAGGTGACGGCGGCGCTGTCGGCCAGCGCCCGCATCAGCGGCACACCACGCCCGCGGTTGGGATCGGAGTTGTGCGATGCCCAGTCCCCGCGATCGGTCACCCGCACTTCTATCCGACCCTCCGCGGCACATGTGACCCGAATGTCGAGTGTCCCGCGATCGGTGTGGTCTCGATATGCGTGCTCGACGCTGTTCGCTATCGCCTCGTACGTGGCCAGCACCACGTCGTACGCACGATCGGGGTCGACGCCCACATTGCCCAACCAGTCACCGAGCTCACGACGAAGCTCCGACGCTCGATCCGCATCGGCAGGTTCACCAGTGAACAGCAGTTCTTCCATTCGCGCACCTGCCGTCGAGATCGAGCTGTCGGTACGTGAGTCGTCACCTCCGAAGAGAGTCGCCATCATGAATCCCGTCTACCCAAAAGTTCAGGATCTACCCGCATGAATTGCAACGAATGCTTCGTCGACCGTTGCATAGATTCCGAACACCTCGTCCAAACCGACGAGAGTGAGAGGCCGTCCGGTCGCCGGACCGTCCGCGACCACTGCAAACCCGGCCTCGCCGCCGAGCTGCTGATGCGTCGACGCCAGCAGAGACATGCCCGCGGAGGCGAGAAATCCCACATCACTGAGATCGATCACCACAGCCGTCGGCGATTTCTCGAGCACGAGAGCGACCGACTCGGACAGATCGGGGGCAGTCACCAGATCCAGTTCACCGGACACCGCCAGAACGACGTCCTGGTCACGCCATTCCACGATCACATCGAAGTGCTGGGGCCCGAGGCCCATGTCGTCCGCAGTCACACGAAGACTTTACCTCGCCTCCCCCTGGCGGACTTTCTCCCGATCGGCCGACCGACCCGACTCCCGTTAGGCTCGCTTCGGTGATCGAGGGACTGCACAGCGCGAACCGTCGCGAATCTCACCGTCGTTCGGCCGGCGAATACGTCGCGGTCACGGTCGGCGGCGCGGTCGGTGCGGCGTTGCGGTACGAGGTCTGGACCTGGCGGGCATCGCCGAGGTGGCTGCTGGTGAGCACGTTCGGAGTGAACGTGTTCGGATGCCTCGTCGTCGGTGCGGCGTTGGGGTATCTGTGGGGCCGACCGGCTCCGATTGCCCGTGCAACAGTGTTCGGGCTGGCGTGCGGGTTCACCACGTTCGGTCTGTACGCATTCCACGCCGTGACGCATCGTGGTGCATGGAATTCGGTTGTCTATCTGCTGGCCACACCGGTGGTGGCGCTCGTCGCGATGGCATTCGGCGCGGCGATCACGAGGCCGAGGACGGGCAGCGCTCGATGACGACGATGCTCCTGGTGGCCGCCGGAGGCGGACTCGCTGCGCTCGGGCAGTTCGTGTTCTCGCACGCGATCAGGTCTCGGCGACGGTTGTCCGCACTGAATCTGGTGGCGTGCGCGGCCTTGGGACTGGTGTTCGCGCTCGATCCACCGGACCGGTTTCGTTCGCTCGTTGGCGTCGGATTTCTGGCCTCGGTGGCTCCGATGGCCACCGTGGTGCTGGCCACGCTTCGGCTCACTCAGGATCAGCAGTATCGCAGCGCTGCAACGTTCTTCGCGGCGAATGTGGTGGGCGGTATCGCCGCGGTGATGTTCGGGTTCCTGGCGTGGAAGTCCGGGATCACGCTCTATCACAAGATCGTCTGACTCGGATCCGTCAGTCGCTCGTCGAGTCCTCGCACGACCCCTGCAATCCGGCCTTGACGAATCCGGCGATCTGATAGAGGTAGGTGAATTCCCATTCGACAAGGGAGAAGTCGTAGGAGCGTGGCGTCGGACGCATGGTGACGGTGCCGTCGAAGCATCGATCGAAGATGTAGCGGGCGCGCGGTAGGTGATACCGCCAGGTGACGACGATGACGTGGTTCCACCCGCGTTCGCGGGCGAGCTCCTGGGTGAAGATGGCCTCTCCGCGCGTGGTCGACGGCACCGGCGGGATACAGAGCACCTCGAACTTCTGTGACGATGTGGCACACGCCTTCTTCATCGTCGAGTCACCGGATCCGTAGGGATCGGAGAGCACAACCGTCTTCGCCAGACCCTGCTCGGCGAGCGAGATTCCGTAGGCCTCGCGTCCGTCGTGTTCACCGCCCAGTACGACAATCGCGTCGGCCGTGGTCAGCGGATCGACGCGAGCCTTGGTGAACGTGACGTATCCGCCGACACCGATCGCGGACACCAGGACAACAGGGATCGCGAAGGCGAGAAACAGCAGCAGGCGTCCGCGGAACACCTCCCCAGGTTAGGGAAGGCGCTCCGCGGGCGCGCGGTCAGCGACTCACATCACTCACTCGGCTGCGGAACCGTGACGTTGCAGTCGGTCACCTCGGGGTTGATACCGAAGTAGTTGAGCGGGCCTGCGACGACGGTCAGGGCGATGGTGCCTGCGCCTGCGCAGTTCTCGGGTGCGCTCTCGAAATCTCCGCGCTGGTACGACGCGAATGCGCCGATGATCAACCAGACGAGAACGATCAGTGTTACGAACCTCATGGTGCCCCCTTAGGCGGTCAGCCGCCGTTCGGCTGTCGGGAGCCAGGTATGTCCGATTGTCGCAGTCTTCAAACTGTGTCTAGTCGTTCTGCCTGGCCAACGTCTGCGACAGGTAGTCGCTCAGTGCCTGTTCCTGGACGCGATCGAGGGCGCGGGCGAGTTCTGCCTGTGCCGATTTCATCGCCAGTGCGCGCATCTTCTCGAACATCTCGGTCGTCTCGGCCACCTCCCCCGATTTGGGGAGCCAGCCGGGACCGTGCTGCGCGATCAGGTGGTCGGTCACGCTGCCCACCATCGACTCGGCGATGGCGTTCATCTTCGAGGCGGTTCGTTCGTGCTGGTCGAGCAGTTGTTCCAGGGTGAAGCCGTACTGGCTCAGATCGACGAACACCTCGAGGAGGGTGGGGTCGAGAATCTCGCATTGGTCCCCGTCGATTCTGATCAGTTTCGCTTCGATCAGTCGGGCAACGATGTCGTCGTTGTCCTCGCCGAGAAATTGCGCGATCAGTTCGACGGGAATGATCGTGGTCTCGGCCGACGACCACTTGCGAGTCACGATTTCCTGCAGGCCCAGTATCTCTTCCAGGTCCTTGCCCTGCTCCCAGCCCGAGAGGAAATCCGCGATGTGCGCCGAGGTGAAACCCCGCTGGAGCAGCGAGTCGATCACTTTCAATCGCGTCAGGTGATCGTCGTTGTAGATGCCGACTCGTCCTCGGAGCGTGGGCGGCGGCAGCAGACCGCGTTCCTGGTACGCCCGCACGTTGCGAGTGGTCGTCTTGGCCTCTCGGGCCAAGTCGTCGATTCGATACTCCACCGAGCTCCCTACCTCCGCCGCGCGTCGACCAACAGGATATACGTCGACAACGCGGCGGAAGGAGGATCGCAGTCCGAACGTCAGCACGGCGACGGGCTTGCTCCGGAGCAATTCACGACAGGGCGTCGGCCCGTGCCGGTTCGAGCGGCACGTCGACGCGGCGCGGAACGATGGTGAAGTCGTCCTGCTCGACGTGGCGGAGTTGATCGACGTACTGGGTGGCGAAGCCGGGGAACATGGTGGCGTTGAAGCCGTCCTCTGTGAGATACCAACTGCTGCAACCGGAATTCCAGGTCGTCTTGGCGAGTTTGCGCTGCATGTCCTCGTTGTACGCATCCTGGACGTCCTGGCGTACATCGGCGCTGTGCAGATTTCCCTCGAGCACGAGAGAGATCGCCTCGACGAGGTAATCGATCTGCGCCTCCATGTACACCAGCGCCGAACTGTGCCCCGGGCCGGAGTTGGGACCGAACGTGAAGTACATGTTCGGATAGCCCGATACCGCAATACTCTTGTACGCCTTGGCCCCTGCGCTCCACTCGTCGGCCAGCACCCGACCGTCGCGTCCGGTGATCGGTATGGGAGTCCCGGTATTCGAGACGTCGAATCCGGTGGCGAACACGATCGCATCGAATCGGTGCTCGACGCCTTCCACGGTCCGAATTCCCTTGGGCGAGAGCGTCGCGATCGGCCAGGTCACCAGCGTGCAGTTCGGCTTCTGCAGCGCCGGGTAGTAGTCGCTGGTCATCAGCAGTCGCTTGCAGCCGGCCCTGAAGCGAGGTGTCAGCTGCCGCCTCAGCCAGGGATCGCGAACCTGACGGCGCAGATGGGCTCGTCCGACCGTTTCGACGATGCGTGTCAACGGGGTCTTCCACACGACACCGAGTGCGACGGATTCGTGACCCCAGAACCACAGCGACCGGGCCAGGGTCTGGGCCTGCGGGAACCGCGCGTACAGACGCTGTGTGCTGTTCCGCGTTCTGCGATTGACTCGGGGCAGCGTCCACCCGGGGGTGCGTTGGAACACCTTGACCGTATCGGCGATCTTCACCAGTTCGGGAACGATCTGCACGGCGCTCGCTCCGGTTCCGACGACGGCGATCTTCTTGCCCGCGAAGTCGTAGTCGTGATCCCACCGAGCACTGTGAATCTTGCGCCCCTCGTAGGTGTCGATTCCGCGGATGTTCGGCAGGCTGGCGTTGGCGAGCGGCCCCGACGCCATGACCACAGTGCGTGCCCGAACATCGGCGTGCCCGTCGATGCTCAGGTGCCAATGCCCGGACGCCTCGTTCCAGATGATGTCGACGACGTTGTGCCCGAATCGAATACGCGACTCTATGTCGAACTCGTCGACCATCGTGTGGATGTAGTCGAGAATCTCGCTACTACCGGAGTAGGTGTGCGACCAGTTCGGATTGGGCGCAAAACTGTACGAGTACAACCGGGACGGGATGTCGCACGCCGCGCCCGGATAGGTGTTGTCGCGCCAGGTTCCGCCGACGGCGCTGCCGCGTTCGAGGATGACGAAGTTCTCGATACCCCTGTTGCGCAGTCGGATGGCGGAGCCGATTCCGGCGAAACCTGCACCGACGATCACCGCGTCGAGTACGGCTTCGCGCACGTCGAACTCGCTCATGCGACGGGCTCGTAGGTCAGTTCCTTGGCCCAGGTCGGCTCGGAATTGAGTGTCCTGCTCGGGTATCGGCGAGTGAGCTTCACCAGCCCGTCCGCCAGGACGTGGTACGGGTGCTTGCGGTTGATCACGATGCTGCCGTGCCACTGCACGATGCGATACATCGGTACCCGCAAGGCCACCGGGCTGCGTTCCCCGACACTCTTGAATCGCTTCATCGCGGTGTACAGCCGCTCCTCGTCGACGCCCATCTCGACGATGTTGTCGCGCATCTTGTTCAGCAGCGGGATGTACCGCAGTGTGCCCACGATGAGGGCGGGGTTCATCCAAGCCCCGACGGTGTCGACCAAGATCTTGCGCATCCGCGAATGTCCGAGCAGTTCGATGACCGCGAAATCGACTGCCAGGTGGCGTGATTCGTCGGAGTTGATCTTCTTGAAGACCGCCTGACAGACCGGATCCTCGATCTCGTCCATGATGAATTTCACCAGCGCGCCGTCCAGCGCCACCTCGAGCATCGGTATGACGGTGCCCAGCACGGCCAGCGACAATCCGTCGGAATGCTTGTCGAGCCAGTCGATCACGAGCTTGACGTTGATGTTGGGCTCGGGCATCTCGTCGCCGTCGAGCATGCCCCAACGACGCATGAGAGCGAGCTCGGCGTTGGCGTGCTTCTGCTCCTCGGCGTGGAAGTAGCGATAGATCTCCGCCAGCGTCTCGTTCGGAGCCTTGAGCGCCATCGCCGCGAAACCACGAGCGCCCACGTTCTCGATCCACATCAGATCCGACATGAAGGGCTTGAGTTTGGCGTGCAGCTCGGGACCGATGGTCTCGGCGCCGGGGCCGTCCCAGTCGATGTCCGCCAAGGCCCACTGACGGTCCTTGATCTTGGTCAACATGTCTTCGAAATCCATTGCCATGTCAGGCTCCTGTGGTCGTCGAGGTGAAAGATTCGTTCTTCGCCTGCTGCTGCTCGGCGGGCATCACACGATTGAGCAACCCGAGAAAACGCACGTAGACCGCGGGCAGCAGTCTCTTGAATCGCCAGACTGCCTTGGCGTCGAACTGGGGCACGACGTAGAGCCGACCCCGGTCGAAGGCGTCGAGGGTTCGGGCAGCGATCTTGTCGGGAGACCGTCCGGTCCAGCGCATCGCGAACTCGGCCAGCCGCGACGAGCTGGCGGTGATCCGGCCGTCGACGGCCACGTTGGTCTTGACGAACGTCGGGCACAGAACCGACACCCGTACACCGGTACCCGACAGCTCCGCCGCCATCGTTTCCGACAGGCTCATCACTGCGGCCTTGCCGACGTTGTACGGACCCATCAGCGGCGCAGCGGCAAAGCCTGCCGCGGACGCGACGTTGATGATCCCGCCCTCACCGGCGGCACGCAGTCCAGGGGTGAACACCTCGCAGCCGTGGATCACACCCCAGAGGTTGATTCCCAGAGCCCAGTTCCAGTCCTCGAAACCGATGCTGCCGACCGGCTTTCCGCCGATTCCGACGCCTGCGTTGTTGATGACCACCGTGGTGGGCCCGTCGAATTCGATGCCGGCCCGCAGCGCCAGCTCCTCGACGTTCTCGCGAATCGACACATCGCATTCGACGGCGTATCCGGTGCCGCCGAGAGCGTTCACCATCGCGACGGTCTCCTGCGCTCGCGGTAGCGAGATGTCGGCGCACATGACGGCTCCTCCGCGACGAGCCAGTTCGAGCGCGAACGCACGGCCGATGCCGCTGCCCGCGCCGGTCACCACCGCTCTCGATCCGTACGAGGGTTTCCCGGTCTTGGTCCTCATCTGCCCACCTGTTCCTTCGAATCGTGTTGTTCGACTTGACTGTCGAGTGCCCTGGTGACGAACTGGGCTGCACGCTCGAGCGCATGTTCGGCCTCGGGTATCAACCGTGGGAGGGCCTGGAACACGTGCATCTGATCGGGCCAGATTTCGAGTTCGCTGCAGCCTCCTGCCTGGTCGATCATCGAGTGCAGATGCCACGCATCGCCCCGCAGCATCTCGGCTCCGCCCACTTGGATCAGCGTCGGTGGCAGCTCTCGCACACGGCCGAGATCGAGCCGTAGTCGCGGGAGGCTCGCGTCGTGGCCGTCCGTGTAGAGCGAGACCAGTCCTCGCGCCGCCTTCGCCGAGATCATCGGGTCCTTCCGTACGCGCTCCATCCGGGCCGAGAGCTCGAAATCGAGATCGATCAGCGGCGAGAACAGCACCATCGCTCCCGGTTGCGGCGTGCCGGTCCGGTCGTTCTCGATCAGCAGGTCTGCGGCCAGGTGGCCACCGGCCGAGTCCCCGGCGATGACGATGTTCGCAGCGTCGTACCCCTGACTCAGCAGCCAGCGGTACGCGGATTCGAGGTCGTCGGCCGCCGCGGGAAACGGGTGTTCCGGGGCGAGCCGATAGTCCACCGTGAACACCGGCAGGCCGGTGGACCTGGACAGCCTCGCGGTCAGGCCACGATGCGTCCGCGCCGAGCAGATGACGTAGGCACTGCCGTGGATGTAGAGGATCACCCTGGGCCCGGGCGACAAGCCGGGCGCTCGTACCCATTCGCCGCGCACCGAGCCGTCGGCCACCAGGTCCACCGTCGTTCCCTTCGGCACAGGGCCGAACAGGTTCATCGAGGTGGCGACGAGGCGTCGAGAGAACTCGATGCCGCCGCGGGAGGTCGGAAGCAGGTTCGTCACCGGACGCAGAAGCAGCCGAGTCGTCACGGCAGCGAGACGTGTTCGCCTGCAGCCTGATCGCGATACGCCGTGCGGCAGATGATCGTCAACGATGGTCGAGGTCACGTGATCACTGTCACCCTCTATTCGCCATTTGTCAATGGCCTATTAATTGGTGGTGAAGTGTGGAACAGTGACGGCCGACACCATGTACGCAAGGAGAGCGAGCACACGTGACGATTTTCGAGAGCTCACCATCGGCGGATCTCGATACCTCTGCCATCGGTCCCGAGGACAGGATCTTCGAGGTGGAGATCGCCGAGGTGACCTACGAAATCGACGATGCGATCTCTCTCGGTTTCAGGGTCCCCGAGGACCACGAAGACCGGTTTCGGTACGAGCCGGGTCAATTTCTCACCCTCGAGATTCCGTGCACCGACGGCGGTTCGGTGGCCCGCTGCTACTCCTTCTCGAGCTCCCCCGTCCGTGACCCGCTCCCCACCGTGACAGTGAAGCGCATCCAGGGCGGAGTGGCGTCACACTGGTTGCACGACAACGCCGTTCGCGGGATGCGACTGAGGGCGCTGAAACCGTCGGGTATGTTCGGACCCAAGAGCTGGGACATGGATTTCGTCCTCATGGCCGCAGGCAGCGGGATCACCCCGATCATGTCGATCGTCAAGACCGCCCTGTTCGAGCACGACAATCGGATCACCCTCGTCTACGCCAACCAGAACCGTGACTCGGTGATCTTCGGGGAGCAGCTGACCGAACTACGGTCTCGCTTTCCCGATCGTCTCGACATTCACCATTGGTACACCTCGGATTCGGGGCTACCCACCGCTGTCGGACTGGCGTCGATGGACGCGACAGTTCCCGACGAATGCGAGGCGTTCCTGTGCGGGCCTGCGCAATACATGAACGTCGCCGAGGATTGGCTCACCCGCACCGGCACGACCGCGCACAGAACCCATCGAGAGGTGTTCTCCTCCTTCGAGTCCAATCCGTTTCGGACCGCCGACACCGAGTTGCCGCACCGAACCGATGCGAACTCCGTCACCGCTCGGGTCGAGATCGACGGAATGGACACCGAGTTCACCTGGAATGCGGACACGAAGCTGCTCGACCGCCTGCTCGAACTAGGTCTCGATCCGCCGTACGTGTGCCGCGAAGGAACCTGCGGCGGGTGTGCCTACACGCTCACCGAGGGCACCGTGACCATGCTCGCGAACGAGACTCTCGACGAGTACGAACTCCAGTACGGCGTCCGATTGGCGTGCCAGTCCGTGCCCGATTCGACGACGGTTCGCGCGGTGTTCGACCGCTGATGCCGGAGTGGGGCGCTCAGCCCTCGAGCGTCAGCGAGTGAGGCTCCGACGTGAAGGTCGCAGCCGATCCCGCGGCGCGAGCTATGCCTGCGATTCCGCCCCAGACCATCATGGTGAGGTAGTCGACGAGTTCGTCGGCCGTCATGGTTCGATCGAAGATCCACCAGTGCGATGCCAGCCGGACCGCACCGATCATGGCGAATGCGATGGGCATCGAGCCGGCCGTCGAGAACTCGCGCTCTCCGAATCTGTCGATGATGACCGTGGCCAGCAAGTCGGCGATCAGCCCCTCCGCCGCGGTGATGATCTCCTGATTGCCGCTGACTGCATTGTTGGCGTGGACGTAGATGTAGATATCGGGATCGGTGGCGACCGTCGTGACGTAGGCACCGATCACTGCGCGGGTGAGCCGGTACTCGTCGAGGTCCTCGGACATCGCGTCCTGGATCCGAGGCATCAGTGCAGTCTCGACGTATCGAGCCATCGCGGCGTCGGCGAGACCCTTCTTGTCGGTGAAATGTTTGTACAGAACGGTTTTCGAGACACCGTTCGCGGAGGCGATGGCATCCATACCCACGTCGTGTCCGTGCTCGCGAATTGCTGCCAGTGTGCGATCGAGCAGTTCACGTCGCCGGGTGATTCTGTGCTCGCGCCACCGGTCGCTACGACCGTCCACCTTCACCGCCACGCTCATGCCGATTGCGATACCGCTCGTGATCCCCTCAGCAGAATCGACGCCACCAACTCCGGATCGTCCGACATCGGCACGTGTCCGAGCCCCGGGTACGTCGTCACGTCGGCCTGCGGAAAGATTCGACGCACCAGCGGTGCCTGGTACACCGGCAGAACCCAGTCGCGACGCCCCCACGCGACGGTGACGGGAACGGTCTCGTCGACCGGAACGCTGAAGCGCGGCACCGCGTTACCCGCTGCGTCGATCGCACGGTTGGTGGTGATGCTCAGCGCGTCGATCGTGGCCGTCGCCGCCGGAACTCGCCACGGCTTGGCGTAGAACACGCCGTTGGCGATCGTGCGACCGACGACGTTCCTCATGACGGCCGGTGCGATCGGACCGATGATCCGGGACGCGGCCCTGAGAAAGCGAAAGACGAGCAGTGCTCGTGTCTGATCCCTGTGGCCGCGGAAGAAGCCCGCCGGTGAGAGTGCGGTGGCCGAGGCGACCGAGCCACGGGCCGCGAGCTCGAGTGCGAAGTACCCACCCAGCGAATTTCCGGCCACGTGTGGCTTCTCACCGTCCACGGCCACGTGCTCGAGGAAGCGCTCGAGCTCTGCCACGATCCACGGCCCCAGATCGAATTCATCGGTGGGTAAGTCCGGTGACGCGCCGTGACCCGGCAGGTCCACCGTCACCACTCGTCGATGCCGTGCCAATGTCTCGACGACGCTGTCCCACGCATGTTGCCGGTGCACGATGCCGTGAATGAGCACCAAAGTAGGGCCCTCGCCCCGGATCGTGTGAGCCAGGGTGAGTCCATCGATGTCCGACGTCACTGCATACCGATCTTTCTGGGCTGGATCCGGTACACGTTCGCCGTTCCCGACGAGGCCGTCCCAGCCGCGCTCGACTTCGCCGCACGGCCGAAGGTCATCGATTCCGTCAGATCGTCGAACCGTGCGTCGATTCTGTCCAGAATGTAGTTCTGGCGCACCGACCAGGGACGTTCGGTCCCCGATTTCGGTAGCTCGTTCAGAGACCGCGTGACGTAACCGGCGGCCAGATCGACGACCGGACGAGAGTCGACAGCCTTGCCCTGCCGGTCCGGGATCGCATGGGTGTATCCGTGAGATCGCATGTACACCAGGAGTTTCGCCACAGCCTGCGCTGTCATGTCCGCCTTGAGCGTCCACGATGCGTTCGTGTACCCGATGGACCATGCGACGTTGGGTACGTCCTCGAGCATGTGGCCCTTGTAGACGAACTTGTCGTGCGCTTCGAGCCGCTCGCCGTCCAGCGACAACTCGATACCGCCGAACGCCTGCAGCTTCAATCCCGTTGCGGTGACGATGATGTCGGCCGGGATTTCGTCACCCGATTCCAGCAGGATGCCGTCGGCGGTGATCTCGGCGATTCGGTCGGTCACCACACTCGCTCGACCGGAGCGGATGGCCTCGAACAGATCGCCGTCGGGTACGACGCACAGCCGCTGGTCCCACGGGGCATACGTCGGCTTGAAGTGCTTGTCGACGTCGTACCCTCGCGGCAGTTGGGCTTTCGTCATCGCGCGAAAGACCTTGCGGGCCGTCTTCGGTGCACGGCGGCAGAGCTGGTAGGAACCGACCATCAACAGGGCGTTGCGCCAGCGAAGTGCGCTGTGCGCGAGCGTGTCCGGAAGCAGGCGTTTGGTGATCGTGGTGAACGGATCGGTCATCGGCAGCGACGCTATGTAGGTCGGTGAGCGCTGCAGCATCGTCACCGACGCGGCCTCGGCCGCAAGCGTGGGCACCAAGGTGATTGCGGTTGCTCCACTTCCGATCACGACGACCTTCTTGCCGGAGTGATCGAGGTCCTCGGGCCACTGCTGCGGATGCACCACCTGACCGGTGAACTCGTCCAGCCCGGGAAGGTCGGGGGTGTACCCGCCCGAATAGTCGAAGTAGCCGGTGCACAGGAACAGGAATCGACTGCGGTAGGTCGTGGGAACACCGTTCGTCAGGGCGTCGACCGTCCACATGTCCGTCGACGAGTCCCAGTTCGCTGCGGTGACCATGGTCGAGAAACGCGTGCGCTCGTCGATTCCGTTGGCGTAGGCGGTATCGACGATGTAGTTGCGGATGTCTTCTCCGTGAGCGAGCAGTGTGTCGCCCTGCCACGGCGTGTGCGGGAACGAGAACGTGAAGATGTCACTGTCGGAGCGAATACCGGGGTATCGGAACAGATCCCAGGTACCGCCTGCTCGCTCGCGACCTTCGAGGATTGCGTAGCTGAGTTCCGGCGCCATCTGCTGCAAGCGATATGCGGCTCCGATGCCCGATATACCGGCACCGATGATGAGAACGTCCTCGACGTTGTCGTCGGAACCGTCGAACTCGGGCCACCGACCTTGGCTTTTCGTCACGCCGCGCCTCACTGTTTGCCGAACACCACCGCGATTTCGACCGATCGAGCAGGCAATCGCGACCTACATCACACAATGTGCCATTGACGAGTGGCGATGTCAATGGCAGCCTCGACGCATACCGATGAGAGGAATCCATCATGAACCTCACACCCTCCGTTGGGAGTGGAGCCCACGGAACGACCCTTGAGCTCACCGGATGCAGCCCCATCTCGACCGGGACCAGTACCCGATGACTCCCGTGGTGGTCGGGGCCGCAGGAGTCATCGCTCTCCTTCTGTTCACCTCGCGCGGCGCAGGCATGGACTTCGACCGACGCGCCCTCGCCGGCGCGTACAAGCCGACGCGGTCGACCTGGCCGAAGCGACTGCGGAGCCGTCTACGCCAACGATGAACCCGGAAGCCCCGACCGTCGATAGTGACCCATCACACTCCTGTAGGACGTATGTTTCGGAGCAGCCGGATCGACTCATACTTATCGGCGTCCTCCGCGACGCCCCCAGCTCCGGATGACCGGAGACGACCTACACGAAAGAGGTACGCACCGATATGGCCGACTTCATCGACAAGGCTCAGCACAAGGCAGAGGAACTGGCCGGGACTGCGAAGGAGAAGGCAGGCGAGGCAACCGGTGACGACAGCCTCCGCGCCGAGGGTGCGACGGATCAGGCCAAGGCCAACACCCACCAGGCTGCAGACTCCGTGTCCGACGCGGCCGAGAACGTGGCCGACACCGCAACCGATGCCGCCAAGGAAGCCAAGCACGCAGCCTCCGACGTTGCCGACAAGGCCGCCGACGTGGCAGAGGATGTCAAGGACACGGTCAAGGACAAGGTCCAGAACGTCGACGTCGACGATGTGAAGGAGAAGGCTTCCCAGGTCGCCGACAAGGCAGCCGACAGAGCCTCCGCCGTCGCCGACGACGTCAAGAACACGGTTCGCAACATCGACAGCGACGATGTCGCCCAGGCCGCGAAGGTCGGCACTCCGGTCATCGCCGCCATCGCAGCCGCAGCCGGTGCCGTCGCGTTCGTGCTGATCCGTCGACGCAACCGTCGCCGCAGCGCCGCGCACCTGTTCGTTCCGTCGAAGCGCACCACCCGCAAGCTCGCCAAGAAGGCACGCAAGCACAGCTTCTGAAGGTAAGTGCACAGAAAAGCCCCGCCTCCCGTTCGAGGCGGGGCTTTTCTCGTCCCTACAGCTTTTGTCGTCCCTACAGCTTCTGTCGTCCCTACAGGGGCTTGAGTGCCCGGCTCGGCACCCAGTGCGTGACGGTTTCGCTTCGGTCTCGCGACATCAACTCGTACGTGACGCGACCGAGCCAATCCCCGTCCACGGTGATGGACCATTCGACCAGGTCGCCCGGTACAACGCGTCGTACGTCGAATCCCTCGGGGTTGAACTTCGACGCGTGGTGTGGCGGTAGTGGATAGAGGATGTTCAGGTCGATCCAGACCTTCAGCGGCGGGCGGAGCAACTTGAAGGGGCGCACGGCGGACGCCGGTCGAGGTTGTGCGCGCCGTGCCATCGTTCGATCATACGTTCGATTTCTGCACCGATCCACCGCCTCGGGAAACGAAGAACGGCCACCTGCACGCGGGGTGCAGGTGGCCGTTGTTCGGTGTTCCGAGGATCAGATGCCGAGCGATCCCGCCAGGAAGGGCCAGGACTTGTGCAGGTCGTCCTGCCAGTAGCCCCACGAGTGGTTTCCGATCGGGCGGAAGTCCACGGTGGCCGGGATGCCGAGCTGGTCGAGGCGCTTGGCCAGGTTCGAGGTGCAGAAGTTGGTGGCAACTTCGATGCCGCCGCCGACGATGACCTGGTTGGCGAGCGTCGCCGGATCGTTCTTCAGGCGCGGGTTGGCGAAGGTGTCGTTCGGTGCACCCGGCAGGCCGCTACCGGTGCTCATGTAGATCTGCGTTCCGCGGAGCTTCTCGGCGTTGAGCAGCGGATCGTTCTCGCGCCACACTGGGCCGTCGAGCGGGCCCCACATGTTCTCGACATTGCCGCCGCCGTAGGTCTCGACGACGAGCTTGACGAACTGCTGACCGATGGGGTCGGAGGTCTGAGCGCAGCCACTGTAGGCAGCGACGCCGGCGAACTTGCCCGGGTACTTGATCGCGATGTTGAGAACCGAGGTGCCCGTCATCGACAGCGCTGCGAGCGACTGGCGGCCGTTGGTGTCGAACTGGGCGTCGATCAGCGGGGGCAGTTCTTCGCCGAGGAAGGTGCTCCACTTGTTGCTACCGAGCTTCGGATCGTCCTGCAGCCAGTCGGTGTAGTACGACCACTTGCCCTTCTGCGGGGTCACGATGTACGCGTTCTTGTCCGAGAAGAAGGCCTCGGCGTCGGTCTGCGACTGCCACGATGCTGCATCCTCGCCGCCGCCTGCGCCGTTGAGCAGGTACAGCACCGGGCGGGACACGCTCTCGTCGGCGGGGCGCTGCACCGTCACGGGAATGGTGCGGTTCATCGACGCCGAGAACACCTGGAGCTGAACCTGGCGGTTGTCGAGGGTGTTCACCGACTCGATTCGCGATCCGTTGCTCGACTGCGTCGTGGCCGCAGGCAGTTCGTCTGCGGACGCGACGGGCGTCATCAGCGCGGTCGGAAGAATCGCCACTGCGAGGGCGACGGCCGTAGCCGAACCGATTCGCCGGAAGCCGTGTCGTCGAGATCGTGGCACGCTGTTTCACCTTTTCGTCGAGTTACACCGGTCGAGTCTCTACATCGGCCGAAGATGAGGTGACGTTACCTCGAGCAACCGTCCGAAGCGTCACGGACCGGACGATTCCGAGACTCGATCGTGATGCTCCGGGCGGTCGCCGCGGGTGGCGAAAATGCAGGCCGCGACGACGATCACCGCAGTCACCACACCCACGGGTAGCGGCGAATACAGCGAGACGATGGGCCGCTCGTGGTCGTCGGATGTGCCGTCCGTCCAGAAGAATTCTCGCGGCGGCACCGGAGCAGACACCCAGAACAGCGTCAGCGCGAACGGAATCAGGGGCGTGATGCTCGACGCCACCGCGCGCACCGGTTGCATCGATCCGACGGCCAGGCCGAGGGCGACCGGATACAGAGTGCAATACGCAACGGTTCCAACGACATTGACCGCACTGTTGTCCATCGCGATCAGACCGGTGGCCGTGACCACGGCGAGGACCACGAGCGCGAGGGTCGACAGGTCTCGGTGCAGACCCACCCGTATCGCGCCGACGAACAGCACAGCGGCGACGGCGAATACCCACCACGACGCGTCCGACCATGCCAGCGAGTTCACCCCGGACGCCGCGATCGCCAAGCCCAGCATGAGGTATCGGCCGTCGCGACCGTCGAGCTTCAGCGCGGCGGCGTAGGTCAGCGCGACGGCGATCGCGACGGCGAAGATCCACATCCTCATCGTCGACGCCGTGTTGCCGAGGTAGGTGTAGACGATCAGGTACACGAGGGCGAGTACGCCGACGACTGCAGCATCGGACGCCTCGAATCCGATCACGAGTGCTCGCCGGGCCGTCGCGACCAGCAGCGCTGCGGTCACGAGGAGAACGAGCAATGGGACGGTCGATTCGACGTAAAACGGTGCCAGACCATCCATCCACCGCCCCTCACGCGGTCCGCGTAGCGCAGAGATCGCGTCGTAGAACAGCATCGAGCCCAGCAGCCCTGTTGCGATGCCGGCAGACGGAACTCTGCGTCCGCCGGCGATGACACCGCATACGCCCACCAGAGCGCCCGCGCCGAGGGCGTTGGTGGTCACCGCTTGATTGGCGGCGATCGGCACGAACGACGGCAGTGCAATCACCGTTGCCCCGACCGCCGCGGCCACTGCAGCCGCTACCGAGGAGCGCCGAGAATGTACGACGGCCAGCACGAGCACGGCCACCGACACGGCCAGGAAGCCTGCCCACTGCGCGGAGACGAACGCCCCGTACCACTTGCCCGACGACTCGATGTGGAACACATCCCAGCCGAGCGATTCCCGAATCGAGTATCCGGCAACGAATCCACCGCATACCGTTGCCAGAACGGACCCGTACCGATCTGCGATCATGTCTCGAACTTAGAGGTGATGCCTCGGAGCCGGGGACACGACAACCGCACAAGCTGACTCCGTCGACGCCTGCAGCAACTGACGTGACAAGGAGATCAGTTGTACGGCTTCCGCGCCGTTTCGGGGTCGCCGTACGTGATGGCCCGTTCGCGTCGGGTGCCGGTGGCCAAGGTTGCGGCCCAGTTGATCAGTGTCCCGACGCGATTGCGGTTGCCGGCCAGGAACGCGATGTGGATGACGCCCCACGAGACCCAGCCGAGGAATCCGGACATCTTCAGCGGCCCGGCCTGCACCAGGGCGTGACCGCGGGCGATGTAGGCAGCGGTGCCGAGGTCTCGGTACCTGAAATCCTTTCGCGCAGAACCGGACAGGTCTGCTGCGATCGCCGCGCCCGCCGCTCGGCCGCCCTGCATGGCCACCTCGGCGACTCCCGCAAGCTTGTTCAGCGACATGATGTCTCCGACGACGAAGACGTTGGAGTGTCCGGGGATCGAGAGATCCGGTTGCACGGCGATGCGTCCCGATCGGTCCTGCTCCACTCCCATGGCGTCGGCGAGTTGCTTCACGAACGGGACAGCTTCCACGCCTGCGGTCCACAGCACGGTGTGGGTGTCGTAGCGTGTGACGGTCTTGGGTTCGGCCTTGGCCGTGACCTCGACGTCGGTGGCCGTGACATCGGTGACGTGCACCCCGAGATGCGTCTCCACACCCACGGCATCGAGGGTGCGCTGCGCCTTCTTCGTCAACGAGTCGGGGAACGATTCGAGTACGCGGTCGCCGCCGTGGAACAGCAGAACTCGCGCTTCCGACGGGTGAATCGAATCGAACTCCTTTGCCAACGCTCTGGTGGCGAGTTCTCTTATCTGGCCGGCCAATTCGACTCCGGTCGGGCCTCCACCGGCCACCGCGAAGGTGAGCCACGGCCTGCGCTCCTCGGGGGTGGGGAGAGACTCGGCCATCTCGAAGGCGGAGATCAACTTTCGCCTGATCGCAAGGGCGTCGTCGAGGGTCTTCATCCCCGGTGCCCACTGCACGTATTCGTCGTGGCCGTGGTACGCCTGCTGCATTCCGACGGCAACGACGAGGTAGTCGTAGGGCAGCTCGAACGTCGAGCCGTCGAACCGACTCGCCGTCACCACTCCGCCGTCACCCGCTGAGCCGTCCACACTGGGGGTCACCGAGGTCGCTTCACCCAATGCCACATACACGTTCTTCTGCTTGCGCAGCAGGTGTCGCAGCGGACTGGCGATCGAGCCCTCCGACACCAGACCGGTGGCGCATTGGTAGAGCAGCGGCTGGAAGACGTGCGAGGTACCGCGCTCGAGCACGGTGACATCGACGTCTTCGTTGCGCAAACGCCGTGCCGCGTGGAGTCCGCCGAATCCTCCACCGATGACCACAACCCGTCGACGTGCCATTGCGAACTGTCTCCCTCGGACCGATGTGCGGAGAAGGATTCTCCGATTTTTCAGCCTACTCGAGGGCCGCACCCCCGATACGGGGATGCGGCCCTCGCTTCGGTGCAGCTCAGCCGAGCAACGTCCGCATGGTGTCGATTTCCTGCTGCTGTGAGGCCACGATCGTGCGAGCCATCTCCTGCGCGTCGGGGTTCGAGCCGTCGGCGATCTCGATGTTCGCCATCTCGATCGCACCTTCGTGGTGCTCGATCATCATCGTCAGCCATCGGCGGTCGAACTCGGGACCGGCGGCCGCAGTCAACGCGTCCATGTCCTGCTGGGTCATCATGCCTGTGCCCGAGCCGTGGTCCATCTCGCCCATGTCGGACGAGGGTGCGGGCTGACCCCATTCGGCGAGCCAGGCGGTCATCCGCTCCATTTCCGGTTGCTGCGCGGCTTCGATCGCCGACGCCAATGCCACGACGTCCGGATTGTCGGTGCGGCCCTCGACCATTGCCGCCATCTCGATTGCCTGTGCATGATGCGGGTACATCATCCGAGCGAACATCACGTCCGCATCATCGAACTGAGCGGATGCGTCGGCCTGGGTAGATGGCACCGACGACGAGTTCGACGCGCCCATCGGCATGTCGGAAGTGTCGCTGCTGCAGCCGGCGACGAGGAATACGCTCACGGTGGCGGCAGCCAGCAAAGAGACGAGTGTTGTACGCATGTGAATCTCCTTGAACAAGTGCGAAATACATGGATCTGGGTATGCCGATCCGCCGGTGGTGTGCCTCCACCGGACTGCATGTCACACTCGTAAGGTCACCGATCTGTCCAGCTCCCAGAGGGTCCACGGCGGCGCACGCTCCGAGATGGAGTCGGTGCGCCCACCGATACCGTCGTCCGACATCGGGGCGTGGACGACATCGACGCTCGTCGCCGGGACCGACAACGCAGCCCACGCCACCGTGGTTCCCGCGCACGGATGCATCATCTGATGCGTCGACGGGCAGTCGTGTTCGCCGTCCGCCACCTGTACCGGATCCTCGTGGTGGGTCGTCGACGCCATGGCAGCGTGTTCGCTGCTCACCGACATGGTCGGTGTCACCGAGTGCATCAGCAGCACCCCGAAGATCGTCAGCGCGATCAGCAATCCGGTCGCCGAGGCGAAGCCCGGGCGACTGCGTCGGATCACTGAATGCATGACATCGACGATAGCAAGAGATACCCCCTAGGGGTAACTGGTAGGGACTTCCGCCCCACACCGAAGGACTTCCGCCTCTGTCCGCATCGGCCCCACTCGGTAATGCTCGAGGTGTTCCACACGCGAAGGTCAATGGACGGGACAAGGTCATGACTGCATCGAACCGGATAGTCGTCGGAGTCGACGGATCCGCCACATCCCTCGGCGCGGTCCGCTGGGCGACGCGCGAGGCTGTTCGACGCCACGCCCCGCTCGAGCTGGTCACGTCGTCGCTGTTTGCACCGGGAACCTACGGTGACGCCATCAGCCTTCGGATGGGCGCGTTCACGGACCCCGATATCGAGGCCAAGCGTGTGCTGACCGCAGCGGTCGATGTTGCGCACAAGACGGCGGCCGGTAATTCACTGATTCTCGACACTCGCCTCGAGCACGGCTCCGCTGCAAGAAACCTGACGCATTTCGACGTCGCACCCGCCATGATCGTCGTCGGGTCGAGGGGTCTCGGCGAGTTCACCGGTGGACTGATCGGGTCGGTCAGCACCGCGGTGGTATCGCACGCCAAATGCCCTGTCGCAGTGATCAAATCGACCATCGTCGGCGACGGACCGGTCGTCGTCGGTGTGGATTGCACGTCCAACAGCCAACCGGCCATCGGGTTCGCCCTCCAGGAAGCATCGCTGCGGGGGGTCGACCTCGTTGCGGTGCACGCCTGGAGTGACCTCGAACTGGGCAGCGTGTTGACGCGCGACGACGAGGGACCGTGGGTCGACTCCGAACTCGCCGAGAAGACGTCGTTGGCGGAGAGCCTGGCCGGATGGTCGGAGGACTATCCGGACGTCACCATCCACCGGGTGGTGGTTCGGGACAGGCCGGTTCGTGAACTGGTCCGTGCGTCCGATACTGCGCAGTTGATCGTCGTGGGGAGCCGTGGTCGGGGCGGATTCGCGTCGATGCTTCTCGGTTCCACCTCACGTGCGGTGCTGCATTCGGTGGACGTTCCCGTCGTCGTCGTTCCCACGAACCGATGACGACGCCGACCGTCGACACCACATACGATTCCGAGAAATTGGACGCAGACCTGCGTTATTGGGCTGCGGCGAACTATCTGACGGTGGCTCAGATCTACCTGCAGGACAATGTATTGCTGCGTCGGCCACTGGAATCGGAGCACATCAAGCCGAGGCTGCTCGGGCATTGGGGCACCAGTCCCGGCCTGTCGATGATCTACACCCTCCTCAACCGCGTGATTCGCCGAACCCATTCGGACTGGCTGTACGTCACCGGGCCGGGACACGGCGGCCCGGCGATGGTGGCGAACACCTACCTCGAAGGCACGTACAGCGAGATCTACCCGGACATCTCGCTCGACAGCGACGGAGTCCGACGGCTGTGCCGTCAATTCTCCACTCCCGGAGGCATTCCGAGCCACGTGAGCGTCCAGACCCCGGGCAGCATTCACGAGGGCGGCGAGCTGGGCTACGCCCTCGTCCACGCCGCCGGCGCAGCGTTCGACAATCCCGATCTGATCGTCGCCTGTGTAGTCGGGGACGGTGAGGCCGAAACCGGTCCCCTGTCCGGTTCGTGGAAGATCCCCGCCTTTCTCAACCCGGTCCGTGACGGCGCAGTGTTGCCGATCCTGCATCTCAACGATGGAAAGATCTCCGGCCCGACGGTTCTCGGTCGTAGCGCCGACCTTGCAGTCGAACGCTTCCTACGGAGCCAGGGGTGGACACCGATCTTCGTCGAGGGCACCGACCCGCGAGAGGTTTTCCCGGCCCTCGAATCTGCCCTCACCCGCGCCCACGATGCGATCGGGAGAGTTCGGCACGCCGCACGAGGCGGCAACCCACGAGGCGACATCGCCTGGCCCGCCATCGTTCTGCGTACGCCCAAGGGCTGGACCGGTCCGCACGAGGTGGACGGCAAGCGCATCGAGGGCACCCACTGGGCGCACCAGGTGCCGTTGTCGGGTGTCCGAGAGAATCCTGCACACCTGGAACTGCTCGAGAAGTGGCTGCTGTCCTACGATCCCCGATCGTTGTTCGACGACAACGGTGCCCCGGTGGCGTCGATTCGGGAGCTCGCACCGTCGGGCACCGAACGTCTCGGTGCCACCCCGTACGCAAACGGCGGTGTGCTGCTGCAGCCCTTGGTCATTCGAGACCTCGAGAACTACGCGCTCACCGTCGAGTCCCCTGGTCGCACGTCGCACGAGACGACCACCGTACTCGGGGAGATGATGCGCGATATCTACCTCGACAACGCCCAGCCCAACGGCGGCGGCAACTTTCGCCTGTTCTGTCCCGACGAGACCGCGAGCAACCGCCTGCAGGCCGTGTTCGAGGCCACCGACCGGTGCTGGCAGCTGCCGACCACCGAGTTCGACGACGATCTCGGTCCCGACGGCCGCGTGATGGAGGTGCTCAGCGAGCATCTGTGCGAGGGCTGGCTCGAGGCGTATCTGCTGTCGGGTCGACACGGCCTGTTCGCGAGCTACGAGGCCTTCGCCATGGTGAGTGTGTCGATGCTGATTCAGCACACCAAGTGGCTGCAGCACGCCGCCACACTCGCATGGCGAGCACCGGTCGCGTCGCTCAACGTGCTGCTCACCAGCACGTGTTGGCGCAACGACCACAACGGATTCAGCCATCAGGGTCCCGGACTGATCGACGCGGTGATTCCCCTGGCACCGGACGTCGTGCGCGTATGGCTACCACCGGATTCCAATACCCTCCTCGCCGTTGCCGATCATTGCTTCCGCAGTCGAGGTCACGTCAACGTTCTGGTGGTGGACAAGCAGAGTCACCCGCAGTATCTGACGCTTCCCGAGGCACGGGCGCATGCAGCGGCGGGTGCGTCCCGCTGGGACTGGGCCGGCACCGAGGAGACCGGTACCGAGGAAGATCCCGAGATCGTTCTGGCGTGTGCCGGCGACGTGCCGACCGAGGAAACCCTGGCGGCCGCACAGTTGTTGCGCACGTGGACTCCCGAGCTCAGGGTCCGCGTGGTCAACGTCATCGATCTGATGGCATTGCTCCCCGTCGTCGATCATCCGCACGGATTCTCCGACGAGCAGTTCGTCGATCTGTTCACCGCCTCTGTCGATGTGGTCTTCGCGTTCCACGGCTATCCCCGCGCGGTGCACCAACTGATGCACGGCCGACCCGACGCCCAGCGGTTCCATGTTCGCGGATTCATCGAACAAGGCACCACCACAACACCGTTCGACATGGTGGTGCTCAACAAGATCAGTCGCTATCACCTCGCGCTCGCAGCACTCGACCGAGCGGGCACTGCGCCGGCCGGTGCCGAACGACTGCGGCAGCACTGCCAGGACCAACTCGTTCGGCACGATGCCTACATCCGGGAACATTTCGAGGATCTTCCCGAGATTCGACAATGGCGGTGGTCGTGACCGCGAGGTGACTACCCGCGGGCGATGATCAGCGGACAGTCGACGCGGTGGGCCAGCGACCGGACGGTGGATCCGAGAAGTCGGTCGCTGAAACCGTTGCGGCCGCTCGAACCGACGACGACGGCCTGCGCCCGCGGTGATACCTCGAGGATCTTCTCGACCACGTTGCCGCGCAATATCTTCTGCTGTACCACGACGTCCGGGTACTGATCGCTCCAGCCGGACAGGCTCTCTGCCAACACGGTTCGACCGTTCGAAAGGATCGCATCGGACCTGTCGGTGGCGGACGCGTCGGGCGCCGAGATCAGTTCGTCCGTCGACACGTGGACTGCAACCAGTTCCGCTCCCCGGAGTGAGGCTTCGTCGAAGGCCAACCGAACAGCGTTCTGGTTGTGCGGCGACCCGTCGATTCCGAGGACAACAGGGCCTCCCGACGAGTGCAGCTCCACGCTTCCCGGCACGATGACCACAGGGCAGTGCGCTTGAACGGCCACCGCGGTGCTCACCGAGCCGAGCAGTTCGGCGAAGTATTCGCCGTTGCCACGCGAACCGACCACCATCATCGAGGCACTCGATGACTGCTCCAGCATGGCCTGAATCGTCGGTCCCACAATCGATTCACTCGTGATGACGAGCGCGTCCGGGTTGTTCACCGAACGTCGAGCGACCAGCGACGCCCAGGCGAGGATCGACTCTGCGGCCGTGTGCTCCTCGGAGCCGATGTGCGACGGCAACGCGACGAAGCTGGTGTACAGAGCCTTGACTTGGTATGCGGACACCAGCTTCACCGGTACCCCACGCAACTCGGCCGCATGCGCGGCCCATCCGACTGCGTCGAGCGACGAGCCGGAACCGTCGACACCGACAACGATCGGAGACTGCCTCGAGGTACTCATGCGTGCGGGACGACGAGGACGGGGCAATGGGCTTGCCGCAGTACGGCGGTCAGTGTTCGTCCGGGCACTCGGTCTCGCTCGTGACCGACCACCATCAGCTGGGCTGTCTCGGAGACCGCCACCAGTTCCGATCCCGAGTCGGCCTCGGCATACACCGACGCCACACGAATGTCGGGATAGTCCGCGCCGAAGGGTTCGAGCCGAACGTCCATTGCCGATTCGGGGTGTAGCCCGTCGCCCGGGCCGCTGAGAGCGGACGCGAGAATGGAGGAGACAGCCTGAGTGTGCACCGCCAAGACGCTGGCCGCCCTGATCGATGCCTCGTGAAATGCCTGAGCCACCACGACATCGGCTTGCGAGACGTCGGCGTCACCCAGGGCTGCAACGACCGGGCCGCGGCGTTCGGCGTCGAAATGACGGACGATCGCGACGGGGTGGGGCGATGCTTCGACCACGGCACCGACCATCGATCCGAGTACCCAGGCGGCCACCGCACTGCCGGTGGTGGTCCCCAGTACCAGCAGAGACGCAGATCCGGCCTCGGTCGACATCACCGATTCGGGCCGACCCTGCAGAACGACCGATTCCACGAGAACCGCCGGATCGATCGCTGCGGCCGCATCCTCTGCGCGACTCAATGCCGCGCGGGCATAGTCACCGTCGACATCCGGAGCGCCGTAGACGGTTTCGGGCACCGCATGTCTGTCGATCACGTGGATCAAGCGAAGTGACGTGCCCCGCCCGCGTGCCTCCTGCACGGCGAACCGAACCGCATCGAGTGCGGTCTCCGATCCGTCGATTCCGACCACGACCGGTCCGGTGGAATGTGAAGTGTTCATCAGATGCCTCTCGATGGTGCGCGTCTACGACGAGAACGCTACGAGCGCAGGCACACCTGGCACAGCAGTCCGAGGTCATCGGAACAAGTGACCTAGGTCGTCCGCCGTCAGGGCAGCGGTACCGACCAGATCAGCTCGGTGCCACCTGCGTCGGCCGCGGACGACCCGAAGGTCATCGTGCCGCCGCAGTCGACTGCCCGCGCCTCGAGGTTCGCCAGTCCACTGCGAGTGATGTTCTCGTCCAGTCCGATTCCGTCGTCGGAGACCTCGATGCGGAGATCGTCCCCGACCGCCAGGGTGACGTTGACGGTCTGGGCCCGAGCATGGTGGACGACGTTGCTCACCGCTTCGCGAATGACGGCAACGGCGTGGTCGGCGAGGGTACTGTCGATGACCGACAGGGGCCCGAACATGCGAACCACGGCGCGAATGGGAACGCTTTCGGTGAGTTCGAGGACGGCTCCGTTGACGCGCTGCCGTAGACGAGTGGTCGAGTGTGTCGAGCTCTGCAGGTCGAAGATCGTCGTACGAATGTCCTGCACGGTGTCCTGCAGGTCGTCGATGGTGCGAGTCAGACGTTGACGAATGTCGTCGAGCTCGGTCTTCTGCAACGTGCTCTGCAGCGACAATCCGGCCGCGAAGATCCGTTGGATGACGTGATCGTGAAGGTCTCGGGCGATCCGATCACGGTCCGCGAGAACGTCGAGCTCGTGCATGCGCCGCGTGGTGTCGGCCATCTCCATCACGAGTGCGGCCTGGTCGGCGAAGCTGGAAATGAGATCGAGTTGAGAGTCGCTGAAGACCGGTCCGCCCTTTCGGCGCAGCGTCACCAGGACGCCTCGCACGCCGTCGGCTACCCGAAGCGGCGAGATCAGGGCCGGGCCGAAGGTGTTCGCCACATGCGCGTTGGGTCGGTAGTCCAGCTCCTCCTTGCGGGTAGCGGTCCGAAGGCGATATGCCGCACCGGAACTCGATCCCTCGATCGGGATGAGCGAACCCACCAGAGCGTCTGCGTCGTGCCCCTCGGCGACCGAGATGACCAACCGGGAGACCGTGTCCGAGTTCGGAGCCGCGTCGGCGGGAACAGCGATGAACGCACTGTCGGCCCCGGTCAGATGCAATGCCCGCCTCGACACCATGTGCAGCACTTCGTCGATGTCGCTCCCGGCCAACAGTTCGGTACCGATGTCCCGCATCGCTTCCATCCACGATTGCCGGATCCGCGACTCCTCGTACAGGTGTGCGTTCTCGATCGCGATTCCGGCCGCCGAGGCGAGAGCCCGGGTGACCACCTCGTCGTCCTCGGTGAACTGGGCTCCGTCCTCCTTCTCGGTGAGGTACAGGTTTCCGAACACCTCGTCACGCACCCGAATGGGCACGCCGAGAAACGATTTCATCGGCGGATGGTTGGGAGGGAAGCCCACTGCCTCCGGATGCGACGACAAGTCGTCGAGTCTGAGCACATGAGGTTGGTCGATGAGCAGACCCAGCACACCTCGTCCGGTGGGAAGTGGGCCGATCGCCTCGCGCACCTGCTCTTCCATGCCGTGATGGATGAACGCCTTCAGCTCGTGACCCTCGCCGCGCACGCCGAGTGCACCGTACCGGGCACCGACGAGGTTGACGGCCGACTCCACGATCGACCGCAACGTCACCTCCAGGTCGAGGCCCGAGGTGATGACGAACATCGCATCGAGCAGACCGTCCGCCTGTACTCGTGCATCCGCGATGCGACCGATTCGGTCCTGCACCTCGGCCAGCAGTTCACCGAGGCGGAGCTGCGGAAGACCCGGTCCGCGGTGATCATCCATCCGACGGCCCGGATTGCGTTCGCGGATGCGTTTCGGCCAGCCTCGACGCGTACACCGCTGCCTGGGTGCGGCGCTCCATCCCGAGCTTGGCGAGCAGCCGGGAGACGTAGTTCTTGACGGTCTTCTCCGCCAGGAACATTCGAGCGGCGATCTGCCGATTCGTCAGCCCCTCCCCCAGGAGGTCGAGCAATGTCCGTTCCTGCCCGGTGAGGTGATCGATCGGTCCGGGAGCGGCCGTGCCCGCCCGCAGCTTGTCCATCAGCGCGGCCGCTGCGCGATTGTCCAACAGCGACCGACCGGAGCCGACATCCTTGATCGCGCGAGTCAGCTCCATACCGGTGATGTCCTTGACGACGTAGCCGCTCGCGCCGGCGAGGATCGCGTCGAGCATGGCCTGGTCCTCGGTGAACGAGGTCAGCATCATGGTCTTGAGATCGGGCAGTCGGTCGAGCAATTCGCGGCAGAGCTCGATGCCGTTGCCGTCGGGCAGTCGAACGTCGAGAACGGCGACGTCCGGCCTCAACGCGGGAATACGAGCGAGTGCCTGTGCGCAACTTCCGGCTTCACCGATCACGGAAAGATCGGGATCGGAATCGATGAGATCGATCAGACCTCGACGCACGATCTCGTGGTCGTCGACCAAGAACACTGTGACCACGTCCAACCCCTCACCCGCGTCCTCGGTGGGCGCATCCTTTCCCAACACTACGGACCCGCACACGGGAGAGCTCGACCTTTGGTCATCGAAAGTGGGGTCGAAAGTCCCTGATCTCGGTGTAGTTGTCCTGGCGCGCGGATGCCGAGCCGAAGAGTCTGATGGAGCTCTGGCACCACCTCGAAGGGACTCATCAGATGGGCAGATCCCACACCGTCGTCGGAGTCGACGGTTCAGCCGCGTCTCTGGACGCTGTCCGGTGGGCCGTGCTCGATGCCGAACTGCACGGCTCCGACCTGACTATCGTCTCGGCCGTCCCGACGGTTCTCACGGGCCTCGACGCCCTACCCGAACGCACATCCGCGCATCTGAGGTTCGAGACGAACCGCATTCTGGACGAGGCGATGTCGATAGCCCGGCCGACGGGGTCGGCCGTGTCCACCATCGCCGTCGACGTGGTTCTGTCGGACCGCCCCGCCGCTGCCGCTCTACTCGAGATGTCCGAGACGTCTCGGATGGTTGTCATCGGGACACGCGGACTCGGTGCGGCACAACGCACGTCGTTGGGTTCGGTCAGCGTCGCGCTGAGTACGCATGCACACTGCCCGGTCACGGTCGTACATGCATGGCCGATGAGCGGCTACACGGGGTTCGAGGCGGTCGTGGTCGGCGTCGATGGAACCTCGGCCGCGATGGCCGCGGTGGAGCGGGCGTTCGAGGAGGCAGAAGTCCGAAGCGCTCCACTCACCGCACTGCACGCGTGGGCCGATTCGGATCTGTCGATAGGGATGTCGGTTCCCGGCCTCGATTGGGCGGACCATCGACCCGAAGCCGACGGCGTGTTGGCAAGGGCCGTCGATGATTGCGCGCGTCGGCATCCGACGGTGGCACTACGACAGGTGGCGGTCAGAGACCGACCGGTCCACGCACTGCTGGACCACGCGCAGAGCGCCCAACTGGTGGTGCTGGGCAGTCACGGTCGCGGAGGATTCGCCGGAATGATGCTCGGCTCGACCAGCCGCTCGGTGATGGCGCGCGCATCGTGTCCGGTCACCGTTGTGCCCAGCGCCGCGCGCAACAGAACGCCTGCGACGAAGGAGTACCTGTGAAAACTGGGGAAGAACTGTTCGACCCGCGACATGCGTGCGCCGATCCGGATCGACTGCAGCACCTGACGGACATAAATCATTTTGCACTGCAATTGAACCGAAGCCGAACCGACAGGACATCCACATGCGCATACTGATCGCAACAGCAAGCCGCCACGGCGCCACCCGAGAAATCGGACAGTGGCTGGGCTCGTCGATTCTGCGGGAACTGTCCAGCATCGACAGCACGACGACAGTCGATGTTCGTGATGCCCGCGACGTGGACAGCATTGCCGAGTACGACGCCGCGATAATCGGCAGTGGCGTGTACATGGGCCGATGGCTACGAGACGCACGCGCGCTGGTCACCAGGGAACAGGCCGAACTGGAGGCAATTCCTGTGTGGCTCTTCTCGAGTGGCCCGGTGGACGACAGCACTCCGCCGAAAGCTCGGCCGAAAGAGACCGAGGCCGACTGGGTGATCGAGCATCGCGTGTTCGGTGGCAAGCTGACGAACTCGCGGTTGTCACTGTTCGAGCGTGCCGTCGTGCGACTGATCGGTGCCTCCGATGGTGACAGCAGATCCCGAGCAGAGGTCATGTCGTGGGCGGTGGTCATCGCCTCCCATCCCACACCTTTTGTGCTCCGGGCCGATGAGGCCTCTCGGCTCAATTGAACGCCGAAGACGGGTGACCGCGGACTCCCTCGTCCACCTGGGTGCTCGGCTCCGGGACCTACGGCCGGACGGGTGGAAACCAACCCCGAGCGTCACGCAGGGTGCGGCCGGCCTCGTCGACTGTCGATCGGTTCCAGCGCTCGGCGACTCTGCGTAATTCTGCACGCGCTTCGGCAACCGTGCGGCCACTGGCAACAAGAACACCGATTGCCTGGTTCACCTCACTCACATCGGCAAGAGATCGCGGCTCGGAAGCCCCGGAATCGGTTCCGCCGCGGACCGGATCTCTGGTCCCTATCACCACGTCGAACCGTTCACCGTCGACGATCGACGTCAGGGTGATCGAGCCGACATCCGAGACGGCCACATCGATGTCGGCCGCCAACTGCCCGGCCAAGCGCGCGAGATCGACGGACGAGTTGTCCAGTGATTCGGTCAGCGTCGCAAGATCGTCCAGCAATCGAGGCGGAAGTTTCATCGAGAATCCAGGTGCGGCCCGATCGCCGATTCGATTCGTCCGATATACCCGCGGCATCCTGCCGGGCGGGTATGCGAGCGCGAGGAAAAGTCGGACTCGATGCCTCGGAATGCGCTCGCGGCTCGAACGCTACGCCCTTACGTGCGGGAACGGGAGCGGGCCGTCTTCATCGCCTCGCCCACCATGGCCTCAGCGACCACTGCGACTTTCTTGTGCTCGCTCTGGCTCAACGATCGGAGCTTGTCGTACCCCTGGGCTCCGGTGCATCCGCTTCGGCTGATCAGCACCCCGATCGCCTGGTCGATAACGGAGCGATTGCTCAGTGCCATCTCGAGCTGCTCGGTGAGCCGGGCGGCACTCGACAGCGCCCGCGCGTTCTGCACCGAGACCGCAGCCGGTACCGCGAACAGGTCGCCCAACTCTGCAGCGCGAGCATCGAACGCGTCGGGCCGGCGCGCGTAGACATTCATCGCGCCGAGCACACCGCCTGCGGTGATCAGCGGAAGAGACAACACGCTGTGCACTCCCATTCGACCGACCTTCGGACCGAATTCCGGCCACTGAGGGTCGGTTTCGAGTGAACCGGATCGAACGGTGATGCCCTCGGCAGCTGCGGTGATGGAGGGGCCTTGGCCGAGTCCGTACTGGATGTCGTCGACGGCACGGACGAATTCCGCGCTCGCGACAATCGTGTCGGGGCGGTCGGGATGCAGGAGCGTCAATCCGGCACCGTCCGCGCCGGGAACGGCCCGAACTGCAAGTTGCGCCACGTGAGAGAGGGTGTCGGACAGAGACAGATCGGTCATCGGCAGTTTGCTGAGGTCGACCAGGCTCGACCGGAGGTCGTCTTCGTGTTCCCCTGCGTTCATCACTGCTCACTCCGTTGTGGGCACACATGCCTTTCGGGTATGCGCCTGCCCACCCCGACCTTACGGCTTCACCGACAGCCGAGTCGCTCGGACGAAGGAGCACCGGGATCGGTCCACTGCGACCGACGAGGTCCACGTCAGAACTCGAACACCTGGCGAGCGGTGACGCGGCCACCCATGAGGTCGTCGAAGCACTCGTTCACTTCGTCCAACTTGCGCGATACGGCCGATACCGTGGTCCGCCCGGCCTCGTGCAGTGCGAATACTTCACGTAGGTCCTTTCGCGTACCGACGATCGAACCGAGGACGGAGATTCCGCCGACGACCGTCTCGAAGATCGGGACCGGGAACACACCGTGAGCGGGCATCGAGACACACACCAGTCGACCGCCGCGGCGAAGCGAACGGAAGGCCTGATCGAACACGCTCGGGATGACGGCCAACACGATGGCCACATCGGCTCCGCCGAGCGCCTTGATCTCCTCGACGGGGTCGACCTTCGACGAGTCGACCGTGTGATCGGCACCGAGTTCACGTGCAAGTTCGAGCTTCTCTTCCTCGATGTCGACTGCGGTGACGAATCCGCCCGCGATCTTGGCGTACTGCACCGCCATGTGGCCCAGTCCGCCGACGCCGAAGATGGCCACGCGCTGAGCCGGTGTGACACCGCCGACCTTGACTGCCTTGTACGTGGTCACGCCAGCGCAGGTCAGCGGAGCGGCGTCGAACGAGGAGATGCCGTCGGGAACGCGGACGACGTATTTCGCATGGGCCACAGCGTATTCGGCGTAGGCCCCGTCGATCGAGTAGCCACTGTTCTGCTGTGTCTCGCACAGCGTCTCCCATCCGGACACGCAGTGATCGCATTCGCCGCACGCCGAACCGAGCCACGCGATCGCCACGCGTTCGCCGATTCGACTCGTGTCGACCTGCGATCCCACGGCCTCGATCACGCCGATTCCCTCGTGCCCGGGAACGAACGGCAGGGTCGGCTTGGCCGGCCAATCCCCCTGCGCTGCATGAATATCGGTGTGACAGACTCCGCACGTCTCCATCTTCACCAGCACCTGCTCCGGTGCGGGTGTCGGGATAGGGATGTCCTTGACGACCAGGGGTCCGCCGAACTCGGTGACAACAGCAGCTTTCATCGTGGATTTCCTCCAACTATCGAAACCAGTGCCGTTCTCGACCATCGAGCAATGCACACTGTCGATGGTCGGCGCTGCGGCACTCGGCATGTAGGGCCGGAAGTCACCGCCGGTTGGGGACGTATACCGAACCGGCAGCTCGGGAGCAGAAAGGCCCGAGAAGCAGGGGATTTCGCCCCTGACGCTCATCGACGAGTTGGACCACACTCGGCAGCATGGATTCTGCTGCACACTCCCGATCGAAGACCTGCGAGCGATGAACCTGTGGCGAAGACACCCGGGCGTCCGGACCGGTGATGCCCTGACCGCCGGTGAGCGAGCGGCGGACTACGTCCGAAACGGGATGGGCTCCTGGCCGTTCGTGTTCCTGTTTCTGGGCACCATGGCGCTGTGGGCCGCCTACAACCAGAGCGACGGATTCGACCCGTACCCGTTCATCCTGCTCAACCTGTTCCTGTCGATGATCGCGGGACTCCAGGGAGCGATTCTGCTGATCTCGGCGAAACGCGCGGACTCGGTGAGCAGTGAGGTTGCCGTACACACACTTTCGAACACCGCCCTACTCCAGGACATGATCGAGGCCAATACCGTCCTGACGGAATCGGTGGCGCAGCTGGCGGCCGAGATTCACACGCACGTCTGTCCGTCGGCGCACCGCACGAGTGCAGAGACATCACCGGCGAAACAGGTCACGAACCACGCTTCTCTGCATTGAGCCACGCGAGTATCTCTCGGGCCCAATTGCACACGAGTACCCAGTCGCGGAAGTCTCCTGCGACTGCCCCGGAGTTCTCGAAAATCTGACGCTCCCCCGCCGAAAGTCGCTCTGGCACCAGCTTCCCGGGAAACGTTCGGTGTGCGGTCGCATGCATCAGTGATACTGCGTGTGCCGCGTCGGAAGTGACGTTGACCGGCCTGTCGCTCGAGTGCAGCGGCCCACAGGAGAACAGCCACACAGGTGGATGTTCGGACCTCGACAACCTGTCGACCAGAGCCTTCGCGGCTGGAACCCAGCGATCCGAGTAGACAGCGCTCCCGATGACCAGAGCGTCGTAGCCGTCCACGCGGACCACGGATTCCGGTGCCCGCACATCGACGTCGACACCACAGTGCTCGAAGACTCGACCCATTTCCTGGCCCAGACTGTGGGTCGCTCCATGCCGACCTGCGGTGGAGACAAGTATTTTCATGTCTCGTCCGACAGGAGGTATGCGGATTTGCCCGCCGCCACCGTCATCCGCCATCCGTGGACCGCAATGACGAACCCCAGTACTCCGAACGATCCCAGCAGCCAACTCGTCTCACCGGTCACCGCCGAGTGCACGATGATCCAGGCAACCAGGAGCACGCCGGCGATATGAGCCATCGGACCCGACCGTCCGCCGCCTGCGAAGGCAGACGCCGCAGCGAGCCCCATGGGAACGCCGACGACCAACACCAGCGACAGTGCTGTCAGTGTCACAGACACTTTCGCCTCGACGTAGGAACTCGGATCGATTGCACCCGAGGCCAATCCGATCGCAGCACCGAACGCGTTGATCGATACCCCTCCGCAGACTGCGCCGAGCCACGGCGATCGCCGGTTGCGCTCGGTTGCCACTCGCGTTGTCGATGTCATCGTTCCAGTCTGTGCGGCAAGAGATCAATTGCGCTAGAGCACAAAGTACTTGCCGCTCGACTACCTGAATCAGGTCTCAGCGTCCGAACCACGACCGCATGCTTCGACGCTCCTTCACGGGCGGGCTCGAATCCTCGTTGCAGGCGCAGCGGTCGGCTGCGGCAACCGTACGCATGACGGAGTCGACATGTCTGCCGCAACCGCCCCAGCCGGTCTTGTGGCATTTCTTGCAGGTGACGGGATAACACATGAGAATCCTCCTGGTACGAGTCGGTCGAAAGTCAGGCCGGGACGTGGGCGTCGGCCCAGGCGTTGTAACCGCCCAGCAGATCCGAGACGTTCTCGAATCCCTGAGCGCGCAGCAGCGACGCCGCCACGCTCGAGCGCCATCCTCCGGCGCAGTGCATCACGATAGGTTTACCGGTCGGCACCTGGTCGAGGCGAGTTCGCAACTGCGCCAGCGGGATCGGGATCGCTCCCGGTATCGTGCCGAAGTCGCGCTCACCCGGGTTGCGAATGTCGATGAGCGTCACCTCGTCCGCGGCGAGCATCACATCGAGCTGCTCGACCGTGGTGCGCGGTGCCGTCTCGACCAATGTCGCCAGCTCGGCTGGAAACGCACCGTCACTGCCGATTCCGAGGTATCCGGTCACGTTGTCGGATCCGATTCGGGCCAACCGCAGTGCTGCCTCCTGCTCTTCGCCCGGATAGGCGATCAGCACGATGCGACCACCGACCTCCGCGACCATGCCGCCGGTCTCGGCGAAGCGACCGTCGAACCCCACGTTGATCGATCCGCGCAGATGACCGGCAGCGAAATCGTCCACACTTCGTGCGTCGAGCACTCGTGTGCCGGAAACCAGCTCGGCCCTCACGGCCTCGGGTGTCAGCGCAGGGATGATGCGGCCAGGAGACAGCAGTGGGTGCACCTGCTTGTTCATGGCTGCGTCGGCGGAGAAGTACGACGGTGCCGCCGGTTGGCCGTCGGTGACGAGCGCAACGAAGGCGTTTTCGGTCATCGGCTGCACCGACGGGTTGCTCGCGCGCTGCTCACCGATGGTGGAGGTGAGCTCGGTGGAGAGGTTCTTTCCACACGACGAGCCGGCACCGTGAGCGGGCATGACGACGACGTCGTCGGGCAGCGTCAGCAGCTTGTCGTGGATCGTCGAATACATCGCACGGGCCAGGTCCGTGGTCGAGCCGTCCCCGAGATTCACCAGGTCCGGTCGTCCGACATCGCCGATGAAGAGGGAGTCACCGGTGAGCACGGCCGTAGGGGTGGCCCCGGGATGCTCGCGAACCAGCACCGAGATCGACTCCCACGTGTGACCGGGAGTGGACAGGATCTCGAGTTCGACGTCGCCGAGGGACAACCGCTCCCCGTCTCGCAGTCGCCGGATCGGATAGTCGGTCTCGGCAGCCTCGCCGAAGCCGATCCAGGCACCGGTCGCGTCGACCAGTTCGAGGTGGCCCGAGACGAAATCCGCGTGGAAGTGAGTGTTGACGACCCCTTCGATGACGAGTCCGTACTTCTCGGCGTCGTCGAGATACTCCGCGATGTCGCGACGCGGATCGAAGACGATCGCGCGCCCCGTCCTCTGATCTCCGATCAGATACGAAGCGTGGGAAAGACATTCGAGGTAGTACTGCTCGAGGATCATGGATTCCTCCGTCTGAGACGTCTCCGGGCGAGTTTCGCGAGGTGGTAGACACAGTGTGTAATACCCCCTAGGGTATGTCAAGTACCCCCTGGGGTATACCTGGCACCAAGGATTGGAGTGAACACACGATGACATTGGGGCTGGCGCTCGGATTCGGCGCTGTGATCGGAATTCTCCTCGGCCTACTCGGTGGAGGCGGATCCATTCTTGCGGTCCCGGTGTTGGTGTTCGCCCTTGGCCTCGGCGTGGAGGAAGCGATCCCCGTCTCGCTGATCGTCGTCGGCACCGCCTCGGCGGTGGGAGTGATACCGAAGCTGCGAGCACGCCGCGTCGAACGGCGACTGGCGGCGGTGTTCGCTGCGACCGGCATTCCAGCGACCTTCGCCGGCAGCGCACTCGGCCGGTTGCTTCCCGAGAGGATCCTGCTGCTCGGCTTCGCCGCCGTGATGGTTGCCGCAGGAGCCCGGATGCTCGCCGAGCGAGGAGATACAGGAACAGCCTGCAAGACATCGGCATCGGGCATCAACTGGAGACACTGCGCTCCACGTTCGATTCCGGCAGGCCTTGCTGTCGGATTCATGACCGGGCTGTTCGGCGTCGGAGGCGGCTTCCTCATCATTCCGGTGCTGGTGCTGATGCTCGGGATAGAGATGTCGGTCGCGGTCGGCACCTCGTTGGTCATCATCGTCGCCAACTCCGTCGCCGGTCTGTTCTCACATCTGAGCGGCACGACCATCGACTGGTCGATCACCCTTGCGTTCGCAGGCACCGCAATTGTCGGCTCCCTCCTGGCCGCGCACTTCGGAATGCGGGTCGATACCGCACGGCTGCAACGCCTGTTCGCCTACCTGGTGTTCGCAGTGGCCGGGTACGTCGTCGCCGACGCGGCCTTCCTGAGCTGATCTCGCTATTGTCCGGCCCCATGTCGGGCCGGAACCGTGGGTCGAAAGGCCCTATACCGCACGAGCCGCGCCGGGCACCCTCGAGGCAGGAGCACTCCGTCTCCGGGACCGCCAGGTAGCCGATCTTCATGACCATCACCGACGCAGGACCGACCACTCGGCTGGTGAACGACGAATCGACGTCGCTTGCCTCGATGCTCGCCGCGAGGTTCCCCGATCTGACCCCCACAGTCGTCGCGGCCGAGATTCGCCGCACCCTGCCGCCCATGGCAGAGCGATCATGGTGAGCGCGGAGCCGCGACCCCAGCCCACCCGAACCCCGGTCGCTCCCGGCTTCTGGGCGAAGAAAGACTGGGGTGACATCGTCGTCGCGCTCGACGGCACCCCGACGTCCCGCGACGCACTGTCCTGGGCAGCGGGTCTGGCCTCGGTCACCGGGGCACGCATTCGGCTCGTGCACGCACTCACACCCCGCGAATCGACCCGGTCGTTGGAGCGACTGCACGGTCGACGCCTTCTTCGATCGGCTCGCCGTGAACTCGTCGGTCTCGATCCCCGCATCGCAATCGATTCGATTCTGACGGACGACCCGATCGCCCCCGTTCTCGGCGCGCTGTCGCACACCGCCGACCTGATTGTCATCGGAGGCCGTGAATCGGGTCCGATCCGCGATGTGCTGTTCGGCCGCAACGCAACTCGTATCGTTGCAGAATCGACGTGCCCCGTCCTGGTGTGGCGCCCCCAGCACGCAGACCTCACGCCGACCTCTCCGGTTGTCGTCGGCGTGGATCACTCGGACTCCTGCACCCGGGCGATCGAGGCGGCCTTCTGGTTCGCCGATGCGCTCGAAGTCCCCCTCACCGCGCTGCACGTCGGATCGCCCCACAGTAGGCCCGTCACGAACGACATCGAGCTGCAACAGATCCGAGGGCTGGAGTGGCTGGAAGGTCGCGTCGATGCTGCTGCGTCCGCGCATTCCACCGTAGACGTGCATCTGCACCTGCTCGACGCATCGGCGCAGCACGAGCTACGACGCGCATCGGCTACCGCACACCTTCTCGTGATCGGCAGCCGCACCCACGGACCACGGACGGGTCCGCGTACCGGGTCGGTCGGACAGTCTCTCGTGCACGCATCGTGCTGTCCGATTCTCGTGGTGCGTTGAGCCCTCGATCAGCCGACGACCCCCGCCTCATCGGGACCTTGTGCCCTTACGGATCCACTGCTCGACGCCGGACACTCGTAGGAGACGAATGCACTTCGGGTGGGAGTAGGTGGCGGCCATGTTCTCGAAACTCGCGCACCGATCGTGGCGACACAGTCCATGGATTTCCAATCCACTGATGCGGCTGCCGGGCAGGATCGAACGAGCGGCAGTCGCCGTCGGGATCGCGGTGCTTCTGTTGCTCATCCCTGTGGCAGCGACGATCGGTTCGGTGACCTACAGCGACCTGTCGCTGCGCTCGCAACAGCAACGCGCAGAATATGTTCGAGTCGACGCCCGTGTCATCGACGCCACGAAATCCGCTCGGTCCGATACCGACGGTGTGACGACCGTGGCCGGTACCGCGACCGTGCAGTGGAGCGCGCCGGACGGCTCGCTGCGCTCCGGGGCAACCGACGTACCGTCGGCATTGCGAGTCGGTGACACGACTCCGATCTGGCGTGATGCGGACGGGAATCTGGTGCGCGCTCCCGACACTGCTGCCGGTGCCGTCGTCAACGGAGCTGCCACGGCCGTGTTCGTATGGTTCCTCGGTGCCCTCGTCATCGGCGGTCTGGTCTATCTCACCACCAAAGCCGGCGAACGTTCACGAATGCGGCAGTGGGACAGAGATTGGCAACACTTTCTACAGGCCCGCGACCATCGCTCGCGGTAGCGCCGTCGAAGCCCGGCGACGCGGCCGGTCACCACGAGGAGGGCCGCGCGTCCTCGAAAAAAAGGCCTTTGTGCCGATGGCACATCGCGTGTGTAGTCGTACGCTCAGGACCGTCGTCCTTGAACTCGTCGACACGAAGCTCCCACGTTCGAGGAGGCGATGACATGATCGGTGCCGGCACCGAATTCTGTTCCGCGAGTGCGGACTACGAGCGTGCGCTCATGTGCAGCCCGTTGGCTGCACAATTACGCGTGGTCGATCTTCGAATACAGGTGATAATGGACGAGCAGGGCGCGCTGCACCCTCGCGACCTCGTGGCGTCGGCGCTGCCGTCGAGTCGACGACCCCTTCTGAACTCTGCTTGAGGTCGGAGCGGGCGTATGACCTTCGAGACGCTCGCCCTGTGTGCCGCAGTGGGATTGCTCGGCCCACTGCTGGCGCTTCCGCGCGGGCTTCGGATACCCGTCGTCGTCGGCGAACTCGTCGCCGGAATTGCTCTCGGCCACACAGGCTTCGGCATCGTCGACCCCAGCGAGCAGACGCTGAGCTTCCTGGCACAGGTGGGGTTTGCGCTCGTCATGTTCGTGGCCGGCAGTCAGATACCGATTCGCGACCCGCGACTGCGCATCGGTCTCGGGGTCGGTACTGCGCGGGCGGTGACGTCGGGCTGCTGGCAACCGTGCTCGGCTGGGCCGTCTCCGCCGCGTTCGATCCACCTCACCTCGGCCTGTACGCGGTGTTGATGGCATCGTCCTCGGCCGCTGTCATCATGCCGATCGTCGAGTCCACCACGATGACCGCACCCGGTCTGATGGCCCTCCTGCCGCAGATCGCGCTGGCGGACGCGGTCTGTATCGTCGCGCTGCCTCTCGTGATCGATCCACGGCAGGCCGGTCCCGCCGCACTCGGATCGGCGACGGTCCTGATCGCCGCCGCCGTGATCTTTGTCGTCCTGCGCCACTTCGACGCCTCGGGACTGCGCCGTCGCGTGCATCATGTGTCTGCCCAACGCAAACTCGCGCTCGAACTGCGCCTCAACCTGATTCTGCTGTTCGGCCTCGCGGCCCTCGCGGTCCACACCCACGCATCGGTGATGCTGGCCGGCTTCGGCTTCGAGCTGGCCGTCGCTGCCATCGGAGAACCGCGACGACTTGCGAAACAACTGTTTGCCATCACCGAAGGTTTTCTGGGGCCACTGTATTTCGTCTGGCTCGGTGCATCCCTCGATCTGCGCGCCCTCGGCAGTCACCCGAACATGATCGCGCTGGGGCTCGTGTTGGGATTGGGAGCCATCGCCGCGCACGGTGCGATGCGTCTGACGGGCCAGCCCGCCGGGCTCGGGATACTCGCGGCAGCCCAGATGGGAGTTCCGGTCTCGGCCGTGACACTCGGCACGCAGAGCGGCGTGCTGGCTCCCGGGGAGGGCCCTGCCATCGTGCTCGGTGCACTGATGACCATCGCGGCGGCGGCCGCCGCATCGCGGGTCGCCGCTCGTCGTCCGGCCTGACCCCGGCGGGCCTGCGGCGGCGCAAGGCATTTGGGTGTTTCGAGTTGATCAGGACGGGGAACAAAGGTCGTGGAACGATCGGCACGACGCGAAACGGATCACGACGATGACGGATGACCAGGTCTGGCGCCTCAAGGGTGCGTGCATCGACGACATGGATGCATACGACTCGCAGCAACTTCCCCGCCACGGACGTAAGCGAGCAGAGCGGGCGTGGCGTCTGTGCGCCGACTGCCCGGTGCTGCGTGAGTGCGCCGAGCAGACGGCTCGCGACATCGAGTCGGGTCGCATTCCGGTGGGAGTGGTCGTCGCCGGTGCCGCGTATCACGACAACGCGAGCAACGGTCGTCGTACCGACGCGTACCGGACGCTCGAATTCCTCATCGGGCGGCCACTTTCCAACCCTGCAGCCTGATCACGGCGCGGTAACGGAACGCTACGAACCAGGTCACGGCGACAACTCTCTTCGACGCGTTTTCGGCGCGTCACCCAGTGTCTGACCTGCGGCGTTCCAACTCGGGTGACAATAGTGCGCATGGATGCAGGGGAGTCTTCTCACGTCGGCGAGCCGAGTGGTGTGCAGAAGGCTCTCGACAAGCGCGCACCCATCGAACAGGCCAAGGGCATCCTGATGGCCATGCATCGCATCGGCCCGGAGGCTGCGTTCGACATGCTCATCGAGCAGTCTCAGCGCTCCAATCGCAAGCTGCGCGAAGTAGCACTCGACCATATTCGGTGGGCCACAGCCCGGTGAAGAAAGAAGATGGCCTCGCACGCTGTGTTTTCAACGTGCGAGGCCTGGGCGATGGAGTAGTCCGGACTACACAATCGCTTGTGTGCCGTATGCCCTGACGCGGCCACCCGAAACATAGCCGGTCGGGAGCTCGACAGAAGGACTCAGAAGCGCGCCAGAATTGCTCGGGCACAACGAACTACGGTCGCGCGGTCGTAGGACATCACGTAATCGAACTCACGGTCGGCGTCCACCTCACCGCGATGTAGGTCGATTGCTGCCAGCACACCGCAGAAGTGCGGGCCGAGAACCACGACGTTCCACTCCTCGACGAGCGGATCCATCGGGTCGAGGGGCGCATGCACGATGCCGCCCTCTTGCACGTATCCCATGCCTACGCCGTAGACGCCGGCGTAGGAGATCTGCTCGGTCATCGACACCCAGCGGCTGCGGGTGGTCGGGGTGAAGTGTTCGGCGCGCTGAAAAGTACCGAGTACCAATGTCTCCGGCCCAGCAGCCGCGGCCTGCATCTCGAGCGAAGTGCTCATAGCCACCAGCAGTCGCTTGGTGCTGCGCGTTGCCGTCTTGCCTGCGGAGGCAATGGCGTACGGCGATTCGGCGGCGACGGTCGGCGTGCTCCAGGTCGGGAACGGAGGCATGACCTCGGCCGCGTCGGAAGGTAGCTCTTCCGTCGATTGCGCGGCCGGATACAGCTCTCCCACCCCGTAGGTGGCACCGAGTCCGAGTGCGCGGGTCCGATGCAGCGCACTGTCGACCCCGCTCGCCACGACCACGGCTCCGGTTCGTTCGACCTGAGCCGAGACGGCGTGAGCGGTACGCGCAGTCGACAGATCCGGGCGGCGGGAGACCATCGATTCGGCGAGGATGATCACGTCCGGCTCGATGAGAGGGAGAAGGGTCATCGACTGCGGCCGGCGACCGACGTCGTCGACGGCCACCACTTTGCCTTCGCGTCGAGCTTTGTCGATTGCGGCGAGAGTGCGCGCCGGGCTGTCGACGAGAGCAGCCTCGGTGACGACCACGATGTCGCGGCGCAACTGTTCTTCGGTGGCTGCATCCAGGGCAGCGAGCGAGTCGACGTCCATGGACACGAGCATCGGCAGTCGCACCGATTGGTTGAGCCGGGCCACACCCCACGCGAGCGCGTCGAGCTCGCGCTTGGCGTCCATGGCCCTGGCTGCGCGCTTGAGCGCATCTGCCGATGCGAGGGGACCGTTCTCCGGGCCGCGCAGCTGCACTTCGATGGCTGCGAGCGCACCGTTGTCCAGCCGACAGACCGGGGCGAAATACGGCTGCACCGTCAACTCTCCCGTGTCCGTGTCGACTGCAGATCCTGCTTCGGCCAGCGCGAACGTCACACCTCAGTTTGACACGAAAAAACGACCCCCGTCACGCGGGGGTGAACTGTAATTCCAAACCTGGTCGAGGTGTTTTCTTTCGCTTCGACCATGCTCGACGACGGAGATGTCACCGAGACGGTCACGACTGTCTCGTTTTGATAACTTTGTATAACGGAAAGATAACGACGCACGGGGTGAAGATCGAAGGAACGCCAGGCCCGACCGAGGCGCGAAAAGGGGACGAATGCCGCTGTTGCGCTGAACTTTCCGGGTAGCAGCCGGATTCAGTTACTACTGCGTACAACAAACATACCGACCGGATTGTGACTTCTCACAGAGTTGAAACAAACCATTTCCGACATATGTTTCGTCAACCTAACGTCCCTCCCGGCTGCCGAACCAACGGTGCCACCGGATGCCACGACCGGGTCCGGATCCGTCTTGGACTGGAGGATCGATCGATGACGCTCAACCCGCCGACCCGCTCTCGCACACTCGTCACCGCAGTCGCCGCTCTTGCCATCACCGGTGCGACAGTCGGTGCCGCCAGCGCCGGCGCCGCCACCATTTCCCCTGCTGGTACCGCGTTCACGGCACCCGGCACGATCGTCGTGAGCACTCCGGCGTCGTTCGGTCTGCCGGTGAGCTGCTCCATCAACCTGAGCGGCACCACCAGCGCAGACGGCTCGTCGGCGACGATCACCGATGCCCAGATCAGCGGCTCCAACCGACTGTGCGGCCTACCCCAGCTGAAGAACCTGCCCTGGACCCTCACTCCCACCAGCGCCACCACCGGGGAGGTGTCCAACGTGGCCTTCTCGCTGGTCGGATACAACTGCGGGCCCGCCACGTTGGCCGGGTCCTTCGACAACATGACGAACACGCTCACCGCGACGAACCAGCCGATGTCCGGCAACTGCACCGTCAACAGCCTGTCGGTCCAGCCCGACCCGGCCTTCACCCTGTCCTGATTCCCGTCCTACCTCGTTCCACATCGACCGTTCCCGAGAAGGAGAACACGTGAAGATCCGCAACAAGACTGTCGTCACCATGACGGCATTGGCATCGAGCATCGCCCTGGGCACGCTCGTCGCCGCCCCGGCCAATGCCGCCGACACCCTTCCCATCACGTTTCAGGCAGATACGACGACGGTCATCGCCAAGACCGGCCAACCGGTGGTGTTTCCCACCACCGATCTCGCCACGGACGTCGATCTGGTCGGTGGCACGGTGACCGGGTCGCTCGAATTGCCGCAGGCATCGGCCGATCTGAAACTCGGTCCCGCGACGCTGGCGAACTTCACGATCTCGATCGTCGATGCGACCCCGGTGTCCGGCACCATCGTCCGCGGCGGACCGGACGAGGCACCGACGTTGGATCTCGACGTCGCGCAGAGCTTCAAGATTCGCATCGATTCGGTGAAGCCGTTGGGCATCGACACCGGGTCGGCCGGATCTGCCGCGGTCGACCTGATCCCGGCGGGTAGCAACTGCGTCACCGCCGAGACCACCGCCAACCTGTCCGGTTCGCTCGATGCTATCGATCTGATCCAGAACAACCAGGCCGATGCACACGTCAAGGGGACGTACACGATTCCGCAGTTCCAGAACTGTGGCGCGTTCACGTCGGTGCTGAATGCGATCATCGCCGGTCCCGGCAACACTCTCGACGTGCATCTGACCGATCCGGTCTTCGATGTCGGCACCCGGTCCGCGATTGCGGCAGAGGTGGCGTAGCGGTTCACACCTCGATCGGCGGCGTCGACCGGTTCCATCGCGGAACGCGGTCGACGCCGTCGTTCAGTGCCGTTCGTCGACCGGATGGACGGACGGCTCCCCGTCGTCGTACACCGCGACGCGGTTGCCGCCGATCCGTTTGGCCCGGTACATGGCTCGATCGGCCCGGCTGAGCAACACATCGACGTCCTCCGCGACACCCCGCGCGTCGACAACCGCATGCGCGACGCCTATCGACGCCGTGAGCGGGGAACGGTCGGTCGACTCGCTCAAACGGCTGCGCAATTCCTCGGATCTGTCGATCACCGTGTCGACTTCGGCGAGGCACACGATCGCGAATTCTTCGCCGCCGAGTCGCACCGTCACTGCCGGTGTCGGGAAGAGTTCGAGGATTCGGCTCGCGGCCAGACGAATGACGGTGTCTCCGTGCTCGTGACCGAATCGATCGTTCACTGCTTTGAAGTTGTCGATGTCGATCACCACGGCGGCCAGTTCCGCATCCGCACCGGAGCGAAGGTCGAGGTTGCCGATCGCCGCGTCGAAGCCCCGTCGGTTCTGCATTCCGGTGAGCGGGTCGTAGAACGCGCCGGTGGCATCGCGGCGCAGCAGCATCAGGAAGGAATGGCAGATCAGCGGTGCCGAGAACATCACCAGGATCAGCATCACGAGATAGAGATTGGTCTGCAAGCGACGTTCGGGGTCGTTCACCATGGCCGAGGTGTAGAGCGCGGCGACGGTGACAAACGCGAAGAGATGGTGAGCGGTGAACAGCTTGGGGCCGTGAAAGCCAACGACGTAGCTGCCCATCACGGTGAACAGCGCAGCCATCGGCAACATCTCGGACGGCTTGTCGACGGTCAGAAGAACTGCGGCGAGCACGATGTCGGCGTAGAGCACGAAGGTGACCGACATCGGCCAGGACGGCCAGCCTCCGATCAGCCAGGCCAACCCGAGGGGCAGCGTCGTCGCGACGGTGAACCACAGTGCCCATCGCGCAGCACCGCTGTCTCCGAGACCCGGGATGGTCAGGGCGATCGCCGCAGCGGCCGCGTAGAACCAGCAGAAGATTCCGATGAGAATTCTGGTGACGTGCAGTGCTTGTTGGGACCGTGCGTACGCAACGTTCCACCCGTAGTCGACCGGAAGCGACCACCATTGGCGAAGACTGTTCACAGATCGAGCAGCTTTCCTAGTGTCCCGACGAGGATGAACAAGTCAACCACAGACGAAACCACCCGGTCCGAGAAGTCGGGAACTTGCTCACACGGCCTTATCCGCGCATGCCGTCGGCCAATTCGAACACGCGACCTGCGTAGGTCACCACGAACGCATCGAGGGCCTGCTGAGACAGTTCGGGGCATCCGGCTCGGCGAAAGAAGTGCTCCAGATCCACCAGTCGATCCCCCAGCCCGACGCGTTGTCGATCCAGGGCCTCGAGCTCGACGACCAACGCCTTCAGTTCCTCGACCTTGCGCAGTACGTCGTCCATCGGATCACCGTCCACTTCACTGGGCCTTCTACGGACCGTCCACATTCGGGCGGCGGAGCCGGGCTTCCCTCCCGGCTCCGCCGATCTGGACTCTACTCTTTGTCGAACACATGTGCGAACCAATTGCGACCGGACCTCGCTTTGTACCAGTCATCCTGTGCACAATCCGAGAATGTGACCTACAGTCTGTGACATGCTCCAGAAAAGGGGTCCGAACGAGGTTCGACCGCCGGGTTCGACCGATCCAATTCATATGGCGCTCTTAGCAATCCTCACGATTGCGATGATCGCTCTCGTCGTCGTTGCGATCCAACAGGGCCGCCTCTGATCACGCACCTCGGCGTTCATCGTCGACTGGATTTCGCGGCATTCCGCGTCGGTCGCCGCTTCACGAACGGTCAGGTCCGTACTTCGGGCACCATCGTCACGTGCGCGCCCGGATCCGCATCGAGTACCGCGGTCCGTATCGCGCGCAGATACGCGAGATAGGTCGGGTACCCCCGCAGTTGTCGCGGGCCGATGGGCACGAATGTGCCCGATGCCGGGTTGCAGACGAATTGCTCGATCTGCGAACGGGCTTGTGCACCATCGAAATCGGCGTCGACGGTGACGATGAACCGCATCACCGTTTCGCGTTTTCTCCCCAACCCGAGACGGTGCACTCCGAACCAGAGGCGGGTGCCGTCCGGTCCCAGATACTCGATACCCCATCGGCCGAAGCTACGTTCGGCGGTGTCGACGACCGTTCGGGCGAGATCCGCAACGGCCATCGTCGACGAGATTTCGATGCACGCGTCTTGACGACGTGTGATCATCCACTGCCAGCTTTCTACGATTCCACCGAATACCTCCCCGACATTCGGTGCATATCGGGCGAATTTAGCAGCTCATCCGACATCCGGCACGACGACTGTTACGTCGCCCGAACTCCGACCACCGCGGCTACCTCCGCTGCCATCCGGGCAGCCGTCCTCGCAGTGGGGTGGACGCCGTCGAACGTGGCTCCGGGTCGGTCGAGCAGTGGCGCGAATTCTGCGACGGGTATGCCGCGCTCGGCGGCCAGTGCGCGAATATCGTCGTTCAGGTCGTCTGCGCTGACCTTCCGCGACGACGGCACCGTGGCGATCACAGCCGTGTCGATGTCGTGTGCCCGGTCCAGGATGGCGCGTAGGTTCTCGATGATCATGGGCAGCGGTACCGATCGGGCGAGGTCGTTGGTGCCGCCGTTGACGACGAGGATGTCCGGGTTCGCGGCCAGCGCTTCGTCGGTTCGGGCAAGGATCTGCGTCGTGGTCGCGCCGTTGATTCCCAAGTTGGCACCGTCGGCGGCGGGAGCATCGTCTCCGCACACGAGGTACGAATACCACGACGTGTTGCCGTGAATTCCCCAGTCGACACGTGAATTGCCCTGGGCCATCGAGTCTCCCAGCGTCACCAACCGTGGTCCGGTGTCGTTGACGCTCCACCCGAAGCAGTGCGCGTTGTGGATCGTCAGCGCCGGCGTCCTCAGTGGTCCTGCCACGAGCGCGGCGGCGAGCGCCAACCCGAGTGCGCCGGCGATCCACAGTCGAGTTCTTCGCACGCCGGGGATTCTGCCCTAGGGGTGACGCGGGGAATCAGTTGCAGTCGGGGAAGTCCACTTCGGTGGGTGCCGGGACCGATTGCGGCTGAACCGGTGCCTGGGCCTCGCCGGCGACGGTCGGTTCGACGAGGTTGTACTCGATGGTCTTGGTCTGCCCCGGCTCGATGACGACCGGCACGTAGAACACGGGGTGGCCGCGCTCGGCAGCGGTCAGCAGAAACAGGGGAGTTCCGTTGATGGTGGCGTTCGTCAAGGTCGCGCCCTGAGTTGCGTACAGCGCCACCACCGATCGGTTCGTTCCCGGGGGTCCGTCGTATCGGGTGGAGTCGTTCTGTCTGCCGGCGATGTACGTGGTGTAGTCCTGCAGCGCAGCGTTGTTGGTGATCTCGGCGACCACGCGGGTGGTCCGCGTCGGGCCGTCGCAGGACTGTGCGGAGTAGGTGACCTTGCGCTGCAGGTAGTAGTCGAGCTTGCCGCCTGCACCGTTGTTCACCACCACCGCGGCGTACGGGTCGGGGCTGTCGGGAACTTCGTGACCGATCCTGGTCGGTCCCAGGATCGCTTGCAGTGCCGGGTCCGCGCTCCACACGGCGATGTGGCCTTCACTGGTGGCCTTGCCGAGTGCCTCGAGTAGCGCGCTGGGAGATCCGATGTTGCCCTGCATCTTCGCGACCACTCGGGCGGCGATGTCCTGGAGATAGGCCTTGCGCGCGGTGTTGTCGTCCTCGAAGCGGAAGTATGCGTCGGACTGCGTGATCCGAACGACGTTCGATCCGTCGATCACCTCACCGTCACCCATCGTGATGGGACCGACGACATCGAGGATGTAGCCGAGGGCAACAGGGTCGGTGGCCAGAGCGCCGTCGACACGTTCGCCGGTTTCCTGCTCCCACATCGACTGCCAGATCTGCCCGGCATACGGGAAGTGCGGGCTGACGTTGCTGTTCTGCCAATTCTGCGTGGGCTGGAACCGACTCTCGTAGGTGTTGAAGAAGTCCGGACCGAGATCGATGGGGTCGTACGGAATTCGGAGCTCGGCGTTGCTGGCGAGCGAGTCGACCGCGACTTTGCCGTCGACGGCACGCACGATGCCGAATCCGCCTATCAGTCCACCGGTTCCACGAGATTCCGAGAGAGTCTGAAAGGCCATGAAGTAGTTGCGTGGACCGTCGGCACCGAGCATCGCGGGGAGCACCTTGGCGGCGATGTCGGTGTTGGTCAACAGGGTCGTCAGTTCGTGCGTCTGATCCTGCAGCTGAGTTCGAGCGTCGCCGACCTGAGCGACGAACTCCGGTTCCGCGATGGCCTGGGACTGCGAGTTCAGTACGTCCGCTGCGGCCGCGGCCTGTGACAGCGCGGGCGAGGCGGCGCGCAGAGCAGCGATGTCGATGGCACCGTCGGGCCCGCGCAGCTGACTCGGATCGAGTGTGGCCCCCACCTCGACCGACGGCGTCAGCACATCCACGGTCAGCCCGTTGACGACGTCCGTGATCTGCGAGACGACGTCCAGCGGTTGACCCACGTACGGAATCGCGGCAGCCGCCTGCCAGATCACCGAATCGGTGGCGTCCTTCGCCTGGGTCGAGGTGCGCACCGCGTCGTCCACGGAGGTCTCGGCCTTCTGCGTATCCCCTGCCAGCAGAGCAGTTTTCGCTGCCTGAGCGTAGCCCCGAGCCTGATCGAGGTACGTATAAGCGGTATTGGCCGTGTAGGCGAGCCAGGCACCGAGTCCGAGCGCAACGACGACGAAGACCCCGAAACCGAGCAGGATGCGTCGGCCGGTCCTCTTCTTGGAACGACGACGCCTGCGGCGACTACGAGAGCTGCGATGGTCGCCGTACGGGTAGTCGTTGTCGTAGCTCATGGCTGGATGGGTGCCCTTTCGTCGCGGCTAAGACTACAAACGACGTCCTCCCACCGCGACACGACGCTCGGGTCGGCTGCGCCGATATCGCACCGGCGCAGCCGTTCGAGGTCAGGAACCCAGAATTGCGCTCACTGCGGTGCTGCCGCTCTCGGCGCTTCCGCTGCCGATGAGCCCGAGGATGACGTCGACGATGATCTTGGCGATGAATGCGTCCATAGCTACTCCTGTTGTGAAGTACCCCCGACGGGATACAGACGGACCTGCGTGCGCTGCGACCGTTTGTTACCGGCCACAACGAATCGGAAGGTAGCAGCTGAATCTGTCCGAACGGTGGCTCTGTGGTCGCGGCCACAGAGCCGGAACATTTGTACAAATCTCGAAATTTGTCTACCGGAATGACAAATTCGGTGTATTGTCCAATCCATAGTGATCGGCCTTACACGAGGAGTGACGATGACCGCATCGAATGTCGACAACCAGGCGCAGACGCCGGTTGCCGAATGGCACGACCGAAAGCGTTACCTCTGGCTGATGGGGTTGATCCCGCCCACAGCGGTGTTCGTGGCCACCGGCCTGGTCTGGGCCTTCAACCAGCTCGGCTGGAACGCCGTGTCCCCGGTCTGGTGGTGGATCGGCGCGCTGCTCGTCTACGGGTTGCTCCCGATCCTCGACCGGTTCTTCGGTCCCGACGGCGACAACCCACCCGACGAGGTGATGAAGGCGCTCGAAGAAGACAAGTACTACCGCTACTGCACGTACGCCTACATTCCGTTCCAGTTGGCGAGCTTGGTGTTCGCCTGCTACCTCTGGTCGGCCGACAACCTGTCCTGGCTCGGAATCGACGGTGGACTGGGACTGGCCTCGAAGATCGGTCTGGCCATCAGCATCGGTGTGATGGGCGGCGTCGGTATCAACACTGCGCACGAGCTCGGCCACAAGAAGGACAGTCTGGAGCGCTGGCTGTCGAAAATCACGCTGGCACAGACGTTCTACGGCCACTTCTACATCGAACACAACCGCGGCCACCATGTTCGCGTCGCCACTCCCGAGGATCCGGCGAGCTCGAAGTTCGGTGAGAGCTTCTGGGCCTTCCTCCCTCGTAGCGTCTGGGGCAGCCTGAAGTCGTCCTGGGAGCTCGAGAAGACGCGCATGGAGCGATTGGGCAAGAGCACGTGGAGCATTCGGAACGACGTACTGAACGCGTGGCTGATGTCCGTTGTTCTCTACGCGGTGCTCGTCGCGGTGTTCGGTCCGATCGTGCTGCCGTTCCTGGTGATTCAGGCGATCTACGGCTTTTCGTTGCTGGAAACGGTCAACTACCTCGAGCACTACGGCCTGCAGCGGCAGAAGAAGGAGAACGGCCGCTACGAGCGATGCACCCCCGAGCACAGCTGGAACTCCGATCACATCGTGACCAACATCTTTTTGTATCACCTTCAGCGACACAGTGATCACCATGCCAACCCCACCCGCCGCTACCAGACTCTGCGCAGCATGGACGGGGCCCCGAACCTGCCGAGCGGATACGCGAGCATGATCTCGCTGGCGTACTTCCCGCCCGTGTGGCGCAAGGTGATGGACCACCGCGTTCTCGACCACTACGACGGCGACATCACGAAGGTCAACATCCAGCCGTCCAAGCGGGAGAAGATCCTCGCCGCGCACGGAGCCAAGTGATGGCCGCCTTCGAGTGCCCGGTGTGCGAGTTCGTCTACGACGAGACCAACGGCGCTCCGCGCGAGGGCTTTCCGGCCGGCACAGCATGGTCCGACGTACCCGACGACTGGCCCTGCCCCGATTGCGGTGTCCGCGAGAAAATCGACTTCAGGAGTAAGGCATGAAGCTCTACCGCTGCGTTCAGTGTGGATTCGAGTACGACGAGGAACTGGGGTGGCCCGAGGACGGGATCGAACCCGGCACTCGCTGGGACGACATTCCCGACGACTGGTCGTGCCCCGATTGTGGCGCTGCCAAGGTCGATTTCGAGATGGTCGAGGTCGAGCGCGGGTGAGTGCGTCCGTTCCGCACGCGATCGCGATCATCGGTTCGGGTGCAACCGGGTACACCGCGGCCAAAGCCCTACGCGCCGAGGGTTTCACCGGGTCCATCACGATGGTCGGGAGTGAACGGGCTGCGCCGTACCGCCGACCGACGGTGTCCAAGGAGTTGCTGACCGGAAGCAAGTCGATCGAGCAAGTGCAGCTCGGCTCGGCGATCGACGGTGTCGACGTGCGCTCGGGTGTCACGGCTGTCGGCCTCACCGATTCGACTGTGCTGCTCGACGACGGCGACCCGGTTCCGTACGACGCGCTGCTCCTGGCAACCGGCTCTCGGGCCCGGCAACTCGATCTTCCGGGCCACGTGTTCACCCTCCGAGGTGTCGCCGATGTCGAGCCCTTGCACGCCGACATTCTGCGCACCCGATCACTGTTGGTGATCGGCGGCGGACTGATCGGATGCGAGGCGGCCGCGGCTGCTCGGTCCCTGGGAGCCGAGGTGACGGTGCTCGAGGCCGCAGCGGCACCGCTCAACCGGATCGCTCCGGCCGCGATCTCGCAGATGTACGTCGACCTGCACGCAGACAACGGCATCGCGTTCCACACCGACGTCGCCGTCACCGACCTCGCCGAGCAACGTGACGGAACACTTCTCGTGACCGCAGCGGACGGTCGTTCGTGGTCCGCCGGTACCGTGCTGGTCTCCGTCGGCTCGGTGCCCAACGTCGAACTCGGAGCAGATATGGGCCTCGAGATCGGATCGGGGATTCTGGTCGACGCCGGGATGCGGACCTCGATACCGAACATCTACGCCGCGGGCGATGTGGCAGAGGTACCCAACACGATCCTCGGCGGGACGTATCGGAGTGAGCACTGGAACGGCGCACTGGATCAGGCCACCCGGGCTGCCCGCTCGATGATCGGCGTGGATCCCGGCAGTCTCGACGTCCCGTGGGGCTGGTCCACCCAACACGGCGTCAACCTTCAGTTCGCGGGGTGGACCGGTGCGACCGACGAGTACGTGATGGCTCGCGGCTCTGTTGCCGACCGCCGCTTCACCGCATGCGCGCTGCGTGACGGCCGGCTCGTCGGGGCCATCGGTGTGGGGTTCCCGAAGGACATCAGGCAGATCAGATCCTTCATCGCCAGCGGAGATCCCATCGATCGGGATCGCCTCGGAGCGGATTGGCTGGATCGACCACATGCGGTCGTTCGATAGAGTCGTGTTCATGCCCGCAGCCGAACAGACGTCGACCCCCGGTCGATACCGTGAAGCCGCGTCCAGTCTTGCGCGCGATACCGCGCTCGATGCGTTGCGTGAGTTGTTGAACGAGCGCAACTGGCGCAACGTCACGATGAGCCACATCGCCAAGGCAGCAGGGCTGAGCAGACAGAGCCTGTACAACGAGTTCGGTTCACGACGCGGCGTCGCGCAGGGGTACGCCATCAGATTGACCGACCTCTTCGTCGCGATGTGCGAAACGGCGCTGTATCAACACGAGAACGACGCATCGGCTGCTCTGCGCCAAGGCTTCTCGTCGTTCTTCCAGTTGAGTGCGCTCGATCCCCTGGTGCGATCGCTGCACGGTGGCGACGCACCCGAAGATCTGCTCCGGCTGATCACCACCGACAGTGCCGTACTCATCGAGCGTGCGGGAGACCGTCTGGCCGAGACGTTCCAACGCGGGTGGGTGGGCGCGAGCCCGCGTCAGGCAGACGTCATCAGTCGGGCAATCGTGCGTCTGGCATTGAGCTACATCCCCGAGCCGCCACCCGATATCGCCTCCGCAGCAGATGATTTTGCACTACTGCTGACTCCGTACGTCGACTCCATCACCGCCGGGCGCTGACCCGACCTCCACGGCTCTCCCCAGCCCCAAGTCCCGCCGCCCCCTGATCCCG
>NZ_NOZC01000024.1:0-1069 GCF_002258545.1 Rhodococcus sp. 05-2255-3B1 | reverse complement strand
GTTGGGCCGGATTGCGAAGGGCAGGTCGAGGGCAGAGCTGTGCCGTGTGCCCCTGCCGACGGGAGTGTGGGTACAGAACAGCGCTGCGGCGGAGGTCAGTGATTGCGTCCGTCGCTGGTTGTCGCCGCCGTCGGGTACAGGTGAGGATGTGTCTGCGCCTGGAGTGGTCGCTGCGTTGTTCGTCGCCGGCGGTAGTCCAGGTGTCGGCGGGACCGTCCTGGGTTGCTCGGGTCGATCCGAAGCAGAAGGAGTTCGGGTTCGATCGGGTGCAGTGCTGGGCGGCATCGGTGTCGGTGCAGGTGCCGGATCCGGTGTTCGAGGTGGTTCTCCGGTCGGGACGGGTGTCGAACTCGATGTGCCGACCGCACCTCGTGCCGATGCTGCATGCACGGCTGCTGGATCTGAGTCACGGTCGGGATCTGTTCCCGGGTCGGACGCAGATCCCGCCGCTGTCGGTGGTGCTGATGCGGTTGCTGTCGCGTCGGTAGTAGAAGGCGAGGCGGTCGTGCTCGTTGCGGTCGCGCTGGTCGGCGAGGGCGCGGGCGTGGGCGATGCTGCGGTGGACAATTCGTTCGCCGGTCCCGTTTTCGGAGTTGTCCTCGTATCGGTATCGGTGCCCGTTGCTGCGCAGGACTCGGCCTCGGTCTCAGTGCCCGATGCGCACTCGGTGTCGGGGTAGCTGTGGGTCTCGGTTGCGTTTGTCTGCGTAACCCTGTTCGGCGCTGATACTGATGCGGAGGTCGACCTCGTTGCTGATCTGGAGTCGGGCTCCGTTTTCGCTGTTGCCGTATCCGTGTCCGCTGTCGCTCCCGACCCTGAGTCCGACTCCTGCGTCTGCATTTTCGGTGTTCGTTCCCATTCCCCGGTTTCCGGGTTCTGCACGGCCAGTCCGAGTTTCTCGGCGAGGGTAACTGCGTCGGTGAGCAGGATCTGCCACTGACTGCTGCGCGCCAACTCCCGGGCGAGATCGGGATCGATGGAACCGTGCCCGGCCAGATACGCCGGGTTCGCAAGCAACCCGATCAGGGTGGCTATATCGACGGTGACCATCGTCAACGGCACCCGCCGA